>CAJUCO010000001.1:0-268412 GCA_910585245.1 uncultured Oscillibacter sp.
ATGGTGGAGACTACTGGACTCGAACCAGTGGCCTCATGCGTGTGAATATTCGATAAGGGAGCGGACAACGCTTTTCCCACTCCATCCAGGCTTTTCGTGCCCGGATTTGTTATTTCACCATCCTGCTCGTTCCACTGTTTCCGCTTTAATTTTTCCTGTCGTGGGTCAAGTTGTGGGTCAGAAACAAATAGCTTGGACCACGAAGAGCAAGTAACAGGAAGTAAAAGAGACAAAAGGTACAATAAGAAAAGGGATTGGTTCTAGTCAGTCCGTTGCGGTAAAGTACACATAGACCGCAATATACATCTGCCCTTCCAAATAGAGTAAGGAAATGTATGAATAAAAAGGCAGCGTAGAGAGAAAGGGTTGTTTACCCGTGAATTCCACCGCCGTGCGGTTTACCGCTGTATGCGTAGATAGCGCATAACTGTCAAAAGCTTGAAATAGTACTTGAAAATAGACCTTCGTCCCGTAACGACTGAATCCAAAGGAGCGGCTGTATATCGCGGCCCTGGTTGTCTTTATCGACTAGAGCTGTTCAAGTTCCGCTTTGTAATAGGAAACGAACATATCGACAAAGCGATTTGCCGCCTTGGAAATATAGTGTTTGTTATTGATCACGATACGCATATCCCGTACAGTCTGAGGCGAGGATAGTTTATAAAATGCCAACTCCGGGTGTTCTTTCGTAATTGCGCGGTCGGGGACAAATGTTGCCCCGACCCCTGCCGCTGCTAAGGCAAAAGCAGTGACGATCTGGGTGATCTCCATACAGATATTCGGGACAGCGGAGCATTCCTCAAAGAAAGCGTCTGTGCGTTTGCGGAGGTCGTATTTGGACTCCAGCAGGATGAAGGGCGTGTCCTCGAAGTCCTTCAGATCCACGCAGGACTGATCGCCATTCCAGTGGCGGTTTGCCTGAATGTTTGCGCAGGTCATGGCAGCTTTCCTCAGCCTCCCATTGACCGGAAAACTGATCGGCACCGCCAAAATGATTTGATCGCGGAACCCCGGATAATAGCTGAAATCCGAGTCCTTGGCCAGTTGGCTGATGAAGGTAAAATCAAGCTTCCGGTCCCGCAGCAGTTCCTTCAATTCATAAGCACCCGCCTCAACAATATCCAGGCTGATGCCTGGATATTCTTCTTTGAACGCAAGTAATATCGGCGGCAGGATGCAGGAAATGATATAGCTGGTTGCGCCGATTCGCAGAGTACCCATATTCATATCCGTCAAATCTAATAGCTGGCTTTGTAGCTCGGTTTCTAAAACGCGCATCTGTTCGATCTTGTCTATGTAGATGCGTCCTGCAGCCGTCAAGCCCAGCGGCTTCTGGTTTCGATCAAATAGGGGCATCCCAATCTCGTTTTCAATTTTTTGGATAGCAATACTCAGCGCTGGCTGAGTGAGATAAAGAGCCTGCGCCGCTTTGGAAAAACTGCCCTTTTGGTAAACCATATAGATGTATTCCAACTCGTTTCGCATAGCGCATCTCCATAAATTAAATTTATAGTAGTATATAATATATAAAATTGACTTTATCAGGTCAAGGGGGTATTCTGAAATTGGTTAAAAACACAGGAAATCAAATTGAGGGGAGGAGAAAAATGGATAAATTGACGGTCAAATCTTTGCCGGAGGATGTGGCCAGTCTTCCGGTAGATTTTGCCCATCCCAATCGGACGCTTCTGTATGGCTGTTTCTGGGAATCGGTAAGCGTCGCGGGGAAAGAGCGGAAATTTCTTACCTACATTCCAAAAGATTTGGAATATTGCCAGCCCTGCCTAGTAGTTGCGCCGCCTTCAAGGCATGATCTGCTGTCTTATCTGGAGGCGTCGGGCCTGCGGGCCATGGCTGATCAGGAGCAGCTGTTCCTGTTTCTGCTGATGCCGGAAAAGGGCGGCTGGCAAACGGATGGCGGCGACGCAGACTACATGAACGCTGTCTACGCGGCAATCCAGCGGCGGGATTTCTATGTAACCATGCAGGACAACATCTACGCCTGCGGCATCGGGGATGGAGCGGTGATTGCCCATCAGGCGGCCCAGCGGATGACCAGCGAGTGGAGCGGCCTGTTCAGCTTTGGGGCATTGACCCGTAATCTGCTGGAGACCCGGGACGCACGGGTAGCCAGTCAGGAGCAGAACGGATCTGAGCTGCGGATTGCCGCCGTGAAGTGTCAGCTGCCGGTGTGGCTGGCGGTTACGTCCATGGACGAGCATACGGCTGCCGCCGTAAATTACTGGAAGGCCGAAAACCACGCGGCAGAGCCGCCGCTTTCCGGCCAGGGCGCGGATCTGATCTGGATGCCCTCGCCGGTGCGGCGGTACAGCGAGGTCAACGAGGAGCAGATCGCCCAGGTCCGCGTCACGCTGGGAAACGAGGATGTCAGCCTGGAGTCTCTGCGGCGCATGTGGGGTTATATCGGGCTGGCCCGGCGGCACCGGGGCTATGGGCAGAAAAACCTCCGGTATTTCAAGCGGCCCTCCGATCTGGGCGCGGTGCTCCAGCAGCGGGAGATCGGCGGAATGGACCGCCTCTGGTACGAATATGTGCCGGAGAGCTGTACGCCAGATCGGAAGTGGCCTTTGGTAGTGGCGATGCACGGACGGGGTGGCACGGCGGAGACTTTCTTTGACCTGACCAACCTGTTCCAGGTGGCGGAGGCCCGGAAATTCATCACGGTCTTTCCACAGGCTGGTATCCACCAGCAGAAGCTGGGCGGGCTGAAGAATGTTCTCTATTGGAACGGCAGCTATGAGGGGACGCCGATTGACGATGTTGCCTTTATCCGGGCAATGGTGGCGGATGTTGAGAGCCGCCTTCCCATTGATCAAGGCCGGATATACGCCTGCGGACAGAGCAGCGGCGGCATTATGGCGGACGTGCTGTCCACCTGCGCCAGCGACCTGTTTACCGCCTGCGCCAGCTGGTCCGGGATGTACCACCCCAAGAAGGTGCATGGAACGTATCCTCGGACTGCTCCCGTCATCCCTACCCTGTTTCTCTGCGGCGCGGAGGACGCCTTCTGCACAGAAAGGGGAGAAGACCCAGAGCTCCCCTTCCGCCTGATCCCGGAGCTGCGGCGGGACATCATGGAGAAGCTGGAGCGCTGTCAATTAGATATAAAGCGCATACAGACCTGGACCACAGACCCGATCACCTGGTACTGCTGGCCGGACGAACAGGGAGTTCCCATGCTGTCGGTGGGTATTGTCCGGGATATGCCCCACGCCAATTACCCTGAGGAGAGCTGGATTAGCTACGACCAGTTTTTCAGCGGATTTTACCGCAACGAGAAAAGCCAACTTTGCTGGCGCGGAAAGATTATAGAGTCGATACAGGACACGGGAAAAGCGTGAATAAAGAAGGAGAAACGTTATGAAAAAGACGGAGAAGAGAACCTTCCGCGTTCCCCATCAACTCATCATTATGCTGGCGATTGCGGCCATCGCCACTCTCGCCACCTACGTCATCCCCGCTGGAGCCTATGAACAGATTGAGATCAACGGCAGAAAGGCGATTGACGCCGCCTCCTTCCACTACATTGACCAGACACCGGTCGGCCCCTGGCAAGCATTTCTGGCCCTGCCGGGCGGCTTTAGCAAGCAGGTCTCCATCATAGCCATGATTACCATGATCGCGGGAGCGATTGGCGTAATCAACGAAACAAAATGCATCGACGCCTCCATTGGGAAGCTGGTATCCAAATATAAAAACAACCTGTACATCATCGTCCCTCTGCTCCTGGGCGTGTTTACCATCCTGGGGACCATGGGCATCAATACACCGATTATTGCGTTTGTTCCCATCGCGTTGATTTTGGGACGCAGCCTCGGCGGAGACGCACTGGTGGGCGTTACCTTGGTGCTCATGGGCGAGATCTGTGGGCAGGCGGGCGGCGCGTTCTGTACTTCCTCCACCGCGGTTGCCCAGGAATTGGTGGGGTTGGAGATCTTCACTGGCTGGCAGCTTCGTATCATCGCCTCCGTCGTCCTGTGGGCGGTAGGCTCCGTGTTCCTGATCCGCTATGTCCAGAAAATCCGAAAAGACCCCACAAAAAGCATTCTCCATGGGGTGGAGGGCGTTGCCGCAGAAGCAGACGGCTCGTCCGAGGAGGCGGAGCTGACGCCGCGCAGGATCGGCGCGCTGATTACCTTTATCATCGGCTTTGGGGTTCTGGTCTACGGCGCAACGCACGGCTGGAGCACGGCGGACGCCATCCCGGCGGTGTTTATGCTCACCGCGATTGCCTGCGGCCTGATCAGCGGCTTTTCTCCGGACAAAATCGCCAAGGAGTTCGTCAAGGGCGCGAAGACCATGACCGGCGCAGCGCTGGTAGTCGCCTTTGCTACCGGAATCAACACCATCCTCAGCTCCGGCAATATCATCCATACCATTGTTCACGCCATGGCCAGCCTGTTCTCCGGCGGCTCCGCCTATGTCTCTGCCATCGGTATGTACATCAGCAACCTGCTCATCAACTTCGTGCTCTGCTCTTCCTCCTCCCAAGCCACCACTGTAATTCCCATTTTCTCCGGCGTGGGCGATGTTTTGGGCCTGACCCAGCAGACCGTAGTCCAGACCTTCAATTTTGGTGACGCCTTTACCAACCTGGTCACGCCGGTTTCCAGCGTTTTGATGGGCTGCATCGGCTGCGCGGGCGTTCCCTGGGACCGCTGGCTGAAGTTTGCTTGGAAGTGGCTGCTGGTCTTTATCGCCATTGGCGGTGTGTTTATCATGATCGGTGTGGGGATCAATTACGGTCCCTTCTAAAGTCCCAAACGATGCAACAACGAAAATAACACGAAAGGCGGAACGAATGATGGATTACGCAAAGGAATCTCTGAAAATGCACTATGCGCTGCGGGGCAAGCTGGAAATTGCGGCCCGGGCGGCAGTGGACTCCAAGGAGGCCCTGAGTCTGGCCTATACGCCCGGCGTGGCGGAGCCCTGTCTTGAAATCCAGAAGGACGTCAACAAAAGCTACGACCTGACCCGCCGCTGGAACACCGTGGCGGTGGTGACCGACGGTACGGCGGTGCTGGGCTTGGGTGATATTGGCCCAGAAGCGGGAATGCCCGTCATGGAGGGGAAATGCGTGCTGTTCAAGGCCTTCGGCGATGTGGACGCGATTCCTCTCTGCGTCCGCAGCAAGAACGTGGATGAGATCGTGGAAACGGTCCGGCTGCTGGCCGGGAGTTTTGGCGGCGTGAACCTGGAGGACATCTCCGCTCCCCGGTGCTTTGAAATTGAGAAACGGCTGAAGGTGTGCTGTGATATCCCCATCTTCCACGACGACCAGCACGGCACGGCGGTCATCACCCTGGCTGGGGTCATCAACGCCTTGAAGCTGGTAGGCAAGAAGCTGGAGGATGTGAAGATCGTCACCTCCGGCGCGGGGGCGGCGGGCATTGCCATCATCCGCCTGCTGATGTCCATGGGTCTGAAGAATGTTGTCATGACAGACCGCCAAGGCGCCATTTATCAGGGCCGGGAGGGCCTGAATCCTATCAAGGAGGAAATGGCGGCAATTACGAATTTTGCCAAAGAGAAAGGCACTCTGGCAGAGGTGATCCGCGGAGCGGATGTGTTCATCGGCGTGTCCGCCCCCGGGACCCTGACGGCGGACATGGTGCGCTCCATGGCGAAGGACCCCATCATTTTCGCCTGTGCCAATCCCACTCCGGAGATCTTCCCAGAGGAGGCCAAGGCGGCGGGCGCGGCGGTGGTCTCCACCGGACGCAGCGACTATCCCAACCAAGTCAACAATGTCCTCTGCTTCCCCGGCATCTTCCGCGGCGCCCTGGACGTTCGGGCCTCGGATATTAACGACCAGATGAAAGTAGCGGCGGCTTACGCCCTGGCCGGGCTGGTCAGCGACGAGGAATTGAACGCGGACTATATCCTGCCCAAGGCTTTTGATCCCCGTGTGAAGGATGCCGTGGCGAAAGCGACGGCAGAGGCGGCCCGTGCCAGCGGCGTGGCGCGGCTGTAATTTCACTGGAAATTCCTCTTGTCTCAATTCGCCCCTGTATTCCCGGCAGGAACTCATTGAAATCATTTTGCTCTGCCTGGAATACGGGACGAATTGAGATTTTTTTATACAAGAACGCGCATGAAAAATGTACTCCATAATTTTTGGAACAGTGGAATTATTTGAACGATGAGGGAGGCAATCATGAAAAAATATTTCATTCTGCGCCTGCTTGCAATGGCTGTGTGCGTGACAGTCCTTGCGGGATGCTCAGCCGTAAAAGGGCTTGAAAAGGATTTACAGGTGGTCCTTGAATCCAATGGCGAGTATTATGGCTGCTATACCGTAAACATTTTCAACAATGCGGTAGTTCCGGAACCAGAGTCCCCGGGAGGAAAGATGTTTATTGGCTGGACTACCCAGGAAAGCGCGGAAGAGCCGGGCGGAAGCGCGGTCCCAGTCAGCGAAAACCGGGAGTTGATCCGCTATGACGACGTAAAGGAGCATGTGGATGGCGAGCGGTTGAGTGTCACACTCTATGCGGTGTTTGAGGATGTGCCGAAGCGGGACCTTGTCATTGCCTGGTATGCAAAGACTGATACGTCCGGCCTGGGTCAGGATGTGATGGACTTGTTCCAGACAAGACTGTATGAGTATCTTGCCTCTCAAAATTATAAGCCGGATGAGATGGATATCCTTCTCCGCGGTTATGAGGGGAGTGTGGGAGATACCTGTGCGGCAATCAAAAAAGACGCGGATGTGGATATGATGATTGGCTGGTCGAACAGCGAGAATCTGGCGGAAAAAGGCAGTTTTGCGGAGGGAACGGATTTCCTCGAAAACACGGGTGATGTGATGGTTGGCAGCAAGGCTCGTTATATTGCCCGAATATCAGATACTGAGCTTTGCCAGTCCGTCTATGCTTGGATTCAGAGCGAGTACGGCACCTGACCGTCGATACGCAGAAGCGATTGGTGCGTAAAACGAGATAACCTGAAAAAGGAGAGAAACGATGTACTTAAAACGCAGATTGATGAAAGCCGCGTCTATATGCTCCTATGTGTTTACAGGTCTGTGGCTGATTGCGGCGGCGTGTTGCTTTGCTTTTTCGAATGGCCTGTATTGGCTGCTTTTGATCTTTGGCCTGGCCTGCCTGTATAACGGCTTTGTGATCACCTCGATCAGTGAGAGCATGACGGAGGGCACTCTGGAAAAAGGTGCACAGAGAAAATTTCTCGTATGCTGGATCGTCAGTATCCTCTGTCTGCCTGCGTTTATTCTCAATGGGATCACGCTTTTCCGCAAGACGGAGGACGAGCTTGTGGTGGTGCGGCAGAATCGGAAACCTGCCAAGAGCGGCGGAGAAGTGCGTGCCTCCACAGAAAACGGGCCGCTTCACAGGACGAGGTCCTTTATCGCAATGTGCGTTGCCCTTGCCATTGTGTTCCTCAGCGGCTTTGCCGCAATGTGCGTTGAGACGGCGGGCTTTTCCGTCAAGGTCAGCGATTTCAGGCTGGATCGTGATATGACCTGCGCTTACAACAACGGTGAGATCAACGGCAAACCGTTTGTCCTGGAGAATGACACCTCCTACGCGGTCACGATGTATGTGCCCAAAACGGCAACGGCGGAAACCCCTGCCCCTACGGTGTTTGTCCTGCCTGGCTTCACCCGTACAAAGGCGACTATGGCGCAGTATTGCCTTGAATTGGCCCGGCGCGGTTTCGTCGCGTTCTGCATGGACCCAGGCGGTCAGGGAGGAACGAACGAGCCCTCCACCGCCGGCGCAAACGGTATTGAATACCTCGTGCAGTACATCTATAACAATACGGACGATTTCCGATTTTGCGACAAAACGCGGTTTGGAGCGGTGGGGCACTCCGCAGGCGGCGGAAATGTATGCACACTGGCTGCGGATATGGCGGGAGAGAGTTACCAGGAGAGTGTCATCAAATCCGTGTATATCTCTGGCTATATCAAGGCGTCCTCTGCGGAAAAATACAAAAATCTCAACTGCAACGCCGCCCTGTCCTATGCGTACTACGATGAGGGAGCCTTCCGCTATCAGACGGATACCTCGGCCTTTGAGGTCATCAGCCTCCGTTTTATCAATGAGGTAAACGGTGCGCAGGACAGTTTTGATAAAGTTGCCTATGACTATGGCTACGGCGATATGGAGACAGGAACCTACCGGATCGTGCACCGCGAAAATATCAATCACTGTTTTGAGATGTACGACAGAACCAGCATCGCCAATACCATCGATTTCTTTGATGAAAGTCTGGGAATGAACTCCGGCGTCAGCGGCCGTAGCCAGATTTGGTTTTGGAAAGAGATGTCCAATGGCCTTGCCCTCGCGGCGGCGTTTGTTTTTATCATCTCCCTCTGTGCCGTGCTGATGAAGACGCCCTTCTTCGCCGCATTGAACAGCGGAAAAGAAGACGGTGTGAAGGCACTCTCCGCAAAGCGGCATACTGTGTCCCATAAGGTTATCTTCTGGTCCAGTATTCTTCTCACGGCCATCATTGCCTGTCTCGACTACATCCCTCTGGCCAATCTCTCCATTGAGATTTTCCCGGTTGGAAATTCCGCAAAGGTGTTTACCTTTGTGTTCCCGGCGAGAATGGTAAACGCGATACTTCTTTGGGCACTGGTCAATGGCACGATTGGACTGATAATCTTCTTTGGAACGACTATTGCCGAGTGGGCTTATGAAAAGGCGCATGCAAAGGCCAAAGGGACGGACGTTGAGGTCTTTGACTGGGGGAAATTCCAGGAAATCAAAATCAGGGGAAATGAGCGGAGCGGTGTACTGCAAAATTCGGCAAAGGCTGTTTTCCTCGCATTGCTTTTATTCGGCGCGTTCTATTTCCTTGTACAGGTCAGCTATTGGATGTTCCACGAGGATTTCCGATTCATGCTGGTATCCGCGGCACCGCTCAATAAGAGAATGTTTGTCACGGCACTTGAATACATCCCCATCCTCTTTGTGTTCTATATCTCCAATTCCATCCGGGTGAATTGCAGCATAGGACGGGAGGGCTGGAGCGAGTGGAAGACCATTCTTGTGGGTGCGCTCGCAAACAGCGTTGGGCTGGCGTTTATTCTGCTGATTAACTATGTATGCTATTTTGCCACAGGAACACCGTTCTATGGGTATTGGGGCAATGGCACTGAGATTTGGCTGTACGTGAACATGGTCTTCGGTCTACTGGTCATGATGTTTCTCCTGCCAATTTTCAATAGGCTGTTCTACAAAATCACAAATAACGTTTGGACAGGAGCAATCGTCTGCTGCATGATCTTCGTTACGATGACGATTTCTGCATCGGTTTCTTATATCCCCATCTGATGGAAAAACGCAGGGAAATAAATGAGATCTTTGTTATAGCAAGGACTTAGCACTTAATAAGATGAAACGGGGGATGTTCTGATTTGGCATCTCCCGTTTTCATAACTTTATGGGTCAAGCTGGCTGCTGAACAGTTGAACTTCGAAACCAGGGATGCGCAGCAATATATGCACCTTTAAGGTGGAGGCTTTTTGAACTTAGTCCACATGGAAATGGAATCATTGGCTGCACTTATGGGGGCGGTTTGGCATACTGCCCTCCAGCCAGTCCTCAAATTCCTGCAGCAGCAGGTCACCCTTTAGACAAGTGTCCCTCATTTGAACAGCCTCATACTGCCACAGCTTGAATTTTTCTCGTTTAAGGCTCCCGGCCTGGACCCTGGCGAAGTATCGTTTATAGTATTTCTGGTAGACACTCAGCGGATTCTTCCCATCGTTGTTTTTCAGTTTCTCCAGATATGTTTCCTGCGCCGCAAGCTGCTGGCAGGTGCGGTGCTCGCCCTCCGCAATGCGGTCGCAGTATGCTCCGTGATAGTTGCCCTTGACAATGAAATACCTCCCACAGCGTTTGCACTTTTGGAACTCCAGTCCGACCTCCAGAATTTTTGAAAATTCCAGGTACAGCATATCCCGCAGGTTGCTACAGGTGTAACTGGAGGAAATGAAACAGGGGATTGTGTAGTGCATCTGAAGCTCATACTCTGCCAGACTGTATTCTTCACAAAAGGCTTTTTGCTCAGGCATCAAGATGACCTCTTCGTTGGTGTCCAGCTTATCAAGGTCAGCCCCAAAGGGCATCGTTGTGCCATGCGGATCATAAGAGTCAGGCTGAAAGGTTTCCCGGCGTACGTGCGATGAGGACAAGCCTTTGATTCTGCACCAAAGACTGTAACGCTCTGACGGATACAACTGGCCAAGCACCTTGGGACGGAAATTTTTATCCAGGCAGAATTCAAGGAGTTCCAGAAACTCCGTTTGCAAGAGGGCGAGATACTGCTGGTAATACTCCAAAGCCCTTTCTGTTCTTCGGGCAAACTGCGGAGGGAAAGCGGCTGTGTATATGGAGGAGTAGAAAACCTTGCTGAGAGCTGGAAATAGTTCTTCGTATTGCTCAAAGATATGGATAACGCCTTCTTTGGCGCTATGAATCGCTGGCGGCTTATCGGCAACTTGCGTGAGCTGCCGATAAGCTGTCCCGCAGTGCTCAAAGGCGGAGCTGAAATCCGCATAGCAAAAATTCAAGATACCTTCTCCCAGCGGCACGACAATTGTCGTGCCGCTAAATGCGTTGATCCGCTGTTCGGATGAGTCGTGAGGGTAGAGCGGCTCGGGTGGATTGACGAGAAAGGTACGCCCAAACTTTCCTCGACGGTCTTGAAGTTTGCTGCGCCAGAATTCTACCTCCGGCTCAGTTGGCTCTTTTTGGTATTTCTCTGGAATGGGATATTCTAAATCTTCATACAGATCGAACATTGCCTCAAACTCATAAACGGGACTGACACTGATGTAAAGCTTTTTCTCTTCCGACAAATAAGAAACGCTGTTCTCAAAGAAAGAAGGAGAGAGGTCTGCACAGCCACTCCACTGAGAATGGTAGTTTGCGGATTCGGGATGTTGGTAGTCAGACAAATCAAAGCTGGGTCCGAACATGGAAAGCACACCGCCTTTTGAAAATCCAGATATGCCCTAAAATCGAAAATTTATATCACATCAGAAAATATTATACAGAATGCTTGTTCTTCTGTCAAACCTCTGTTATCCTGTCCGAGAGAAGAGGAGGAATACAATGCGATATTACAATAAGCAGCTTTTTCAACTTGACGCCGAGATTTTCTATCACAGCCTCACGGCCCATCAACTGGCGGTGTACAGTTACCTGGTATTCTGCTCCGGCAACCGGAACGCCTGCCAGATAAATGTACGAACCATCGCCGTCGCCTGCGGCTGTTCGGAGTCCAGCGTCAGAAGAGCTCTGCACTGTTTGCGGGAACGGGGATTCATTGATGTGAAGGGAGCGGTACAAAAACTGAGGAGCGGTGGTTACCGGCGGACCTGCAATCGCTACTATCTGCTGGACAGGAGTGAGTGGAAGCCGCTGGATGGAGCGTAGTGCTCTTCCAAATAGAGCAAGGAAATGTATGAATAAAAAGTCGGCGGAGGATGACGATGAAGGAATCTGTGTACAAGAGCTATGATGAATTGCCGCTGTTCCTCAACGCGAAAACAGTGGCAAAGGTGTTGGGAGTTTCCCCGTCCAGCGGTTATGAGCTGATGCACCAGCGGGACTTCCCAACACTGAAAATTGGGAACCGTATCGTGGTTCCCAAAGAGGAGTTTGTCCAGTGGGTGGAGCGCAACACGAGTGGCGGCAGTGATGAATGCTCTGAAGTTTGAGAACGATGGACTCCAGCGAAGGACACCCCGTGTGAACGCCTGTAAGGCGCCATGTGCGATTCTTCCACCTGGACAAGGCAGACACTCCCGTGAGGGTGTTCTGCGCCGAAACACGGCGGTTTGCGAAGGACGAAAGAAAAGCAGGAGAAAGCCCTGGTGCTTTCCGTGCGCCAGGGCAAGGACTTCTGCCCGCAGTGCGGGCAGTTGCGGGGGCAAAGACTGACGCTTTTTTGACGGGGGAGCAGACCGATTGACGCTGATATTCCCAAGGGTCCCTCTAAGCCCTGCCGTTGAAGGCTTTGGCATGACGCTAATTTGGAATAAGGAGGATATTTCAGCATGAATGAAGATAAAAAGCGGCACACGGTCTGGCTCACTCCGGATGCGTGGAGTCAGGTGGAAACCAGCTATACAAAAGACAACTGCACTACGAAAAATGAGTACATCGAAAAGGCCATCCGCTTCTACACTGGCTATCTGAATACACAAGATGCCGTCAGCTATCTCCCGCGTGTCCTTGCGGATGTGCTAGAGGGCAAATTAGGAGCGATGGGTACCCGGATCGGCAAGCTGCTGTTCAAGCTGGTCGTGGAACAAGACATGACCTCGAATATCACTGCAGCGGTGAATCAGATTCCCCTGGATGATCTGGAACGTCTGCGTGCGCGCTGCATCCGGGACGTCAAAAAGACCAACGGGGTCATCAATCTCGAAGAGGCTGTTAGGTACCAGAATGGATGGGATGATCAATGGTCAGGCTGATTCAAAAGAGCGGCTACATCAAAGCCGGCAGCGCGTCCGGGTACATGAAGTACATCGCAACTCGTGAGCGAGTGGAAAAGCTGAAGGGCAGTGCTCCTGTGACGAAAGGTCAACAGCAGCTCATTGAAAATCTGCTCCGGGATTTTCCTGACGCAAAGGAACTGCCTGAGTACGAAGACTATTCTGCAGTCTCTACATTCGGCAGCGCCTCTGTGTTGATCTCTGCGGTGCTGGATGCGAACGCGCACAAGTTCACGGATAGAGATGGCTACATGAAGTATATCGCAACGCGGCCCCGTGCTGAGCACCACGGTGAGCACGGCCTATTCAGTAATCGGCCGGTGTCGCTGGACGCCGCGCTCAAAGAAGTCGAGACACATACCGGAAACGTGTGGACCTTCATCTGGTCTCTGCGTCGGGAGGACGCGGTGCGGCTTGGATACGACCATGCAGAGAGCTGGCGAAAGCTGATCAAGGCCCATCAGGTGGAGATCGCGGAGGCCATGAAAATTCCACCGGACCAGATCCGTTGGTATGCGGCGTTCCACGATGAAGGCCACCATCCTCATGTCCACGCCATGGTCTGGTCAGATGATCCGAAGCAGGGTCGATTGACCAAAGAGGGTGTCAAAAAGATTCGCTCCAGGTTCTCTAATGATATTTTCCAGGATGAGATGTACACGCTCTATCAAGAGAAAGATGTTTCCTACAAGGAGCTCGTCGCAATGTCACGGCGGACCATGAAAGAACTGCTGGAGAAGATGCGTTCAGGCTCCTGCGGCAGCCCGGTGATTGAAAACAAGCTGCTGGAGCTGTCACAGTCGCTGGAAACGGTCAAGGGCAAAAAGGTCTATGGCTACTTGAAGAAGCCGGTCAAGGTTCAGGTGGATGCCATAGTGGACGAGCTGGCGAAGCTCCCAGAGGTGGCGGATTGCTATGAAGTCTGGAACGGCCTGCGGGATGAACTGGAGGGTTACTACAAGGACGTGCCTCGTCAGCGGCTGCCGCTTTCACAGCAGAAGGAATTCCGTGCAATCAAAAATCTGGTTATTCAGGAGGCGGAAAATCTTCGGCTGGGTGTGTTCACCTTCGAGGATGCGGAGATGAGCGATGAGCTGGAAACGGATTTGGAAATCCTTCCGCAAAGCGTTGGCTATGGTGAAGTGCTGGGGTACCGCCAGGCGGCAGCGTTGTTCTACGATGATGATGTCACACAGGCAGAAAAACGAGAAGCGGTGAGAACGCTGGAGCAACTGTGGGATAAGGGTTTTACCTCTGCTGCGTATCACTTGGGCAAAGCGTACCGGGATGGCCTTGGCGTGCTGCCGGACGATGAAAAGGCGGAGGAGTGGTTCCGTTGCTCTGCTGCGATAGGAAATGTAAAGTCTCAGTATGCCCTGGGAAAACTGCTTCAAGAGCAAGGGCGGCTCAGTGAGGCGGTGGCGTGGTACGAGCATGCCTGTAAATCTGACAGCCAGTACGCCCAGTACTCCCTCGGAAAGATGTACTTCCTGGGCAATGGCGTTTCGAAAGACGTCAGCAGGGCAATTCAGTTGCTGACGTCTTCCGCGAACCAAGGGAACCAATACGCGCAGTATGTTCTCGGCAAGCTCTGCCTGCAAGGTAAGGAGGTGGAAAAGAATCCAGGGGCGGCAGAGTATTGGCTAACGCTGTCCGCTGTTCAGGGTAACGCACCTGCCCAGTTCCTCCTGGAACACCGTCAGTATGATCCGTCTGTTCTTCTTTGCACTGTGAGGCTACTCCACCACATGAGCAACATTTTCTGGGAAACGCTTCCGCCGCCTAATCCGGCGGGAGGCCATGTGGAGAGCAAGCTCATGGGTCGGATTCGTGAAAAGAAAATCGCCATGGGCCATAAGCCGGACGATCACGAGGAGTATCGGAGGCCGTCAATGTCGATGTGACGAACTCAAAATTTGAGTCGCATAAACAAAGATAAAAGTCCGCCGGAAAAAGTTCTCAAAAATGTTTCGGCTAAGGGGTAGCTATTAGCGCAGAGTTAGGGTATTGTGTGTTGCTGCAAAGGAGGTGGGTGGAGATGAGAAAAACCCTGGAAGATCTCTACTACGGCAACATCACACCCTGTGAGCAGCAGATGATACCTGGCTCAGAACTGAAGCGGGCGGTGGACCGTGCCGCTAAGTGCGAGGAGCAGCTGATGGAATTCCTTAATGAGGATGGTCAATACGTTCTTAAAAAACTCATCCGGTCACAGCATGAGATCAACAGTATCACAGCGACCGAGAATTTCATCTTGGGCTTCCGCCTCGGTGTCCGTTTGGTGGCGGAGTGCATGGATGAAAACGATGGCGATATCAGAAGCGGAGGTGAATAGCAAGTGGCAAAGCGCAGGGCAAACGGCGAAGGGAATATTCGCAAACGCAAGGATGGCCGCTGGGAAGGGCGCTACACGGCGGGCTATGACCCGGAGACTGGAAAGCGCATTACGAAAAATGTTCTTGGCAGGACCCAGGCGGAGGTCAAGGAAAAACTGAAAGTGGCCATTGCCGAGGGCCAGCGCCTGGATATCTCTAAGGCCGGGAATTACACAGTGACATCGTGGGTGAAAACGTGGTACGAAGTGTACGCCGAGCCTCGCATCCGGCCTAACACAAAGGAATACTACAAAAACTACATCGAGAATCACATCGTTCCAGGTATCGGCAAAATCATGCTGGACAAGCTGACCACGATTCAAATTCAGCGGTTCTACAACAACCTCCAGAAGAATGGTCGGGTCCAGCGTAAAGGATACCCTGAACTGAAAGACAAGAGCCTCAGCCCTCGGGTGGTCAGAGGCGTCCATACGCTGCTGAGCAATTGCCTTGACCAAGCGGTAGCGGAACGCCTGATTTTATCCAATCCCTCTCAGGGCTGTAAGCTGCCGAAACTGGAAAAGAAAGAGATGCGCATTCTGCCGCAGGAGAAAATCGGTATGTACTTGGCGGAGGCAGAACGCCGGGGACTTCTGGCGGCATTCTACCTGGAACTGACCACGGGCCTGAGAAGGGGAGAACTGCTGGCTCTCCTCTGGACAGACCTGGATGCAGAAGCCAGGACGATTTCCGTTACAAAACAGGTAAACCGTATCAAAGGGAAATTGGTAGTCAGTCCACCGAAGACGCAGAACTCTGTTCGGACGTTGGCGATTCCACAGCAGGCGGTAGACCTTCTAGTCGAGGAACACAAAAAGCACCCAGGAAATCCGTATATGTTTCCTTCGCCTAAAACCGGGACAATGTACGATCCTGATGCCTTCCGCCGAACTCATGATAAAATCCTGAAAGCAATAGGCGCGGAACACGTTCGGTTCCACGATATGAGGCACCTTTTTGCAACTTTGTCCTTGAAGAATGGAGTAGACGTGAAAACGCTCTCCGGCGCTCTGGGACACTACTCGGCGGGCTTCACGCTGAACACCTACACCCACGCAACAGCGCAGATGAAGCAGGATGCGGCGGACACTATCGGAGCGGTAATCAATAGCCAAATGTGAGAAGGGAAGAAGCCGCTAAATAGCAGCACCGGGCAGGAAAATCCTGCCTGGTCCTCTTTCGTCCTTTCTGGTCGTTTTCCCGTGTGGGTCAGCTTGTGGGTCGGACCAAAACGCCAAAAATAAAGTCCACGAATAAGTTGCAATAAACAAAAGAAACCCGCCGAAACTATACAGTTTCGGCGGGTCAATGGTGGAGACTACTGGACTCGAACCAGTGGCCTCATGCGTGTGAAGCATGCGCTCTAACCAGCTGAGCTAAGCCTCCAAATACCAATCTAATTTTCCTTCCCATAAGACGCCGTGCCTCACGGCGTCTTATGGAGTGGTGACCCGTACGGGATTCGAACCCATGTTACAGCCGTGAAAGGGCCGTGTCTTAACCACTTGACCAACGGGCCATTTTTAAAATCCGCTTTTACTGCTTTTTCTGAAATTTAGAAATTCCCAAAAAGACAGTGGGGAGAGGATGAGCTTCCATGAAGCGCTTTGCAGCGCTCCATGGAACCTTGGTAGCGGCACCTGGATTTGAACCGGGGACACTGCGGGTATGAACCGCATGCTCTAGCCAACTGAGCTATGCCGCCATGTTGCCCATCCGTAACGGACAAATGATACTATAGCAGAAGTCCCCCGGTTTTGTCAAGCCCTTCCTTGATTTTTTTCAAAATTTTCTTTTTGGATTCGACTGCGTCCCACGGAAGGGGACTTTCTTTGCCCACGTAGATTTCATTTTAACCGCTTTTTTTGACATTTCCCCCTTGACTCTCCCCCTGGAGGAGGGCTTATGATCTTCCTGAGCTCAAGATTCACAACGTTGTGGAGGAATCCTTATGCTGAAAATCGGTGAATTTTCTAAATTATCCAGAGTGAGCATCCGCTCTTTGCGCCGCTACGACGACGCCGGACTTTTACCCCCGGCGTCCATCGACCCCCTTACCGGCTATCGCTATTACAGTGAGCGCCAGCTTCCAACCGCCAACCGCATCCGGGCTCTTCGGGATATGGGCTTTCCTCTGATTGTTATCCGGGAAATGCTGAACTGTTATGGAGATTTCGATGTATTGGAGCGCCGCCTTCTTTTGCAGCGGGCGTCGGTCTTGGAAGGTATAGAGACGGCTCAAAAGCGGCTGCGCCTGCTGGACACAGCCCTGGAACGGCTGAGAAAGGACGAAACAATGATGAAATATGATGTGACGGTTAAGACCCTGCCGGAACGGCAGGTGGCCAGCGTCCGGCAGATCCTTCCAAACTACGACCGGGAGGGAGACCTGTGGGGAATTTACTGCCAGGAGACCGCCGGGATGAACATTCAAGATGGCGATCCGGCCCTCTGTACCGCTGTGTTCTACGACGGAGAGTTTAAGGACCGGGACGTGGATGTGGAGATCCGGAAGAGCGTGATAGGTACATATTCCGATACGGAGCACGTGAAGTTTAAGGTTGTCCCGGCGGTACAGGTGGCTTCCGCTACCTTTCGGGGGAGCTATGACCAGATTGGTGCAGTAAACGAGGCCGTTGCCGCCTGGGTTGAAGATAACGGTTGGATCTTTGACGGATTGTTTTTCAACATCTACCATGTCAGTCCCCACGAGACCCGGAATCCCGATGAGTTTGTCACAGAGGTATGCTACCCCGTGAAGCGAAAGTAAACTCCGGTTTCCAACCGGCTTTCCGAAGGGGAAAGGCCTGCTATCATCCGTCTGTTTTTCGTTTGGAGATAAAGCCGGCGGCGTGTGGAAAAATTCCACGCGCCGCCGGTTTTCCGGTTATGAAATGAACTGGATATTTACATCCACGTTTCCGCCGATGCCGGCGATGGAGGCCTTGCTGGAAAACTGCCAGTAATCCGGTTGGTAATAAAGGGTGGGATAGAGCTTTTCCGAGCTCTCGCTCTTATACTCGGGGAACCAGCACAGGTAAGGGGCGACGGCGCCCTGGTCGTATTTCATGTAGGCGACATAAGAGCTTTGGTAGATCATAGGCGTGTAGCCGGCCTCCTGAATACGCTTGCTAAAGGCGATGGCACAGGCGGTAGCCATCTCCGGCGCGATGCCATAGACCCGGTAGGAGGAGTCGCCCATTTCCCAGTCATAGGCCACAGGACCGTTGATGTTCAGGCCCTGGAGGCACTGTATGACAAAATCCGCCTCCTCTATGGCCTCTTCCACGGTAATGGCCTGGGCGAAGAAGTATACGCCGGTCTCAATTCCGGCGGCCATGGCTCCCTGGATGTTCTGGCGGTAGAAGGCGTCCTCCGCGATCTTGCCGGAGGAATAGCCCCGAAGGCCGACGCGAACCATGGCGAACTCCACGCCGTCGTTCCGGACGGCCTGCCAGTCGATGGTCTCATTTTCGCTGGCCCGGTTCTGGTAGGCAGAGACGTCGATGCCAAAACGGGTGCGGAAGGCGGAACCATTGTAGACCAAACGGTCTGGTCGTTCCAGGGACCAAGAGAAATCTCCGGGGTAGAGCCGGCTTTGTTCCGTACCCGCGTAAACGGGAACTTGCCGTCCGCCATAGTCGAACATTTGCCCGGTGGTTATGCCGGGAGTGTATACCTCGCTGGGTTGAATGCCGGGATAAACGGGCTGTTCCGGGTCCGTGACGGCAGGGCCTTCCGGGGTCGCCGGAGGGGGCGTTACCACGATGCCCCAGTCAAAGTCCTCTCCAGAACCGGGGGTCCCCGGCTCCTTGGGGGGGTCGGACTGTTCCGGCGTGACGGGGATAACCGGGGAGACGGGGGCCTCTGCCGGAGGTGTGGTGATCTCAGGTGTGACAGAGCTGAAATTGCGGATTTCCCCGGCAATCGTTACGTTCTCCAGGGTGACGGCCCCGGTGACGCCAGGGGCGATGAGCAAGTCCCCGGCGATGGTCATGTTAGACAGCGCCGCGCCTCCGGCCGCGTTGATCAGGAGGCTGCCCTCCACGTTATCAGAGTAGTTTCCGCTGTTTTGAATCAGAACCTGGATCATGTTGTTAAGAAGATTTACCAGCTCCGCCCGGGTCAGGGGTTCCGTGGGACGAAAGCTGTTTTCCACCGCGTCGGTGATCCACCCTCTGGCGGTGAGCTCGGCGATGTAAGGTCTGGCGTAACCGGCTACCTGAGCCTCGTCGTGATAGGCAAGGGCGCTGTCGGCTCCTCCCAGCTGGAAGGCCCGGGCCACCATGGTCATGGCCTGCTGGCGGGTGATACTGTCCCCGGGAAGGGCCTTGCCCTCGCTGCCCAGATACACCCCGGCGGCGTTGAGCTTCAAAATGGAATCTTCCCAGCGGCTCTCCCCGGTGTCGGAAAAGGTTCCGGCAGGGGCGGCGGTCTGAAACTGGAGAAAGCGGTCCAGAATTCCGGCGAAGGCGCCCCGGGTAATGGAGGCGTCGGGCCGGAAGGACCCGTCGTCGTAACCCTGGAGGACGCCGTATTCCTGGCTCCACTTGTTGACGGCGGGTTCGGCCCAGTGGCCGCCGGTGTCGGTGAAAGCCATGGCAGGGGTAAGGAGCAACGTTCCGGCGAGAAGGCCGGAGAGGATGCGCTTGGGTAGTCGAATGAGACGCATAGCAGGTTCCTTTCGTCGGTTTTTGTCGGGATGGTATGTAAAAGAAGGCCGCCGCCCGTCGGGGCCGCGGCAAGGGTCCTCACTGACAAGTGCTTATTATATAGGAAATTTGTCCCCGGGTCAATATTTTGACGTGGATTTCCAGACATAACATATGCTTGGGTTTTTGACAGAATATGATAGACCACCGATGGAAAGCGTGGGGGATATGGCCTTTGCCCTACAAAAATGTGAGAATGCCGCCCTGTCTGAAAGACAGGGCGGCGCTGGGCTGTCGAAAAAGGATTTTCGCCAGCCTGAGCAAGTTTTTCAGACCTTCAAAAAGGTCTGAAAAACTTCTGATTCAAAACGAGAGAAACCCCTGATGGGTTTCTCTCGTAGCTCTTTCCCTTTCCGCTCCATGTTAGACGGTTCTTTTTGACAAGCTGACGCCGCCCTTTATTGATATTCAATCCGGACCCGCAGCCGCTTTCTCTGCCGCAAGGGCGCATTCGGCTCTTCCCGGGCAATGGAATCCCCCCGGAACACCGACAGAGCAAGGCCAATAAGGGCCATGTTCACCACCGTCTGGCGGTTTCCCACAATCAGGGGCAAGCTGGCGGAGAACAGCACAAAGCCGAAATTCATCGCCGCGCTGAATAAGGTCTGAAGCCCCAGGGTCAGGGCTACCGCCAGCACCACGAAACGGCCCGGCAGATAGCTCTGCCGAAGGCCTTTTACCAGCAGCCAGAGAAGCAGAACCGCCAAGGCCGCCAGCAAAACCAGCAGGGGCACCCAGCCCCACTGCACCGCTATGGATGCGGGAAGGTAGTCGTGGCTGTAACCGACGGGCACCGTTTTTTCAGAGACAAAGGGGCTGCCGGTATAAACCCGGACCCGCGCTCCGGCGTGGATAGCGGCTCCCACATTCCCGTAATGCCGGAGAGGCGGGACGTCCTCCCAGAACATCCGGAGAATAGAGCCTATAAAGCCCCTACACTTGGGGTCCAGCTCCGGGTGAAGGGCAATTTGCACCCTGCCGAGGAACGAGGAGAGATAGCCTCGGGAGAACAGATAGGCTGCCAGGACAGCCGGAACCGCAAGAACCGCCCAAAGCCCCTTCCAGCGGCCTACGCCGAACCAGTCCCGTCCCGCGGCGTAAAGCGTCACCGTCAAGCCGGAGAACAGCAGAAGAAACAGTCCCGCGCCGTAGGGAATCCGGCAGAGGTACATCGCCAGGGGGACGCCGCCAAAGATGGAAAGGAAAAGCCCTTTCCAGCGCTTGTCCCGGAAACTGTAGAGCCAGAGGGCATACACCAGGGGATAAAATGCCAATGTAAGACTGATAGAATAGGTAGAGTAAAAATAAGTGGGGTAAAAAAGCAGATGGAACAGCACCGTTGTTGCCAGCGCCGCGAAGTACAGCGCCCTGGCGTGCCGGACCAGCCGGGAGACATCCAGAAAATACATGGCCAGCATCACTGCCGTGCCCAGACCCAGGGAGAGCAAGGCTCTTTCCAGCGTGTGGGTGAAGTAGGCCCGGCTATCGCCGCCGATCTGAGAGAAGGTCACCCGCAAAAACACCCCCACCGCCGCCAGGGCAAGGGTCAGCCCCAGCAGCCCCCACTGGGGCCGGGGATGGTGAATTCGGTCCAGCTCTGTGCCCACGGCCACCGGGTCTCCCATGTCCTCCACCGCCAGCCGTTCCGCCTCCTCGGGGGTTTTGCCCTCCTTGATAAAATCGTCCCGTTGGTCCTCCAGATGCCGCGCCAGTTCCTGAATCAACACGGGTCTTGCCCGCTTCCACCGGATTTGTTCCTGGACCCTCTCCAAATAAGACTGCATTCTCTCAGGCAAGGCACGCGCCCCCTTCCAACACCCGGCCCACGGCCCGGGCGTAGGCGTTCCAGGCGCTCTCCTTCTCCCGGAGGGCGCCAAGGCCCTGCTTGGTCAGATGGTAGTACCGCCGGGACTTGCCGGATTCCGCCGTTTTCTCATAAGCGGTGACCAGCCCTTTTTCCTCCAGCCCATGGAGAAGAGGGTAGAGGGTTCCGGCTTTGAGGCGGAAGGCGTCGTCACTTCGCCGCCGTAGCTCCTCAATCATCTGATAGCCATAAAGATCTCCGCCCTCCAACAGTTTCAGCACCAGCAGGGACATACTCCCGCCGGCCAGACTTTTTTCCACTTCCATACGTACCTCCCGCTTATATAGATAACCGATATATAAGTTATCCGCATTATATATTGATTATCTATCTATGTCAAGAGGGAGGGAAAGTTTTTGCGGCTTCTTCCGAAATCCGCCAATGTATGGTTGACGAAATGCCCAGGGAGGCGGTATAATAACCTGATTTATTGTAAACGTGGAAACAGGGAGGACAGACCATGTGGATTGCGGACAGGTGGGAAGACTATGAGCTCTTGGACTGCGGCGGCGGGGAACGCTTGGAGCGCTGGGACCGCCAGGTGCTGGTCCGTCCGGACCCTCAGGCCATTTGGGAGACGCCCCGGGAACATCCCGCTTGGCGGAAGGCCGGGGGGCGTTACCTCCGTTCTTCCACCGGCGGGGGACACTGGGAGAAAAAGGCTCTGCCGGAGAGCTGGAAAATCCAATACGGGGACCTGACCTTTCAGGTGAAGCCCATGAACTTCAAGCACACCGGCCTTTTTCCGGAGCAGGCGGTGAACTGGGACTTTTGCGCGGAGAAGATCAAACACGCCGGACGGAATATCCGGGTGCTGAATCTCTTTGCCTACACCGGCGGGGCCACCGTGGCCTGTGCCAAAGCCGGGGCCAGCGTCTGCCACGTGGACGCCGCCAAGGGCATGGTGGCCTGGGCCAGGGAAAACGCCAGACTCTCCGGCCTGGAAGACGCCCCTATTCGCTGGATCGTGGACGATTGCGCCAAGTTTGTGGAGCGGGAGATCCGCCGGGGGAAGACCTATGACGCCATCATTATGGACCCGCCCAGCTATGGCCGGGGTCCCGGTGGGGAGGTCTGGAAGCTGGAGGAAAACCTGTACCCCTTTGTGAGGCTCTGCGCCGGCGTTTTGTCGGACAGGCCCTTGTTTGTGCTGATCAATTCCTATACCACGGGCCTGGCTCCGTCGGTGCTGGGGTACCTTTTGAACCTGTTGGTAAAAGAGAAATACGGCGGGAAATGCACCTGGGACGAGTTGGGCCTTCCCGTGACAAAGACCGGCCTTGCCCTGCCTTGCGGAGCCACGGGAAGATGGTTTAGCGAATAGAAAGCGGGAACGGACAATGATGGACATGATACAAACCGAAAGTCTCCGCTTCGCCTATCCGGCGGACGAGGGGCAAAACCCGGTATATGCCCTCCGGGGCGTGGACCTTGCCATTGAAAGGGGCAGCTTTGTGGTGATTCTGGGCCACAACGGCTCCGGGAAATCCACCCTGGCTAAGACCTTCAACGCTGTGTTGCTCCCCGCGGGGGGAAAGGTTTACGTAGAGGGCATGGATACCCTGGACCAGGACCTGCTCCTGGCGATTCGCCAGCGGGTGGGTATGGTGTTTCAAAACCCGGACAACCAGATTGTGGCCAACGTGGTGGAAGAGGACGTGGCCTTCGCCCCGGAAAACCTGGGCGTACCCACGGAGGAAATCCGGAGACGGGTGGACGACGCCTTGAAGGCCGTGGGTATGGACGAATTTGTCACCCACGCGCCCCATCTTCTCTCCGGTGGGCAGAAGCAACGCGTCGCCATTGCAGGAGTCATCGCCATGGAGCCCGCTTGCGTTGTCCTGGACGAGGCCACCGCCATGCTGGACCCCGTGGGGCGCAAGGAGGTGCTGTCCACGGTCCACCGCCTGAACAGGGAAAAGGGCATCACCGTCATACTGATTACCCATCACATGAGCGAGGCGGAACAAGCAGACCGGGTGATTGTGATGAACGACGGGAGAGTGGACCTGGACGGAATGCCGGAAGAGGTATTTAGCCAGGTGGCGCACCTCCGGCATTTGGGATTGACGGTGCCGGACACTGTGGACCTGTTGGACCGCTTGCGGCAAAACGGCTGGGATGTGCCTTTGGACGCCCTTGGGGTGGAGGAGTGCGCCGCCGCCGTGGCCGGGGCCGTAAAGAAATCGTAGGGGGAACCAAGTTTTGCCGATCCTGGAGATTCAACATCTGACGCATACTTACGGCGTCGGGACGCCCTTTCAGCGAAGCGCCGTGGAGGACGTCAGCTTTACTGTGGAAAAAGGGGAGTTCCTGGGCGTTATCGGTCACACCGGGTCCGGGAAGTCCACGTTGATTCAGCATCTGAACGGCCTTTTGAAGCCCACGTCCGGGAAAATCCTCCTGGACGGAAACGATATCTGGGCGGAGCCGAAAAAGATACGGGCCGTCCGTTTTCAGGTGGGTCTGGTGTTTCAGTACCCGGAGTACCAGCTCTTTGAGGAAACGGTCTATAAGGATATCTCCTTCGGCCCCAGGAACCGGGGGAAGACGGGGGAGGAGTTGGACCACGCCGTCCGGGAGGCGGCGCGCTTGGTGGGCCTGCGGGACGAGCATCTGGAAAAGTCCCCCTTCGAGCTCTCCGGCGGGCAAAAACGCCGGGTGGCTTTGGCGGGCGTGTTGGCCATGGAGCCCAAGGTCCTGGTACTGGACGAGCCCACGGCGGGCCTGGACCCGGCGGGCCGGGATAATTTGATGGCAAATATCCGGGAATACCACCGGCATAAAAACGCCACCATCCTTCTGGTCAGCCACAGCATGGACGAAATCGCCCGGAATGTGGACCGTATTCTGGTGCTGAAATCCGCGCACATTCTGATGAGCGGGACTCCGGCGGAAATTTTCGCCCGGGGACCGGAGCTGCTGGCAGCGGGTCTGGATGTGCCCCAGATTACAAAAGTGGCCATGGCCCTCCGGGACCGGGGACTTCCCATCGACCCCGCCGTCTACACTGTGGAGGCGCTGGAGCGGCAGCTTCTGGCGCTGAAGAGGGGAGGGGCCCCATGCTAAAAGACATCACTCTGGGCCAGTATTTCCCGGGAAACACAGCGGCCCACAGGCTGGACCCCAGGACGAAAATTCTGTTGGTGGTGCTCTATATCACGGCCTTGTTCACAGCGGGGAGCTTTTACGCCTATGGTTTGATGGCGGCGGTTCTGGCGGCCTGTGTCCGGATCTCAAAGGTGGGTCTGAAAGCCCTGGTGAGAGGCCTTAAGCCGGTACTGTTTATCATCGTCTTCACCGGCGTGCTGAACCTGTTTTTCACCCCTGGAGAGGAAGGGCTCCTCTGGGCCTGGGGCCCCCTCCATATCACAATCTCAGGTCTTCGCAACGCGGCCTTTATGGTCTTACGCATCATGCTTCTCATCATGGGCACGTTCCTCATGACCTATACCACCAGCCCCATCAGCCTTACCGACGGGCTGGAGCGGCTCTTGAACGGGCTAAAGCGCTTCCATGTTCCGGTCCACGAGCTGACCATGATTATGTCCATTGCCCTGCGGTTCATCCCGACACTGATTGAGGAGACGGACAAGATCATGTCCGCGCAAAAGGCCCGGGGGGCCGACTTTGAGAGCGGGAACCTGATGGAGAAGGCCAAGGCGTTGGTTCCCATTCTGGTGCCGCTGTTTATCAGCGCCTTCCGCCGGGCGGATGAGCTGGCCACGGCCATGGAGTGCCGCTGCTATCACGGCGGGGAAGGCCGGACTAAGCTCCATGTGCTGCGATATGAGCGGCGGGACTATGTCGCCTTGAGTCTTGGGATTTTGATTCTGGCGGGGGTCATCGCCATGAGGGCCTTTGGACTTTAATGGACGGTTGATTGCGGAGAATGAGAGGAGACTATGGAGGAGAAAAGGTGGGACTGCGGAAAAATCGCGGTGGTCCTCTGTGTCTTCCTGCTGGGGCTGAACCTCTGGCAGGGAACGCGCCTTATAGCGCTGGAACAGCGGATTTTTGAGGTCCAGCGGCATATTACAAATGATATCCAGGACTTGGGCTCCTCCCTGCTCAACCAGGTGCGGGAAGAGGAAAAGCTGGTCCAAAACTGGAATTACACCTCCTCCGTGAATATGGAGAAGCGCTGTTTGAACCTTGCGGTTTCCTTCATATTGAAGGAGTGGAAAGAGGACACCGGCGCCGAGCTTCTGTGGGCCGGGGACGGTGGCACGGTTGGAGAAGGCTCCGCGCCTCTTACCGGCGACGGGAAGGGAACGTTTACCGGCGTGCTGGAAATCCCTTTGGACAGGGGGCGGCTGGAGTTTACCTTGGCTCTGATAACGCGGGACGGAGAAGATGAGCGCCGGGAGAATCTGGACGGCGTGTACGACACGGGTGAACTGCTGCCGGTCCAGTGCGGTTTCCAGGGAGAGCAGGTGGAGTATCTGAAAGGCGTCTTTACTGTATATGAATGTGAAGCGGACTTGTATGGCCGCGCTGAGACAGAGGGCCATGTGTTCCGCCTGCGGAGAAATGACGAAATTGTGATGGAGCAGGTGGCGGAACCGGGGGACCGCTCCAACCGTTATTTTTGTGGCAAGCTGTCCTCGGAGGCACAGCCGGGGGATCAGATGGCCCTGACCTTCTTTTGCCGGGATGAAAACGGACTGGGCTATGAGTTTATGCTCCGGAACTGGATTGCTGTGGAGGAACGGGACGTTGCGAGGGGTAGCTCTGAGTGGGAGGATTGGCTGAAGCTGACCTGGGACTGAAAGAGAGGAACGCTTTGAAACGAAAACGCTGGGCCGTGGCGGCGGTGTGCGCGGTGGCCGCGTTGGCGGCGCTGGATGTGCGGCTTCAGACGGTGGCCTATTCCATCACCACGCCAAAGGTGGCCGCGCCGGTGCGGCTGGTTGTGCTGTCGGACCTTCACAGCTGCGTTTACGGCCCGGAGCAGAGGACACTTTTGGAGGCCGTGGCGGCGGCGGAACCGGACGCGGTGCTGATGGCCGGGGACATGGTGGATGACGCCATGGCGGAGGAGCCCGCCTGGACGGCAGTCCGGGCCCTGGCGGCGGAATATCCCTGCTTTTACGTCACCGGGAACCACGAGTGGCGAACCGGGGAAGTGGAGCGCCTCTGCCGCCGGATGGAGGAGCTGGGCGTCCGGGTGCTGCGGGGGCAAACGGTCCCCGTGGAGCTGAACGGGCAACAGCTGGACATTAGCGGCGTGGACGACCCGGATTCCGGAGCGTTGGCGCTGGAGCTGGAACAGGTGGGGGAGGAGCTCCGGGAGGAAGTCTTTTCCGTCCTGCTGGCCCACCGGCCCGAGAAATTCCGGCTCTATCTGCAACACCCCTTTGACCTGGTGGTGTCCGGCCACGCCCACGGCGGGCAGTGGCGGCTTCCGGGCCTGGTGAACGGACTTCTCGCGCCGGGGCAGGGGCTGTTTCCGGCCTATGCCGGGGGATGCTATGACATGGGAGAGGCCTGGCTGGCGGTCAGCCGGGGACTGGCCCGGGAGAGCACCCGGATACCAAGACTCTTTAACCGCCCGGAGGTGACGCTGGTGGAGCTTCTGCCGGCGTCATAAGGGGCCCTTTGAAATTTTTAAGAACACAGAGGAGGCGCTATGCGCAACATCGCCTTAAAACTCACCTACAACGGCGCCGCCTACCACGGCTGGCAGGTGCAGAAAAACGCCGTCTCCGTCTGCGAGACCCTGCAAAAGGCCATTAGCCGGGTCTGCGGGGAGCCTGTCCACCTCACCGGCTGCGGCCGGACGGACGCCGGAGTCCACGCGGAGCGGTATGTGGCCAACTTTCGTACGAAGAGCCGGATTCCCGTTGACCGGATGCCCTACGCCATCAACACCCACACCCCGGAGGACATCGCCGTCCGGGAGGCGGTGGAGGTGGGGGAGGACTTTAACGCCATCGGCTCCTGTGTCAAAAAGGAGTATACATACCGTATCTACAACTCCCGCTTCAAAAATCCCTTTTATGTGGACCGGGCCTACTTTTACCCGAAACGGCTGGACGAGGACTTTTTGAACCGGGCCGCCCATATGTTTGTGGGGACCCACGATTTTCGCGCCGTCCGGTCTGTGGGTACGGAGACGAAAACCACTGTCCGCACCATTTACTGGTGCGATGTGGCCCGGAACGGAGACCTTTTGGAGCTTCGGGTTTGCGCCGACGGCTTTTTATATAACATGGTCCGGGCCATCACCGGCACCGTGCTCTATGCCGCCGAGGGCAAATTTACCCCGGAGGATATCCCCGCCATTTTGGAAAGCGGGGACCGGACTTTGGCGGGGCCTACGGTGCCCCCGGGAGGGCTGTATTTGACGAGAATCTGGTATGAGGATGAACGGCTAAATGAGTGAAAAACGGGTAGACAAGTCCAAAGAGGGACAGCGCTCCGTCCGGAGCTTTCTGAGCTTTCTTTTGATGCTGGCGGCGGTACTGCTGGTGGTGCTTTTCGCGGCGTATCGGGACGGTACCGGCTTCGACATTCTCCGGCGCTATCTCCACTATGGCCGGGCGGAGCAGGCGGGAGGCACGACGGTCTACCATTTTGACGCCGCCTCTAAAAATCGGTTTGCCCTTTTGGGAGAGAGCCTTGTGGTGTTGTCGGACGCCTCTTTGAGTCTGTACAACAGCGCGGGAGAGGAAATCTGGTCCACCCCTGTGACCATGACGGCCCCGGCTCTGGTCACCGGAGGGGGAAGGGCGGCGGCCTATGACGTGGGGGGCACAGCGTTGTACGTGTTGGACCAGACGGGCCTTGTGCTGGAACTGACCGCCGGAGAGGAGGAGCCTTACATATCCGCCACGCTGAATAAAAACGGCGCTCTGGCGGTGACGGCTCAGAAACGGGGCTATAAAGGCAGCGTCAAGGTCTATGACCGGGCTTTGAATCCGGCCTTTGAGTTCCAGTCCTCCCAGCGGTTTATTATGGACGGCTATGTGCTGGGAGACTTTCTGGCGGCGGTAACTTTGGGCCAGGAGAACGGCGTGTTTGTCAGCAATATTGTGCTTTACAAAATGCCGGAAACCGAACCGGCGGCGGACTACAGCATTTCCGGCGGTCTGGTGGCCGCCATCGGGGAGCAGGAGGGGCGGCTGGTTACGATTTCCGATACGGCGTTGACCTTCGCCAACACTGGAGGCGAGATTACCGGAACTTATTCCTACAGCGGGTCTTACCTGCGGGAGTATGATTTGGGGGGAACGGGGTTTGCGGCGCTGCTGCTGAACCGTTACCGCTCCGGCAGCGTGGGGCGGCTGGTCACTGTGGACAAAAACGGCGAGGTCTTGGGCTCTCTGGACGTTCGAGAGGAAGTGTTGAGCGTCTCGGCCTCCGGCCGGTATCTGGCGGTGCTCTACGCGGACCGTCTGGCGGTTTATAATCAGGACCTTCAACCCTATGCCACCCTCCAGGGAACGGGGGACGCCCGGGAGGCCCTGATGCGGTCCGACGGGTCGGTGTTGCTGTTGTCCTCTGGTTCCGCCAGCCTGTTTTTGCCTTGATTGCATGAAAATTAGAGGCGTGTTCACAAAACGTTTACATGGGAAGAGGTAGGAAAGTTTGACGACACCTGTTATAATAGATGCCATCGCTGTGGCAGTGCTGGCGGGTTTTGCGGTTCTGGGGGCCTGGAAAGGTCTTTTGCGGACCCTGGCGGGACTGTTGGTGCTGATATTGTCTTTGGCGGGGGCGGGGATTGTGGCCTCGGCCCTGTCGGCCCCGGCGGCAAAGTTGATTACCCCGGTGATTGAAAAGCGGATTGAGTCCCGTTTGGAGGAAGCTCTTCAGGAACGGCGCCAAACCCACGCGCCGGAAGAGGGTCTCCCATTGGAGGAGCTGCTGGATTTGCTGGGTGTGGACCAGGTCCGGCGGGAGGCCCTGTCGGCCCGGGCGGAAAAGGCCATCCGAGATACCGGAACCTCTCTTGCGGCCGCGCTAATCGAGAGTCTGGCCCAGTCGGTGCTTTATGGCGTGCTGTACATGATCTCCTTCGCTTTGCTAAGCGTGGCGTTACATCTTCTGGTGCGGATGCTGGACGTGTTTTTGAAGCTACCGGGGCTCCATGGGTTAAACTCCGTGGGGGGCGGCCTTGTGGGACTGGCGGAGGGGGCGCTGCTGCTGTTCCTGGCAGTTTGGGCGCTGCGTCTGGTGGGAGTCTCTTTCGACGGGCAGGAGAGCAGCCGTATTTTCCGCTTTTTCACCACCTATACCCCGTTGGACGCCCTGCGCTTCCTGGGCGTGTAGAGGGCTTTTCCATCCGGGCGGTTTTATGAGACCGGAATCTGTGCCATATTCGCGTTTGCCCCTGGCAATGGGCGGAATGGTTGAAATTTAGAAACAATGAGCGCCTGAGGGCGCGTGGAGGTTTAAGAGGTATGCAGCCGACACTTTGTTCCAGATGCAAGAAAAACGTCGCCGTGGTGTTCATCTCCAAGCTGGACGGCGAAAAGACCATCAACGAGGGCCTGTGCCTGAAATGCGCCAAGGAACTGGGACTACCCCAGGTGGACGACATGATGAAGCGCATGGGCATCTCTGACGAGGACCTGGAAACTCTGAACAGCGAAATGATGCAGGCCATGAACGGCGTGGAAAACATCGAAGACCTGCCCGGAGGGGAAGAGGGTGAGGAGGAGGAAGAGGGCAAAACCGCTACCTTCCCCTTCTTGAACCGTCTGTTTTCCGGCGGAGAGTCCTCGAAGGAAAGCGCGGAGGAAGGCCGGAGCGAGCGCCGGGAGAAGAAGGATTCCCCCAAGAATACCAAGCGGAAATATCTGGAGAATTACTGTATTTCCCTGACTCAGAAGGCCAAGGACGGCAAGCTGGACCCGGTGATTGGCCGGGCGGAGGAGATTGAGCGGGTGGTTCAGATTCTCAACCGCCGTCAAAAGAACAATCCCTGCCTCATTGGCGAGCCCGGCGTGGGCAAAACCGCCATTGCCGAGGGGTTGTCCCAGCGGATTGCAGAGGGCGACGTGCCCTTCAAGCTCCGGGAGAAAGAGGTTTATCTTCTGGACCTGACGGCTCTGGTGGCGGGCACCCAGTTCCGGGGTCAGTTTGAGAGCCGGATGAAGGGCCTCATTGACGAGGTGAAACGTCTGGGAAATATCATTTTGATGATCGACGAGGTTCACAACCTGGTGGGAGCGGGAGACGCGGAGGGCAGCATGAATGCGGCCAATATCCTAAAACCCGCTCTGAGCCGGGGAGAGATTCAGGTTATCGGCGCTACCACCTTCAACGAATACCGCAAGCACATTGAAAAGGACTCCGCCCTGGAGCGCCGCTTCCAGCCGGTGACGGTAAACGAGCCGTCGGTGGAAGACTCCATCAAGATTTTGAAGGGCTTGGCCCCCAAGTATGAGGAGTTCCACGGTGTGAAGCTGACAGAGGGGATACTCCGTCAGGCGGTGCTCCTCAGCGAGCGCTATATCACCGACCGTTTTCTGCCGGATAAGGCCATTGACCTGATTGACGAGGCCAGCTCCGATCTGAACCTGAAGGACCCGGACATCTCCCGGCGGATGCAGATTCAGCGGGAGATGGACGACTACGCCAAGGAACGGACCATGCTGGAGGAGAAAGAGGAGAAGTCTGAGGACGACTACGCCCGTATGGCGGAGCTGAAAAGCCGGGACCTTCAACTCACCACAGAGCTCAGCGCCATCGAAGAAAAGGGGCAGCCCCAGTTGACGATGGAAAACCTTGCCCACGTCATTGAGCTGTGGACGAAGATTCCCGCGTCCCGCATCCGGGAACAGGAGTTCCAGCGTCTCAGCCAGCTGGAGCAGCGCTTGAAGGAACATATCATCGGCCAGGACGAGGCCATCGAAGCCGTCTCCGCCGCCGTCCGCCGGAACCGGGTGGGTATCTCTCCTAAACACAAGCCTGTAAGTTTCATTTTTGTGGGCTCCACCGGCGTTGGAAAGACGGAACTGGTGAAGCAGTTGGCGACGGACCTCTTTAACACACCGGATGCCCTGATCCGACTGGATATGTCGGAATTTATGGAAAAGCACTCCGTTTCCCGAATTGTGGGTTCGCCGCCGGGTTATGTGGGCTACGACGAGGCGGGCCAGCTGACGGAGAAAATTCGCCGGAAACCCTATGCCGTGGTTCTTTTCGACGAGATTGAAAAGGCGCACCCCGACGTACTGAATGTGCTGTTGCAAATTCTGGACGACGGTGAAATTACCGACGCCCACGGGCGAAAAGTGAACTTTGAAAATACCATTATTGTCATGACCTCCAATGCAGGCAGCGCCACGAAGGAGGGGACCGTGGGCTTTGATCGGAGCCTTAGCCAACAGGACAGCGAGAAGGCTATGAAGGCCCTCCAGCAATTCTTGAGACCCGAGTTTATCAACCGGGTTGACGCGGTCATTACCTTTAACCGCCTCTCCGAGAAGGATTTCCAGTCCATCGCCCGAATTATGCTGGACGAGTTGCGGGACTCTTTGAAGGAAAAGGGGATCACCTTCTCCTATGACGCCACACTGGTGGACTTCCTGACGAAAAAGTCCTATTCCAGGACCTACGGGGCCAGAAATCTCCGCCGGACCATCCAGAAAGAGCTGGAGGACCCCATGGCGACAAAGATCATCGACAGCTACGAAGAGCCTATTATCGGCATCAGCGCTGCGGCCGAGGACGAGCGGGTTTGCCTGAGGACTCTTTGAGTTTCCGGGAACTCCAGATCGATTTTAGAAGGAGGGAGGATCTCCATGCTCTTCCGAAAAGACATGGATCCCCGCTGCGCCTACTGCAAGCGGGGCCAACAGCTCAACGAGCGGGAGGTGGCCTGCGTGAAGCGGGGCGTGGTGCCGGTGGAGCACTCCTGCCGGTCATTTCGATACGACCCGTTGAAGCGTGTTCCGCCGCGTCCGGCGGCGCTGGATACGGGAAGACTCCGTGAAGAAGATTTTTCTCTGTGAGATAAGACAGGAGGGATTTTGGTGGAAGTAAGGCAGATTCACGGGTTATGCTACAGCGCTACAGGCGTGACGGAAAAAGTGGTCCGCGCTCTGATGGGGGGTATGGAAGAGGAGTTGGGATTGTCTCAGGCGGTCTTTCATGGCTTCCGAAAGCCCGATGAGCGGGCCGTAGACTATATTTTTGCTCCTGGTGATCTGGTGATTGTGGGTTCTCCTACCTATGCAGGGCGGATGCCCAACAAAATTGTTCCGGATTTTCAGAAAAGACTCCAGGGAAACGGGGCTTTGGCGGTTGCGGCGGTGACCTTTGGCAACCGCGCCTTTGACGACGCCTTGGCGGAGCTTTGCGCCCTGCTGGAGGAAAACGGCTTTCATACCGTGGCGGCCGGGGCCTTCCCAGGCCGCCATGCCTTCACCGACGTCCTGGGAGAAGGCCGTCCGAACTGGGACGACAAACGGGCGATCCGGGACTTTGCCGGACAAATTGCAAAAAAGGTGGGGGAGCTGGAAGAGGTTCCCTCGCCGGTGAAGGTTCCGGGGGACCCGTCGGCTCCTTATTATGTTCCCAAGGGCCTGGACGGGGAAACGGTGAAGTTTCTCAAGGCCAAACCCCAGACGGACTTGAGCAAATGCTGTAACTGCGGCGTGTGCGCCCGTACCTGTCCAATGGGGTCCATCAATCCGGAGAATGTGGCGGAGGTACCGGGAATTTGCATCAAGTGCCAGTCCTGTGTGCGAAAGTGTACCCACCACGCCAAGTATTTCGATGACCCGGCCTTCCTGTCTCATGTGGCCATGCTGGAAAAGAGCTTTCAGGAGCCGAAGGAATGTGCGGTTTTCCTCTGAGAGATTTGAAACCCATAAAGAGCAAGTGACCAAAAATAGTAAAAAAGTTGTAGATTGAAAACGAGAGGAACCCTTTCCGGGTTCCTCTCGTAACTCTTTTCAAGACTGAGCAGGGACATTTCGTCCCTGCCGTTTTCATGCGTCCAGATATTGCTGGCTCTGCAATATCTGTAAAGTTTAAATACTGAACAGTTTTTCCGGTAGACGGATATCTTTTAAAGGCACGTTTTCCCAGGAAAACTCCTTTAGAAGTTCCTCTGGGGAGCTGGGCTCGCCGGAGGGATGAAAGCCCGCCAGATACGCCAACTTTCCCAGCACTTCCTTTGCCGAAACATGGCCCTGGAGGTGCTCCAGCCCCGCATCCGCGTCCCGCTTCGATAGCCTCCGCCCGTCAGGCGCCAGCAAAAGAGGGAAGTGGTAAAAAGTGGGCGGGGTCAGATTCAAGAGCTGGTAAAGATATAGCTGTCTGGGTGTGGAGGATAGCAGATCCGCCCCTCGAACCACTTCTGTTATCCCCATGGCAGCGTCGTCTACCACCACCGCCAGTTGATAGGCAAACATACCGTCAGACCGGCGGAGTAAGAAATCCCCACAGTCCCGCTCCAGGTTTTCCACATAGTGCCCCATATGCCCATCCATAAAGGAAAACTCCTTGTCAGGAACTCGCAACCGAAGGGCGGGGGAACGGAGTTTAGCCCGCTCCTCTCGCTGGGAAGCTGAGAGATTTCGACAAGTTCCGGCGTAAACCGTCTGTCCGTCCTCCCGGTGGGGAGCGCTGGCGGCGTGCAGCTCCGCCCGTGTGCAAAAGCAGGGATACACAAGTCCCCGGCGCTCCAGCTGCTCCAAGGCAGCGTGGTAAAGTTCTGTCCGTTGACTTTGAAAATAGGATTCGTCTCTTCCGTCAAGCAACGGACCTTCGTCCCAGCCCAGTCCCAGCCAGAGGAGGTCCTCCATCATCTGTTGGGCATAGCGCCGGGGACAACGGGCGGTGTCCAGATCTTCGATCCGCAATACAATCTTGCCGCCCTTTTGTTTGGCGCTGAGCCACGCCAGAAGACAACAGAGAATATTCCCCAGGTGAATGCGTCCGCTAGGGGAGGGGGCAAAACGTCCAACCGTCATACCAGGCTCTCCTTATCTCAAGAGGAAAGGAAACGGCCCAAATCTGAGCCGTTTCTCATTCGTAATCTGTGCCGGCATTTGAAAGGAACAAGACGGCCTGAGTGAATGAAGACTCTTTTGACGTTTGGGGCCCATGGGAGAGCGCTATCACCAGCGGCGCCAAAGGCTCCCACGTCTTTCATGAGAGTCCCTTATTCCATGGAAATGATATAGTAATACACAGGTTGCCCTCCGGAGAGAACCATCACCTCTGCACCGGGACAGGCCTGCTCAAAGAGCTTTCCAGCCGCCTGGGCGTCCTCCTCTTTTACATCCTCGCCGTAGTAGAGGGAGAGGAAAGACGCACCCCGGTCCGCCGCGTCCGCCGCCAATTTTTCCAAAAGGCTGTGGAGAGACCCGTTTGTGCCAAAGAGCTTCCCCTCTTCCAGAGCCAGATAATCCCCCGCTTTGATGTCAAAACCGTCGAAGTCCGAATCCCTGGCGGCATAGGTGATTTGCGCCGTGGTGACGCCGGAGAGGGCTTCCGTCATGGCTCCGGTGAGGGTTTCCGCGTCTGGGGCCTCGAAGTCCACATTCATCATGGCGGTGATCCCCTGGGGCACCGTTTTGGTGGGGATGACCACCACATTTTTCTCCGTCAACGCCGCACACTGCTGGGCGGCCATAATGATGTTTCCGTTATTAGGCAGAATAAACACCGTCTCCGCAGGAATTTGGTCCACCCCCTCCAGAATGCTCTCGGTGGAGGGGTTCATGGTCTGTCCGCCGGACACTACGCCGTCCACACCCAGATCCTGGAACACGGCTGCCAGACCCTCTCCGGCGCAGACCGAGAGGAAACCGTATTTTTTCTCCGGCGAAGCCACCATATGTCCGTCTCGACGGCTCTCCTGGGCTTCTGTTTCCGACACTTCCATTTCCAGGTCGTCCACACTCTGGGCCTTTTTCCCGGCGGCCACGTCCTCGTACTGGGTCCGCATATTTTCAATTTTTGCCAGCTCCAGGGTGCCGTATTTCTGCCCCTCCGTCAGAGCGCTGCCGGGGATATTGGTATGGACGTGGACTTTGAAGGCCTCGTCGTCCTCTCCGATAACCAGACTGTCTCCGATGCTGTTCAGGTAAGTCCGGAAGGGTTCCAGGTCCACGTTGGGATCGTTTTTGCGGACGATGAACACCGTATCAAAGGCAAAGGTGATCTCCTCCGTAGAGAAGACGTCAAAATCGGCTTTGGCCTTTTTCGGCTCCTCCTCCGTGGCCTCCGGCAGGGGTTCTCCCCGGAGCTCCGCCAGCATACCCTCTAAAATCAGAAGGTAACCTTTGCCGCCAGCGTCCACGACGCCGGCCTTTTTCAGTACCGGGTTCATATCTGTGGTGGCGGCAAGCGCCTCGTAGCCCTCCTGGATGGCGGCCTCCAGCACTTTTTCAAAGTCCGTTTCCTCGGCGGCCCGTTCCGCTGCCCGCTTGGCGGCCAGACGGGACACGGTGAGAACGGTACCCTCGGCGGGCTTCATCACAGCCTTATAGGCGGAGGACACGCCCTCTTGCATGGCAGCGGCAAAGGCGGCGGCGTCGGCGGTCTCGTGGCCCTTCAGCCCCTTGGAAAGGCCCCGGAAGAGCAAAGAGAGGATGACGCCGGAGTTTCCCCGGGCGCCTCGGAGAAGGGCGGAGGCGGTGATGGACACAGCCTGGTCCAAAGTCGCGGGCTCGGATTTGCGAAGTTCCGTCACAGCTGCGCCGATGGTCATGGACATATTGGTACCCGTGTCTCCGTCAGGGACAGGGAAGACGTTTAAGTCGTTGATGGCCTGTTTTTGGGCGGTGATGGCGGCGCCGCCGTGGAGAATCATCCGCTTAAACAGTCCGCCGGTGATTTGTTCATTCATTTGATCGTTTCCTCCCTCACAGGGTCATGGAGTCCACACAGACATCCACAGCGCGAACTGTGACGCCGGTGTTTTTCTCCACCACATAGCGGACCTCGTTCATAATGGACCGGCAGACTGCGGGGAGGTTGACGCCGTTTTCTACAATGATGTGGAGCTCGATGGAGATGGAGTCGTCTTCGTGATAAGAGATGCTGACGCCTTTGCTCATGGCCTCGCGGCGCAGCAGGTGGACCAGACCGTCGGTCATAGAGCGGAAGGCCATGCCTTTGACGCCGAAACAGTTGGTGGCGGCCATACCCGTGATGTTGGAGAACACGGCGCTTGAGACGGAGATCTCACCTTGTTCAGACTTGAATTGAATCATGAGAACGTCCTTTCTTTCCCGGTATTAAAAAGGGGCGAGGGTCGCCCCGGCTGAACCAGCATATGTCCAATATTATAAACGATTCCTCGCCAAAGCACAAGTGGTAAAAGAGTAAAAACCTGCCTCAGGTCAAGGTTTTCCAGCCTTTTGACAGAGAGGGGAGGGAAAAAGTTTCCGCATACTACTAAAATAGTATTGACAGGGGGAAACTATCGTGATAGTATAAAGTCGTAAACTACCGCGATAGTTTGAAAAGGGAGGCCCACACGATGAAGCTGTTTGACTCAGAGTTGAAGGTCATGGATGTTCTTTGGCGTTTAGGAGACCGCACGGCCAAGGAGATCTCCTCCATCCTGGGGGAGGAGACCGGCTGGAACGTAAACACCACCTACACCGTGATCAAAAAATGCGTGGCCAAGGGAGCCGTCCGGCGGAGCGAGCCGAATTTCCTCTGTCACGCCCTGGTCACAAAAGAAGAGATTCAAAAAGCGGAGACGGAGGAACTCATCGGAAGGCTGTTCGACGGCTCGCCGGACCTGCTCTTCGCGTCCCTGCTCAGCAGCCAGACGCTCTCGCCGGAGCAGATTGGGAGGCTTCGGGAGATTGTCAACGAAATGAGGTGACGTGGCAATGACTTTCCTGGAATTATCCCTCTCCGGCGGGGTGTTCGTCCTGGCCATCGCGGCCTTTCGGGGGCTGACTCTCCGGCGTCTTCCCAAGGGGACCTTTGTGGCCCTGTGGTGGCTGGCGGCGGTCCGGCTGCTGCTGCCGGTGGAACTGGCTTCCCGGTTTAGCGTCTACACCCTGCTGGAAGACTTGGGCCCCAAGGCGGCTCCCGCCGCCCCGGACGCGTTGCTCACCCCAGTGGTCCCCGTGACCCCAGCGGCCCCTCCGGTGATTGCGATTCCCACGCAACCGGCTGCCGTGCCCGCCCCGGTGCCCTTCCCGGTTTGGACAACCCTGTGGCTTGCCATGAGCCTTCTGCTGGCGGCGTGGTTCCTGATTCGCTATGTCCGCTGGCGGCGGCGCTTCCGGGAGGCCCTCCCGGCGGACTGCCCGGGCCTGGAGACCTGGTTCCAGCTCCGGCGGAAGGTGGAGGTCCGGGTCACGGACCAGATCACCGCCCCGCTGACCTACGGGCTTCTCCGCCCGGTGATACTCCTGCCCAAGACGATGGATTTCACGGATGAGGAGGCTCTGACCTGTGTCCTGGCCCACGAGCGGGCCCATATCCGGCGCTTTGACGGGCTGCTCAAGCTGGCGCTGACGGCGGCGCTGTGCCTCCACTGGTTCAACCCCGCCGTGTGGCTCCTCTACGTTCTGGGAAACCGGGACATGGAGCTCCGGTGCGACGAGGCGGCGGTGCTGGCCCTGGGGGAGGACAGCCGGGAGCGCTACGCCCTGGCCCTTATCCGTCTGGCGGAAAACCGAAATGTGCCTCTGTGCGGTTTCGCCCACCGAAACGGCATGGAAGAAAGGATTAAAGCGATTATGAGCATTAAGAGAAAATCCCTGCTGGCCTGTTTTATCGCCCTGGCTCTGGTGCTGGGGATTACCACGGCCTTCGCCACCTCCGCCAAGCCGGAGGAGACGGACGGGCCCTGGAACGCGGACATGACCGACCGCGAGTTATACGCCCAGTCCTCGGCGGAGACCGCCGTCCTGTGGAAGGAGACTTTGGCCCCCTACGAGCCCTTCGGCCTCACCTGGACCTTTGACGACCCGGACCTGGACGGCAACGGCCTGACCATGACCTGGGAGGGCCATGAGGTCCGGGGTATCTACGACCAGGAAAAGCACACGTGGATCACCGAGCACACCGGAGACGGCACCTTTGGCCCCGACGCGGTGGAGCTCTATACCATCTATGAAAACGGCAAGCTCACCGGCCTCCGTCTGGCCACAGAGAAGGAGCAGAAGGCGTTTGACCGGGACCGGAAGCTGTCCGCCGACAGTCTGAAGGTGGAGACCTTGGTAGACAGCGTCCGTTATGACAGCGGGCACATCTACTTCACCATCCCCGAGAGCGAGGGGCCTTGGAGCATCTTTATTCAGGGACGCATCCTGATGGAGGACGGCTCCGGGCAGAGCGTCCGCTACCTGGAGAAGGAGAGCGAACAGGCGGAGTGGGTTCCCCGGATGACCTATTCCTTTGAGGTGGCGGACGCCGCCTATGACGAGCTGACCATGGATGTGCGGTACGGAAACGCCGAGTATTGCTATCCTTTGACCCCGCTTTTGCCGGAGGGTAAGCCCTTGGCGGCAGACCCCTTGCCGGAGGGGAAGGCGGAGATGCCGGAAGACGGGGCCATGGTCTGGCCCGTAGACGGCGGCACCGTCAGTCAGGCCCAGCAGACCCGGATGAATCCCGAAACCGGGGAAATGGCGACCCATAACGGCGTGGACATCTCCGTGGAACGGGGAACCCCCGTCTACGCCGCCGGAAAGGGAACGGTGAAGGAGGCCGGATTCAACGCCCAGGACGGCAATTTCGTCCGCATTGACCACGGGAGTGGACAGGAGACCTTCTATGCCCATTGTCAAAACGTTCTGGTTAAGATCAGCGATGAGGTAAAGCGGGGGCAGACCATCGCTACGGTGGGCAGCACCGGCCGGGCTACCGGCCCCCATCTGCACTTTGAGTTTCTGGTGAACGGCGTGGCCACGGACCCGCTGGTCTTTGGGGATACGAATGAACGCGATGCGCTCCTTGACCTCTTTGGCGCTTCATGGGGTACGTTCCACGGAGAGGAGCAGACCATGGAGGGGAATCCCATTGTTGCCATTCAAGACGGGACCATACTGGCCGCCGGAGTGAGGGACTACGGTATGTCGGGAATGCGGGGACCCTATGTGCAGATTTGTTATCAAAGCGGTTATTCTATGATGTTCTATAGGTGTAAAGAGGTTGTGGTGAAAACCGGAGACAAGGTGAAAACGGGCGACGTGATTGCGTATTCGGATGCTTTTGCTACCGGATACGGCCCGGTTCCCATTGAGGAAACGGAAAGCGAGCTGGATGTTGCGGCGGAATGGAAAACGTGGGCGGCTGAGAACCTGGTAAACGGAGATTACCCCCGCAACCGGAAAGGAGAGACTTACGGCAGCTGGAAGGCTTATAAATATTTGGGTTATGAGCCGGATCTGATAGAAGTCGCAACCTCGACCGGGAAGGTTGCCAGAGTGGAGGGCTATGCCGCCACAAAAGAACTGAACTTTCCCGATTTCGGCGTGGGTACAGAGCACATAGAGGAATTTAACGCATATAACAACTGGGTTGAGGAAAATCAGATTTCCAACGTAGTAATTCCGATGTATGACGAGGAACATAATGTTATCGGAGAATGGGATCACGGTGCTTTAAACGGTGTTCCGAGGGGAAAGACCATCACCTACGCCGAGCTGGTAGAGGCTTCGGAAAAGGGTTGGCCCAACGCCAACGGCAGCCAGGACGTATACCGGGAACCGGAATTCAAGACGATTGAGGAAGCGCAGGAGGCCATGCGCAACGGCTGGCCCGATTATCAGTAAATAGGGTAGGCCGTCCCGGAAGGGACGGCCTCTTTTTACTTTCCAAAAGAAAAATTAAATCTTGACTTTTATAAAATTAAGGTTTATATTTAATATTATGAAAGGAGGCCGTGCCTATGACCACACCGCCCCCCTGGATAGCGGACCTGGACGAACAGGATTTGACCTTTGTAAAGCGCTTTCTCCTGGCCTCCGGCTCCTTGAAAGAGGTGGCGGCCCAGTACGGCGTCAGTTATCCCACGGTCCGATTGCGTCTGGACCGCCTGATACAGAAAATCCGCCTCAGCGACACGGCGGAAGCAGACCCTTATGTCTCCCTGGTAAAGCGGCTGGCAGTGGATGACAAGCTGGACTTCGACACCGCGAAGATTTTGATTGCCGCCTACCGAGAGACCCGGAAAGAGAATGGAGGTTGAGTTATGGCAATTTTGTCTAGAACAATGATCGCGTTTTTAGTGTTTGTGCTGGTGGTCCTGGTGGGAGGAATTCTCCTCCAGATCTTCCTCTCCAAGCGGGAGAGCCGCTGGCCGGGGCTGGTCCTGCCGCTGCTGGCGTTTTTGTGGTCCCTGCTGGGTCCGCTGAACGTCATGGATACCGGCAGCATTTCGCAAAATGTTCTGGCGGTGCTGGTGACATTGCTGGCGGGGAACATCCCCACCCTGGTGCTCCTGGCCATCTACTGGGCGGTCCGGGAGAAGCGGCGGGTGAAGGACCAGATTGACAGGATGAAGATTGACGAGCTGTAAAGGGCCTCCCAAAGGGGAGGCCCTTTTCCCGTCTCAGGCGGCGTTTTTCCGGGGGAGGAGGGCTTTTTTCGGGAAAACCACTGTCAGGCCAAGATCTCCCAGCATACGCTGAGCGTGTAAAAAACCTTTGGGAGGGCAAACCTATGGCACAAGTAACCAACTTTTTTGTCGGAGCCAACAGCGGCGAGGGCTTCCGGAACCTGTTTTCAGAGATGGTGAACCTTGAGGATACATACGACTTCATGGTCTTAAAGGGCGGCCCCGGGGTGGGGAAGAACACCTTTATGCGGGAGATTGGCCGGACCATGGAGGAGGCGGGCGCGGCGGTGGAGTATCTGTGGTGCTCCGGGGACCCGGATTCTCTGGACGGCGTGGTGCTTCCGGAGCTCCGCTGCGCCGTGGCGGATGGGACGTCGCCCCACGTCATCGAACCCCAATACCCCGCCGCAGTAGACCGCTATGTGGACCTGGGCCGTTTCTACGACCTCACCGCCGCCAAAGCCGCCGCCGGGGAGGTCAAATCCCGCACTCACGCTTACAAGGCCGCCTACGTCCGGGCCTACCACAGTTTGAAGGCCGCTAGGCAGGTGGAACTGGATGCCATAACGGCAGTCGCAAAATTCTTTGACAAAGACCGTCTGGACCGCCGGGTCAAGGGGATTATTGCCCGGGAGCTACGGGGCAAAGGGGACCAACAGGGAAAGACCACCCGCCGGTTTCTGGGCAGTATCACCCACAAGGGCTGCGTCTGGCGTTTTGACAGCGTAGACGTTCTCTGCCCCAAGGTCTATGAGTTTGCCGATACCTGGGAGCTGGCGGGAAGCGCCTTGAACAGTCTCCACGCGGCGGCGGTGGAGAAAGGCTGGGACACCATTGTCTGCCCCTCTCCGGAGGATTTAAACCGCATGGAGCACCTGCTGATTCCCGGTTTGGGCCTTGCCTTTGTCACCTCGTGCCCGGGGATGGACTACGGCAAAAAACCCTACCGCCGCATCCGCCTGGACACCATGACAGAGACCGAGGGCCGGTCCCGCCTCCGCTTCCAAACCCGTATGACGGCGCTGCTCCGGGAGGAGGCGGTGGACGCCTTGAAAGAGGCCAAGCGCAATCACGACGCTTTGGAGGCAGTCTATAACCCCTATGTCGACTTCGAAGGCGTTCGGGCCCAAGCCGCCCTGGAGGCGGGCCGCCTTTTGAGCTACCTGAAATAGAAAAAAACCGGCGGCAGCAAAGCCATGTTCGCTGCCGCCGGTTTTCCTGATGAATTACCGGAAAAATAGAGGGTTTTATGGGTGTGTCATTGGAAGTTCAGTTGAGGAAGTCTTTCAGTTTCTTGCTTCTGGAGGGGTGGCGGAGCTTTCGAAGAGCCTTGGCCTCAATCTGGCGGATGCGCTCTCTGGTGACATTGAACTCTTTTCCCACTTCCTCCAGCGTCCGGGTACGCCCGTCCTCAATGCCAAAGCGGAGCTTCAGCACCTTTTCCTCCCGGGGTGTCAGAGTGGACAGCACATCCATCAGCTGCTCTTTCAAAAGGGTAAAGGAAGCCGCCTCGGAAGGCTCCGACGCTCCCTCGTCGGGGATGAAGTCCCCCAGGTGGGAGTCCTCCTCCTCGCCAATGGGCGTTTCCAGAGACACGGGCTCCTGGGCGATCTTCATGATCTCCCGAACTTTGTCCACCGGCATATTCATCTCAGCGGCGATTTCGTTGGGAGAGGGGTCGTGGCCCAACTCCTGAAGGAGCTGGCGGCTGACCCGGATGACCTTGTTGATGGTTTCCACCATATGCACGGGAATACGGATAGTCCTGGCCTGATCGGCAATAGCCCGGGTGATGGCCTGCCGAATCCACCAAGTGGCGTAAGTGGAGAATTTGAAGCCCTTGGTGCAGTCGAACTTCTCCACGGCTTTGATGAGTCCCAGGTTGCCCTCTTGAATCAGGTCCAAAAACAGCATTCCCCGGCCCACATAACGCTTGGCGATGGAGACCACCAGACGGAGATTGGCTTCCGCCAGCTTCTGCTTGGCGGTTTCCCCGGCCCGGTACTGCTTGCGCAAGGCGGCCTCCAGGGCGGGGTCGATTTCCTCCCCCTCTTCCCGCTGCCGGCGAAGCTCCGCCAGTTTTTGCACGGCCTCGTTCCCGGCGGACATGGCCTGGGCCAGAGTGACTTCCTCCTCCGGCGTCAGAAGGGCCACTTTGCCAATCTCCTTTAGGTACATACGCACAGGGTCGTCGATGGAGAAGCTGTTGACCAGAGTGTTGGGGTCCACCAACTCCTCTTCTTCCATCCCCGCGATCTCTTCGGCGGCAGGACCCTCTTCCGGCAGCTCCGGAAGAAGATCCTCCTCCGCGCTAATGTCGATGTTCAGCGCCTCCAGAGAGTCATAAAGCTGATCCATCTGCTCGCCTTCGAGGTTCAGATCGTCTACGGCCTCCATCAGCTCGGCGGACTCCAGCTTTCCTTTTTTCTTGCTTCGGGCCAACAACTCCCGAAGTTTTTCATTGTTGATGAGCCAGGAGGCGGCGGGAAGGGCGGCCACTTGCTTGTCGTCCAGGCGGACAATACCGGCCTTTTTGGCCTCCTCGTCTGTCATAACGTGAGGGATGTTTTCCGCAGCGGCGGACTCCTCCGCCCCGGCGGCGGCCAAAATGGCGTCTGCCTGACGTTCCAGCTCTTTGGCATCCTGTTTATGAGTCATTCCGTTTTTCTCCCTTTTTATCTTTATATTTTTCTGCCGCCGCCAACAGGGGGTCCGGCGTGCCGCCGGAGCGCTTTTTAGACGCCTCCTGTATGACGCGTATGTAATCCGCCAGGGCCTGCCGTCCGTTTCGAACGGATTCCGGCCGCTGGCAAACAGCGGTGACATGGTTCATTTCCTCTGCGCTCAGCTCCGCCGCTAGGGCGGGGAGCGCCGTGGTCCGGCCTTCTTCCTTCGCTTGCCACAACAGGGAAAAGACCCGGCCCAACAAAGGAGAGGAAAAGTCCGCCTCTGTCAGAGGCGCCTCTTGGGAAAAAAGTCCGTCGTCCAGCAGCAGTAGCCGAAGAACGCCCTCTTCTGCCCTGGCGGAGCGCAGGTTTTCGTAGCGCAAAGACCGCTCTTTGGGCTGAGACTGGGCGGCGGGATTCAACTCCTTTCGGAGCACCGCCCGATTTTCCCTGGCGATGTTCCGCTTCCTGGCCCGCTGGACTTCCAGCTTCATAGCGTCGGGGGTGATTCGGGCGGTTTCAGCGGCCCGGGTGGCGTAAATCTCCCGCTCCACCGCGCCGGGGAGGGTGGAGAGCAGGCCGCTGATTTCCTCACTGTAGGCCACCCGTTGCTCGTCGTTCTCCAGATCATATTTTCCGGCGATCTGGGCCATGCGGAACTCCACGCCGGTTTCGCTGCCGCTAAGCAGCCGCTCAAAAGCGGCGGGCCCCTGGTTTTTGATGAAGTCGTCTGCGTCCTGCTTGACAAGCTCCCCGTCCGCTGTACGCCGCCGGGGGAGTTGGAGGACCTTTACGGACAGCTCCGAGCCGTTGAGCAATTGTAGCGCCCGCTCCGTGGCGATTTTCCCGGCGTTGTCGTTGTCATAGCACAACACCAGCTCCTTGGTGAAGCGGGAAAGGAGGCGGATCTGTTCCGGCGTCAACGCGGTACCCATGGAGGCCACCGCATTGTCGAAACCCGCCTGGTGGAGGGTGACGATGTCCAGATTACCCTCGCAAAGGAGGATGTCCGGCCGTTTGGACTTTTTTGCCAGATTCAATCCGTAGAGAACTCTACGCTTGCTGTAGACCGGGGTTTCAGTGGAGTTCATATATTTGGGCTCGGACTTGTCCAGCACCCGGCTGCCAAAGGCCACCACGTCGCCTCGGGTATCAATGACCGGAAGCATCAGCCGGTTTCGGAACTTGTCGTAGAACCCACCCTTTTTGTTGTCCACAATCAGCCCCGCTGTCAACAGTTCCGTTTTGCTGTAACCCAGGCCGGTCATAGCGTTTAGAAGCGTGTCCCAGGCGTCGGGGGAGGCCCCCATACCGAAACGGACGGCGGTGGACTTTTGAATTTGGCGCCGGTCCAGATAGTCCCGGACATCCCGGCCCTCCGGCTGTAGAAGGAGACGGTGATAAAACCGGGCGGCTTCCCGGTTCAGCTCCAGAAGCCGCTGGCGGCGAAACGCGGCTTCCCGGTCGCCCTCCTCCTCCGGAACTTCCAACCCCGCCCGCTTGGCCAAAAACCGCACCGCGTCGGGGAAGGGGAGGTTTTCCTCCTCCATGATGAAGTTGACAACGCCGCCGCCCCGTTTACAGCCGAAGCAATAGTAGATCTGCTTGTCCGGTGAGACAGAAAAGGAGCCGGTTTTTTCGCTGTGGAAGGGACAAAGACCAAAGAGGTTGGAGCCTTTGCGGGTCAGTTGAACGTAACTTCCCACCACGTCCACAATGTCGCACCGGGCGGTCAGTTCGTCCAGGAAGTTTTGCGGAAAGGCCAAGGCTCGTTCCTCCCTTCGGTCAGTTTAGCCAAAATATGTTCCTGTCATACCGAAAAAGTTAGGATATAGGCTGGAACGGACTTTTGACGCTGTTTTTATATACGCCGCCGCTTTGGAATTTCCTCTTTTTTTCCTGATTTTTTTTGAAAACTTTCCGGTGGGGACTTTACAGGCCGGAAAGAAGCGCTTAAAATAGAGAAGAGAATCGAATAAAGGAGGACCGCCATGCCCATTGAATTGTGGACGGCCCGGATGGAGCGCCCCCTGTCGGACCCGGAGCGGGAGGCCATTTTACCGCTGTTGCCCCCGGCCCGCCGGGAGCGCCTTTTGCGAACCCGGGAAATGGAGAAGCAGCGGGAACCGCTTTGTGCGTATCTGATTTTATGTCTGGCCCTGCGTCAGAAGTACGGATGGAAAGAGCTGCCGGAAGTGGCGCTTGGCCGGTTGGGCAAGCCCTATTTTCCAGAGTATCCCCAGGTGCATTTCAATCTCAGCCACTCCAGCGGCGCGGTGCTGGTGGGAGTTTCAGACCAGGAAATCGGGGTGGATATTGAGCGCATCCGCCCTGTTGGCCAGCGGATGATGGTGCGTCTTGCCCATGTGAGCACGGAGGAGGCCTTTTTCCAGAGCTGGGTCCGGCGGGAGGCCAGGGCCAAGCGCAGCGGAAACGGCGTGGGTACCATTATGCGCTCCGAATCTCCCCTTCAGCCGGGGGAGTATTATTACCAGTTGGATACCTTTCCCGGCTATGCCGCGGGATTTGCCACCCGTAGCCGGGAATTGCCGGGGAAGCTCCACCGCTATTCTCTGGATGATATGCTTTGAATATGCAAGGCCAGCGGGCAGGGAAGTCGTTTCCTGTCCGCTTTTTTTCGCCTCTTTTGCAACCGGCGGCCCCTATTTTCCGACTATATAGGTGAAAGCGGCTTTCAAAGGAGGGAACCACGTCATGGAGGACAAGGACATCGTCGCCCTGTACTGGGCGCGGTCGGAGGAGGCCATCCGCCGGACAGCGGAAAAATACGGCGCTTACTGTGGCAAAATCATCTGCCGGGTGTTGGGAGACGGCCGGGATGCGGAGGAATGCCTCAGCGATACCTGGCTGGGGGCCTGGAACGCCATGCCGCCCCAAAAGCCCGCCCGATTGCCGCCCTTTTTGGGCCGCATTGCCCGGAACACGGCGTTGGACCGCTATGACTATAACAGCGCCCAGCGGCGGAACGGCGGCTTTGAGGCGGTGCTGGAGGAGCTGGCGGATTGCGTGGGCGGCACGCCCCTGGAGGAGGACTTTGATTTCCGCCGGTTAGGAGAGGCTATCTCCGGCTTTTTGGATACCACGTCTCCGGCGGTCCGGCTGGTGTTTTTGCGGCGGTACTGGTACTGTGACGGCGTGGCGGAGATCGCCGCCGGGACGGGGTACAGCCAATCCAAAGTGAAATCCCTGCTCCACCGGACCCGGCAGGGTCTCAAGGAGCATCTGAGGAAGGAGGGCTATGACCTATGACCAGAGAAGAACTGTTTCGCGCCGTGGGGGAGGTCCGGGAGGACCAAATCGAGGCGGCGGAAATCGTGAAAAAGCAAATCCACCCCTGGCGGCGTTTCGGTGCGCTGGCGGCGTGCTTGGCGCTGGTGGTGACGGTGGCCGCGGCGCCGGAACTGCGGGGAGCGGACCAATGGAAATGGACGGCTATCGTTAAGAGCTTCAATCCGGGTGCTGAAGTGAGCGAGGACCCCGACAGCTGGAAAGCCATCGTCCGGCCATTCAATCCCGAGGAGTCGGATTCCGGCGACGAAACAGCGGCGGGGGGCCTGGACGGCTCCGGCTATTGGACAGACGGCCCGAACCGGCCCACCCATCCCGACTACTCCACCGGCGTGGAGATCGGTCAGCTGAGCGGCCCGGGAAGCGGCGATGAGATGATTGGAATGTCAGCCTGCCTTGTTTGGCTGCCCCCGGAGGAGATTTTCACCCAGGATACGGTGATTTTCCGGGGAACCGTCCGGGAGCTGCACTATTTTATGGTGGAGCCGGATGGTGGGTCTATGGAGCAGTATTACACCCGCGCCCTTGTGGAGGTCACAGACTCCATTCGAGGCGGCCTGACAGTGGGGGAGACCTACAGTCTTCTCTGGCTGGGGGCCAGGGACTATATGTCCACCTCCATCGCTGGGGCTCTGGAGAACCTGGACGCGGGCAGCGACGCCATCTTCATGCCCATTCGAACGAACCAGGACACCGGCTGGCGGGAGGGAGACCGCTATTTCTGCTACGCAGACCTTGCGGAGTTCTACTTGGGTGAGGGAAACCGCTTTGTTTTCGCGGATACGGCGGATGGCCTGACCTTTGACCGGGGCACCTACACGGAGCTTGCGGAGGCGAAGACCCTGGAGGAAATCGCGGCCTATATCCGGGAGCAGATCGGGGAAAAGGAGCTCCCCCGGCATTTCGTCATCGGCGAGACAGTGGAGCCTGACTCCGGCGGATATGTCTTTGTGGAGGGAAGGGAGGAGACCCAGCCCGCCGCAACGCCGGCGGTGCCTCAGACGGAGCCCTCGAGAGGCCCTTCGGAGACGGTGAACGCCCTACCCCCCGCCTCCGGTCCCAGCGGGGCCCGGGAGCTACCCGGCGGCGCTTTGGCCGGCGGCGAAACGCCGGACGTCAGCCCATAAAAAGCCCTTGGCAGAAGTTTCACCGCCCACAGGCGGCGAAAGAAATGGTAGTCCGTTTTTGCGGCGGCATCCGCGTCACAAAAAATATCCCTCCGTTTTGGGTGTGCGAAGAGGCCCCGTCCGCCAAAGGCAGACGGGGCCTCTAATTGCGCGGAAGAACGGCAATCCTTCCCTCTCGTCCAAAATCCACAGATTTTGGACGAAACCAAAGGTCAGCCCGGAGGCCAGGTCATATCCCGGCCGGAGAGAACATGGAAGTGGAGGTGGAAGACGCTCTGGCCAGCCTGTTCACCGATGTTGGAAACCACCCGGTAACTCTCCAGCCCCAACTCCTGGGAGAGCTTGGCGATGACCTCGAAAATATGGGCTACTACGCAGCTGTTGTCCGCCGTGACTTCAGAGACGGAGCCAATGTGGGCTTTGGGGATCACCAGGAAGTGGGTGGGAGCCTGAGGAGCGATGTCGTGGAAGGCATAGCACAGATCGTCCTCGTAGACCTTATTGCTGGGGATTTCCCCGGCGGCAATGTTGCAAAATAGACAGTCGGACATGGAAAAAACCTCCTTCGTTGTTAAGCAGGGCGCGGGAATATCCCGTGTCCCGCTGTGATCAGCCGGGTCGGTGTGCAAAAGATGTTTTCCGCAATAGAGGCGCCGGAACAGGTAGCCCTGGAGGCTTCCGCCGCCGGGCCGGTGGCGATGCACTCCGGGCACGGATTTTCTGCTATGGCATATCAGTTTAGCGCCTCTGGGATAAACTGGTTGCGCTCCGCATTATACTGGTAATCCAATTCCGCCAACACTTTTCGAAGGGACGCCTCATCCGCATCCAGAGCGGCGCAGAGTTCAGAGAGGTTGGGATACTCGTCTCGGAGCTTGGTGTTGACGTAGCTCAAAAGGATCACAGGATCATTTGGAAGCAAGGCGGTTTCCCCCTCACTGCTCCGTCACCACGGCGAAGAAGCGCAGGTCCTCGCCGCCCTCGGGGCTGTCGTTCATCAGGCTGTGGGCGTGGCCCTTGGGGCAGTAGTGGCAGCTTCCGGCTTCCAGGGGCTCACAGCCGTCGTCGTACAGAATTTTTCCCTTGCCGGATAGGATGTAGATGATCTCGCTTCCGGTGTCGTGGGTGTGCATTCCGATCGTGGCCCCGGGAATCAGCCGTCCCCGCATAATTTTGTTCAGGGGGTCGGTGTACATCCGTACACGGGCCTCTTTCTCGCCGCCCCGCATATGCGGGATGACGTTGGGTTCCATCTTGTCAAATTCGATCAGCATGGTTCCGCTCCTTTCAGCTTAGTTTCCCGGCCACGAAGTCGTCCACCATGGCCAGGGCGTCGTCCAGTTTCAAAACATCCGTGCCGCCGCCCATGGCGCTGTCCGGCTTTCCGCCGCCCTTGCCGCCGCAGACGGGGGCGATAGCCTTAATGATGTCTCCGGCTTTTACGCCCCGAGCCACCGCGTCCTTGCCGCAGACCGCCTGGAAGGTGATTTTTCCGTTGTTGACGGAGGCCAGCACGCCCACCACGCCGGGTTCCTTGTCTCGGAGGAAGTCGCCCATTTTTCGCAGGGCGTTGGCGTCCAAACCGTCCCGCTGGGCGGTGAGGACCTTGAGGCCCCCAACATCCTTGGCGCTCATAAGGAAGTTCCGGGCCTCGCCCAGGGAAGCCTCCGCCTTGAACTTCTCCAGGGCCTGACGCAGCTCCTTGGTCTCGGCCAGCTGCTGCTCGATGCGGCTCTCCAGCTCCGCCGGGGAGGTTTTCAGCAGCTGGGCGGCGTGGAACAGCATCTGCTGGTTCCGGTTCACCGTCTCCAGAGTCAACCTGCCCACGGTGGCCTCAATGCGCCGCACGCCGGAAGCCACGGACCCCTCGGACCTCACCCGGAAGGGACCGGCTTTGGCGGTGTTATCCAGGTGGGTGCCGCCGCAGAACTCCATGGAGAAATCTCCCATTTCCACCACGCGCACCACGTCGCCGTACTTCTCGCCGAACATGGCCACCGCGCCCTTGCGCTTGGCCTCCTCAATGGGCAGGACCTCCGTCACCACAGGCAGGCCCTCTAAAATGGCGTCGTTTACCAGCCGGTCGATCTCGCTGAGTTGCTCCGGGGTGATGGCCTCGAAGTGGGTGAAGTCAAAGCGGATTCGGTCCGGCTCCACCAGGGAGCCCGCTTGGTGGACATGGTCTCCCAGGACTTTTTTCAAAGCCGCGTCCAGCAGGTGGGTGGCGCTGTGTGCCCGGCGGATGGCCTTCCGGCGCTCTTCGTCAATGGAGGCGGTGACGGAACCGCCCACTTTCAGCTCGCCGCTTTTTAAAACGCCGGTGTGGAGGAACTTTCCACCCTTGTTTTTTTGCACGTCATGGACCCGGAATACGCAGTTTTCCCCGGCGGAAATCACGCCGTGGTCCGCCACCTGTCCGCCCATTTCGGCATAAAAAGTAGTCTGGTCCAGCACCAGCGTGGCCTCGGCCCCGGAGACGATCTCCTCCCGAAGCTCGCCCTCTACCACAATGGCCAAGAGCTTGGCCTCCACGGTCTCCCGGTCATAGCCTACGAACTGTGTGGCGGGCATATCGCTGCCAAACTCGATGCCCGCCCAGCCCAGATCGCCCAGGGCCTCCCGGGCCTTCCGCGCCCGAACCCGCTGCTCTTCCATCAGCGCTTTAAAACCGTCCCGGTCCACGCTCATGCCCTCTTCCTCCACCATCTCCACGGTCAGGTCGATGGGGAAGCCGAAGGTGTCGTAGAGCTTGAAGGCGTCCGCGCCGGAGAAAACCGTCTCTCCCCGCTGCTTGTGAGCGGCGAGAAGGTCATTGTAAATCCGGAGTCCGCCGTCAATGGTTTTGGAGAAATTCTCCTCCTCTGTGCGGATGACCTTGGTGATGTAGTCCTGTTTCTCCCGGAGATCGGGATAGGCGGACTCGTTTTCGTGGACCACCGTGTCCACCACGTCGAAGAGGAAGGGCTTTTCCACGCCCAGCAGCCGCCCATGCCGGGCCGCCCGGCGGAGGAGGCGGCGGAGGACATAGCCCCGGCCCTCGTTGCTGGGGAGTACGCCGTCGCAGATCATCATGACGGAGGAGCGGATGTGGTCAGTGATGACCCGGAGGCTTACGTCGGTTTTGTGGCTTTCCCCGTAGTGGGCGTGGGTGATTTCGGAGACTTTGTTGGTGATATTCATCACCGTGTCCACATCGAAGAGAGAGCCCACGTTCTGGCACACGCAGGCCAGCCGCTCCAGGCCCATGCCCGTGTCGATGTTTTTGTTTTTCATCTCCTCATAGTGCCCTTCGCCGTCGTTGACAAATTGGGAGAAGACGTTGTTCCAGACCTCGATATACCGGTCACAGTCGCAGCCCACGGTGCAGGAGGGTTTTCCGCAGCCGTGCTCCTCGCCCCGGTCATAGTAGACCTCGGAGCAGGGACCGCAGGGGCCCGCGCCGTGCTCCCAGAAGTTGTCCTCCTTGCCGAAGCGGAAGATGCGCTCCGCGGGGATGCCAATGTCCTTGTTCCAGATTTCAAAGGCCTCGTCATCGTCCAGATAGATGGAGGGGTAGAGCCGATCCTCCTCCAGACCCACCACCTTGGTCAAAAACTCCCAACAATAGGGGATGGCGTCCTTTTTAAAGTAGTCGCCAAAGGAGAAGTTGCCCAGCATCTCGAAGTAGGTGCCGTGGCGGTCGGTTTTGCCGATGTTTTCAATGTCCCCGGTACGGATGCACTTTTGGCAGGTGCAAACCCGGTCCCGGGGGGGCTCCTCCTCCCGGGTGAACCAGGTTTTCATGGGGGCCATGCCGCTGTTGATGAGCAGAAGGCTGGCGTCACCCGCAGGGGGGATCAGGGAAAAGCTGGGCAGGCGGAGATGGCCTTTGCTCTCAAAATAGCTGAGGAACATCTCCCGCAGCTCGTTCAGGCCGTGGTAGGGGTGAGACATAGGAATTACCTCCCAAAATATGATTTTAAAGATCAAAGTTGCTTCAGAGTGATTCCATGACAATTTTATAGTCGGACCCGTCCGAGTCCGCATCATCGGGGCCGCAGGGTACGGCGTAAAACCGTTTGCCGGTCAAGGAACGCAGGTTCCGGATATCCTGAATATCGCTGGAACCAAATTCCTGGTAACAGGTAAGTGCGCTGGCCTGATTCAGCTCGTCATAGAAGTCGGTGACATAGACGGAGTAGTTGTCCAGGATGTCTTCAAAGGGAATTTGCGTGATATCCTGAGGGCAGCCGCCCTCTTCGCCGTAACAGTCCGGCTCCATTTCAAAGGTCAGGGAAGTGACATAAATGTACTCGTGACCAAACCCCGGCTGCCAGTATGGATTTTTACCCCGATAGATGCCCTCCTCCACCATTTGGTACGCCGGTCCGGCATATTTTTCCGGGGTATAATTTTGAAAATTCTTCACGGAAAGCTCCTTTCCAAATCGGAATAAAAAAGCCCCTGACAACGTCAGGGGCGAAGGCCTGCTTCGCGGTACCACCCTAATTACCCCCGGTTTGCGGGGACATCTTGAGCCATCCGGTAACGGGGATGAGCCGTTCCGCTCTTCGCGGACCGCTCCAAAGTGGCGGCCTTGCGGCGTGGACGAGGGGCTTTCACCGTCCCCCTCTCGCTGAGGAACCGTCTCGCAGGGCTGGCTTTTTCACGGCGTTTCGCTTTATGAACCGTAGCTATTATATCGTATTCGCGGCGTTTGTCAATGGGGAGATTTGAGATTTTTCCAGGAGGCCTGTCTCGGGATAAAACGCGCGATGGAGCGTTCCGCCTGGAAAACGGGAACGGGCCTGGGGAAAGGCATACTTTTTATTACTTCTTCCGCCGGGGGCCGACCGGCTTCCCGGTGAGAATGCACACGCCGCTTTTGTCGCATTTCCCACAGCCGATACAGTGGGAGGGGCCTTGAATGTGCTTGTGAATGGTGTACTGTAGCCACGCCGCGCCTCCAACGACCGCCATCAAAAGCATCCATCCCCATACCGTCATGGCCGTTCCTCCTGTGATATGTTAAAAGTTTTTTCCAGAATATCACAGGAACAGGACCTTCGTCAGTGGCATCTGCAACAAATAAAGTCCCAACAGAGGCAACAGGACTTCTGCCGGACCGGGGAGACGGGGAAGAGGGAACTCCTGAGGATCAATCACAGCGCCGTCCGGCCGGGGAAGGGCCCGTTGGACACAAAGCACTGGCTCCGTCAAGCTGGACAAAGTTAGACTATCCCTGGGAGACAGGCCGTAGGAGACCACGGTCTCTGCCCGGACTTGTGCCGGGACGGCTTGATCTCCCGGAGACAGCAACAGGCGGCAGATGATCTCGCCCTCCCGGCGTTGCGCCAGCGTCTGCCGGCCCTCCGGCGTCAGGGCCAGCAGGGGCCAGAAGTGCTCCGTCAGTTCTGTTTCCCGCCGGACCCGCTGGGTTCCAGGCGGCAGAAGGTGCGCCCACTCTTTGGGGCAGTCATAGATTGCGGCGTCCATCCCATTCCCCCCGTTTTATTTGACGGAAATTAGTGTTTGCGCAGGTCGCAATTCCATGCAAAATTTCCTCGTCTTTTTCCGGCGGATGTGGTACAATATGATGTCATCAACTGTGGATATACCGCCTTCGTCTGCTGAATCCAAAGGTGCATCCATGTCTTGAGGTCCCTGGTATCCGTTGGGATATTATAAAGCACAACGCTGTCAGGGGGCCTTGTATCTTGCAACAGGAGGTGAGGGGCCTTGAATTTCTGGGGCCATTTGAAAACCGTGAACCGCCACCGCGCCCTGGTGCGCAAGCACTGCTTCCGCTTGGGACTTTACTGGCAGGGGCTGACCCACGACCTGTCTAAATATTCTCCGGTGGAGTTTTGGCCGGGGGTGAAGTATTTTCAGGGGGACCACAGTCCCAACGATCAACAGCGCCGGGAAGAGGGATACAGCGCCGCGTGGCTCCACCACAAGGGCCGGAACCGCCACCACTTTGAGTATTGGACCGATTACCAGCAGGACGGCAGCGGTATCGGTGGCGTGGAGATGCCGGCGAAATATGTAGCGGAGATGTTTTGCGACCGGCTGGCCGCCAGTAAGGTTTATAAGGGCAAGGATTTCGCTTCCGGCGATCCCTATCAGTTTTTTCAGCGGGGCAAGGGGCGGCGATTGCTGCTTCACCCGTCTACGTCAGCGCTTCTGGAAAAAATTTTGATTACGCTTCGGGACAAAGGAGAGGACGCGGCTTTTGACTATGTCCGCCGGGAGGTCCTTGGGAAAAAGCAGAAGGAGATATGATGGAAGAAAGCAGAGTTCGCGGGCTTTTACAGCCGGGAGAGCGTCTTTTGTGGGAGGGGGCGCCGGAGCAGGGAATCCGTCTCCAACGGTCTGACTGGTATACCATTCCCTTCAGTCTGGTCTGGTGCGGCATACTTGTAGTTGCCCTTGGCCGTCCGATGAGAGTGATGGCGTGGAATCCGTTCTATAGCGTCATGTATTTGCCCTTTGTCCTGGCGGGCCTTTACCTGCTGATTGGCCGTTTTTTCCTTCGGGCGTGGCGGTTGGCAGGGATGCGCTACGGTGTGACGGATAAGCGGGTCATCATCGCCGGACGCCGGGAGACGGTTTTTTTGATGTATGGTCAGATTCCCATGCTACATAAAGAGTTTCGCCGGAGTGGTGTTGGAACCATCTGGTTTCACCGGCCCACTTACTACGGCAGCGGGGAGCACCGGCGCAGTGTTCCCGGTGTGGGATTTGAGGAAATCAACGATGCGGAGCGGGTCTGCCAGCTAATAGAGCGGCAGATGCTGGGCCGGTAAAAACGCGTGGAGGGATTCGCCTCCACGCGTTTTCATCACTTGATGTTTGCCCCGAAATAGGCCAATAGATTTAAAAGAGGCTTCCAGAGGTTGGGATGGTGCTCCAGAAGGAACGCCTCCACCTCCGGATGGGTCAGGCCGTCTCCCCAGAGGAGGATGTGCTTGCCCGCCGCGTCATAGCCCACGGCGGTTTCCCCCACGGCGGCCACGCCTACGGCAATCTTTCCCCCCAGGGCCGCCACGCCTCCGGCGTACCAAAGGCCGAGGGCCACGGGACCAAAGGCCAGCAGGCCGATGGCCACCGGCCCCAAGGCCGCCAGGCCGAAGGCCAGAGCGCCCAAGGCGAAAGCCCCTACACTGAGGGCGCCGATGCTGAAAACACCCACACTGAGGGCCCCCAGCGCCACCACGCCCACCGCGACGTTTCCGATGGCAATGATGCCCCGGGCAGTCTTCCGGCAGCGCATCATATGGGGATAAAACGACAGGCAGATGGAAACCAGGGGCAGGCCGAAGAGTTTGGTTTGGCTCTCCCAGGTCCAGGCCCGGAAAAACCGGGAAATCTCCTCCACCTGTTTCTCCAGCTTCTCCGTGGAGGCGGAGGTTTCCACAGCGGGGCGTTCCGGCTTCTCCAGATGGTCCTTTACCAGATAGTCCACACTGACGGAGAATAGATCCGACAGAGCAATGAGCTTTGTGAGTTCCGGGATGGCCGTGCCGCTTTCCCATTTGCTGACGGATTGCCGGGTTACTCCCAGCCGGTCCGCCAGTTGCTCTTGGGACAGGCCCTCCCGGCGGCGCAGGTCCAGCAGCTTTTCTGAAAATGTTTTCATCTTGATCCCTCTCGCTTTCTCATAAGTTGGCTCCATGCTAGTCTGCCCCGCTGAAAAAAGCAAGAACGCCACAAGTGGAACTTTGTCAACTGCCGGTTGCGGTCGTTGTGCCCCAAGGGTTTACGGACTTTTCTTCTATAGCTGGTCCCGGTTCACTACCTCTGGTGGCCGGTCCAACTGCCAGGGATCATCCATCAGATTGTGGAGGTAACGGATGGCGGAGGCGTAGTAAAATCCGTCCAAAATCCGCTCGTCGGTGACAAACGTACAGTCCACATATTTCCGCCGGACCACACTGCCGTCTCGCTTTGTCTCGTACACCCTGCGCTTCCGGCCAAAGGCGCAAAACACCGGGACATTGCCAAAGTCGTAGAGGTGGTGGTGGATGGGTGGGATGCCCAAGGAGGCCATGGATGTAATGAACAGTGAGCCATGAAAAGGAGAAAGCCTTGTCAGACAGCGGGGCAGCAATCCGAAGTAGTCCCCCACTTGAAGCAGGGCCACCAGTCCCCGGAGAAACAGTCCGGGGATCAAGTTCAAGGTTTTCGCCAGTTTGTCAAAAGAGGAGTTCAGCGGAGTTTGCTTGACCGTTTGGACCACTTCATCAAAGCGGCGGAAAACCGTCTCCGCTGTGTCGGCGGGATCGAAGGAGACCTTGATGACGGTGTCAGGCGAGTCGGTGGTCATTTCTTTTTTGATGGTCATATTAACTTCAATGACCCGGTCCCGGGTATAGACCCGCTGGCCGGCGACGAAGCGGTTCAGCCCCGGATACCGGGCACAGGAACGAACATAGGCCGCCAGGATCACATGGAGAATGCCAAAGCCCTTCCAGCCCGCTTGCCGCTTTTCCGCGATATAGCGCTCCACTGCCGTTACCTCGAACTGATCGGCAATGAAGTTTTGAGCGGTGTTCCGTGTTTTCATGATAAAGGGAGACACGGCAAAGATGGGGGAGAGGGTCCGGAGGCGCCGCCCGTCGTTGCGGTCGCCAAAGCGGCGAATGAGACTTCCCTCCTCCACGGGACGCCTCCGCATAGTCAGAGACAACAACAGCAAAGCCGCCATGCAACAAAGGACCGATAGTTCCGGCAACCATTGGTGGAGGGTCCAACCTATTTTCTGCCGGTCTTCCACCAGAATGTGGTACAGCATAGGCAGACCAAAAAGAGGCCACAAAAATACCTGTGTTCGGATGATTCCCACTACCGTGGCGGTGTATAGAACGGCTACCAGAGCATAGAGCAAAAGGCAGAGAACCGTGTGGAGGAAGGAGACAAAGTAGAAGGCCTTCACCGCGAAGAACACACAACCCAGCCACACCGGGATAGCGGAACGGTATAGCCGCTCCCGCCCGTCCAGAAAGAGAATCCAGATAAAGCAGAGGTTAGCCCACAGGGGCAGGAGAACTTGAAGGAGGAAGACGGAAACCGGCATCGCCGGTTCTCCCAGGGCCCAGACAGCGCGAATCAGGCCGGAGCAGGCCATCAGCAGCGCGGACAAGAGCACCAATCCCCGGATGGAGGGGAGCCAATACACCGCTCTTTGTTTCATGGAGTTCCTCCTCTTTCTTGGAAACCGTGCGCCGCCCTCTATAAAAGCGCACCGTTTTGGCTCCGGTTTGCAGCCCTTTTCCAGCCGCTAAAACAGCCGGGAAGCAGGAGAGAGCATTTTCATAAACATTATACAAAAATTCCCAAGAAAGTCAAGATTTCTCCATATTTTTCCCAAAAAGAAGAAGAAATTATCCGCTTATAAAATTTTGGACGCCCAATTTATAGGCGTTTTGCACAAAAAAGTTTCGGTATGATCCAAAAGATCAAAAAAAATTTCGCGGGATTCTGGATTCCGCCCTTGTTTATTTTCGCCGTAAATGTTACACTAAAGACAACGCCCCGGATGGGGATTTGGAAACGCCCTATGTTTTATAAGGAGGATGTCTTTATGAACGCCTATCTTTCCAGTGTAATCGAATATGTGAGAACCCGGCACGCCAATGAACCGGAGTTCGTCCAGACGGTGGAAGAGGTTCTATCTTCCCTGGAGCCCGTCATCGAGAAGCACCCTGAATATGAAAAGGCTGATTTGCTGACCCGCATGGTGGAGCCGGAGCGGATGTTTACTTTCCGGGTTTGCTGGATGGCGGACGACGGTACATGGCACACCAATATCGGTTACCGCTGCCAGTTTAACGGGGCTATTGGACCCTACAAGGGGGGCCTGCGGTTCCAGAAAAATGTGTATCCCGGCATTATCAAGTTTTTGGGCTTTGAGCAGGTTTTCAAAAACAGCCTCACCGGATTGCCCATCGGCGGAGGTAAGGGCGGCAGCGACTTTGATCCCTCCGGGAAATCTGACGCGGAGATCATGCGCTTTTGCCAGAGTTTCATGCAGGCGCTGTACCGCTATATTGGGCCCGACGTGGATGTGCCCGCCGGAGACATGGGCGTGGGAGCCAAGGAAATCGGCTATATGTACGGCGAGTACCGGCGGCTGAAGGGCGCTTTTGAAAACGGCGTCATGACCGGCAAGGGCTTCAGCTACGGCGGTTCTCTCATCCGGCCGGAGGCCACGGGCTTTGGCGCGGTGTATTATTTGGAAAACGTCCTCAAACACGAGGGCGAGACGCTGGCGGGAAAGACCATCGCCTGCGCGGGCTTTGGCAATGTGACCTGGGGCATTTGCAAGAAGGCCACGGAACTGGGGGCCAAGGTGGTGACCCTTTCCGGCCCGGACGGCTATATCTACGATCCCGACGGCGTGGCCACGGCGGAAAAAATCGACTATCTGGTGGAGATGCGCAACAGCGGACGAAATCAGGTGAAGGATTACGCGGACAAGTTTGGCGTGGAGTTCCATGCCGGAGAAAAGCCCTGGGGCGTAAAGGTAGACGTGGCAATGCCCTCTGCCATGCAGAACGACGTGCACATGGAGCAGGCGAAACAAATTGCCGCCAATGGAGTGAAATACTACATTGAAGTGGCGAATATGCCCACCACCAACGATGCGCTGAAATTCCTGATGGAGCAACCCGGCGTGATCGTGGCGCCTTCCAAAGCCGTCAACGCCGGCGGCGTGGCGACATCCGCTTTGGAGATGGCCCAGAACAGCGAGCGACTGGTTTGGACCGAGGAAGAGGTGGATAAGCAGCTCCACCAGATCATGGACACCATTTACAATATGAGCGTAGAGGCCTCTGAAATGTACGGCCTGGGATACAACCTGGTGGCTGGCGCCAACATCGCAGGATTCCAGAGAGTTGCCGACGCCATGATGGCCCAGGGCGTGTTCTAAATTGAAAAGCCAGGGAGCATACAGGTCATGGAAGGCGTTCCAGAGCCAGAAGCAGAGGGGAGCACCTGAGAGTCTGGAACTTTTATAGAGGGGAGCCGTCAAAGCAAAACGAAGAGCCTACCTCAAAATTCGACATTTTGAGAATCCCCTGAGAAAACCAGCCGGTTGGCAATGCTCCAACCGGCTGGTTTCTATTTGCTTTGCGTTTTTTTGTAGGTGAGATAACCCTCTAAAATCAAAGATGCCGCCACTGCATCCACCGTCTTTTTTCGCTGCCTTCCATTTTTTCCGGCGTTAAAAAGTATCCGGTGGGCGTCAACGGTGGTGCGGCGCTCGTCCCAAAGGATCACAGGCAAACCGCTGGAGGCTCGTAACAGCTCCGCCAGGGCCTCTGCCTTTTCGGCCCTGGGGCCCAGAGTGCCGTCCATGTTCCGGGGATGGCCTAAAACCAGTTCCTCCGCGCCGTGTTCCCGAGCCAGGGCGGTAATCTGCTCCACCACGACCTCCGGCCGGTAGGCGGTAATGGTAGTGGTGAAGCCGGCGAGAAATCCGGTGGGATCGGAAATAGCGACGCCGGTGTGGGCGTCTCCATAGTCAATGGCCAGAATGCGCATGGGGGACCTCGCTTTCCGCGGCGGGGCCGCTATTGTTCAAGGGGGAGAAGAAAAAGAGGCCGTGGCAAGTCGCCACGGCCTCTTTCGTGAATTTGCGAAGAGCAGATTACTTCAGCTCGACCTTGCCGCCAACTTCCTCGATCTGCTTCTTGAGAGCCTCGGCGTCGTCCTTGGAAACGCCTTCTTTGATGGTGGCGGGAGCGCCTTCCACAGTGGCCTTGGCCTCAGCCAGACCCTGGCCGGTGATCTCGCGGACAACCTTGATGACCTTGATCTTGGCGGCGGCATCGAAGCCGGTCAGGACCACGTCAAAGTCGGTCTTTTCCTCGGCGGCGGGAGCGGCGCCACCAGCAGCAGGGGCCGCCATGGCGGCGGCGGAAACGCCAAACTCTTCTTCCAGGGCGTGGACGAGCTCGCTGAGCTCCAGAACGGTCAAGCCTTTGATCTCTTCGATCATGGCGGTAACTTTCTCAGACATTGTATGAAACCTCCTGATAGTAAATTTTTATAGTAGGGTAGAGGGCCGCTTACTCGGCGGCAGGAGCTTCTTCGGTGGCCTCGGCGGGCGCACCCTGTTTCTCGGCAATCTGCTTGAGGACCACGGCAAGGCCCGTGATAGGAGCCAGCATGGTGCCCAGAACCTGAGCCTGGAGAACGGGCAAGGCGGGAATAGAGGCCAGAGACTTGATGGTTTCCAGGTCCACAGGCTTGCCGTCCATGAAACCGCCCTTGATTTCGAACTTTTCGTTCAACTTCTTGGCATAGTCGTTCATGATCCGGGCGGGGGCCACAGGATCGTCGCAAAGAGCCAGAGAAGTGGTGCCGTTCAGCAGATCGTTCAGATCGCTCAGTCCGGTGTTGTTAAAGGCAAAGCGAAGCAGCGTGTTTTTGACAACCTTGTAATCCACCGCGTTTTCACGGCACTCGCGGCGCAGGGCGGTGTCTTCCTCGACAGTGATTCCCTTGTAGTCAACGATGACGCCGGCAGTGGCGTTTTGGATTTTTTCGCTCAGCTGAGCAACGACGGCCTGCTTTTCGGACAAGACTTTCGCATTAGGCATGGTTTTTCACCTCCATGAGAATGAGAATAGGCGTTCTAAAAAAGGAACGTCCTTGGGTCCAAAAAGACACACAAGGACGCAAAGCAAATCACATTTGCCGCCCTCGGCAGGATTTACGGGCGGAACCCACCTGCTGTCTTTGGAACGCAACTAGTATTATATACAGGACCTTCCAAAAAGTCAAGCCCTGATATTCATTTTTATGCGGTTTTCGGGAAATATTTCTCAGCTCATCCCCAAAGACGCTGGAGAAGGAAGGAGATCACAAGCTCCCATTTTCCGCCGGAGGGGAGAAAATGGAATTTGTTTTCGTAACGACACACGTCATGAAAATTCCCCAGCTGCTGGGAAATCAAAGGGGGGACACAAGTCCCCCCCCTTTAAAAACTGGTCTCAGACCAGCTTTGCGGTATTCATCCGTACGCCGGGGCCCATGGTGGCGGCGGCGACACAGCTGCGGATATACTGACCCTTGGCAGCGGCGGGTTTCGCCTTTACAATGGCGCCCATCAAGGTATTGTAGTTCTCCGCCAGCTTTTCGGGGCCGAAGGAGACCTTGCCGATGGGGCAGTGGATGATGTTGGTTTTGTCCAGACGGTATTCGATCTTACCGGCTTTCACTTCCGTAACGGCCTTGGCCACGTCGGGGGTCACGGTGCCTGCCTTGGGGGAGGGCATCAGGCCCTTGGGACCCAGCACCTTACCGAGACGGCCCACCACGCCCATCATATCAGGGCTGGCGACCACCACGTCAAAATCAAACCAGTTTTCTTTTTGAATCTTCTCAACCAGATCCATCTCGCCCACGTAGTCCGCGCCGGCAGCCTTGGCGGCCTCGGCCTTGTCGCCCTTAGCGAAGACCAGCACACGGACAGTCTTGCCGGTGCCATGGGGCAAGACGATGGCGCCGCGGACCTGTTGGTCGGCGTGCCGGGAGTCCACGCCCAGCTTTACATGAAGTTCAACGGTCTCGTCAAACTTGGCGGTAGCGGTTTTGCAGACCAGTGCCAAACCCTCGGCGGGCTCGTATTGGGTGTTCTTGTCAATCTGCTTGGCACTGTCCTGATATTTTTTGCCTCTAAACACTGTTACTTCCTCCTCATAGTGGTTCTCGGAACGGAATCCTCCCACTGTATGGAGCGGCAATCCGGCCGCTCGTATCGTATTGGTCAGTCGCCGACGATGACGCCCATGGACCGGCAAGTCCCGGCGATCATGCTCATGGCGGACTCCAGGTTGGCGGCGTTTAAGTCCCGCATCTTGATCTCGGCGATTTTTTGGATGCTGGCCTTGGAGATGGTGGCCACCTTGGTTTTGTTGGGAACGCCGGAGCCGGATTCAATGTTGCACTCCTTTTTAATCAGCACCGCCGCCGGGGGCGTCTTGGTGATGAAGGAGAAGGAGCGATCCGCGTACACGGTGATGACAACGGGAATGATCATGCCCGCGTCGTTTTTGGTACGCTCGTTAAATTCTTTGGTGAAGGCGGCGATATTCACACCGTGCTGGCCCAGAGCAGGGCCGACGGGAGGAGCGGGCGTAGCCTTGCCCGCGGGGATTTGCAGCTTTACATAACCAGTGATTTTCTGTGCCATGGAGCGGCACCTCCTACGATTAAAAATGTGGTTTGGCGGGACGGTTTCTCCCGCCCCTCCCACCTGCGCACAAACGCGCGGCTCAAACTCTGTACAGGGCGGTTGCGCGTACAGGGTTTCAATTCAGAACTTCCACCTGATCCAGTTCCAGGTCCACCGGGGTCTCCCGGCCAAACATGGAAACCATGACGCTGACACGGTTTTTCTCCGGCTCGATTTCCTCCACCACGCCGGTGAAGCTGGCCAGCGGGCCGTCCAAGATCCGCACATGGTCGCCCAAGCCGTACTTGACGACAATCTCGTGCTTCTCCATACCCATGGCCAGGACCTCTTCCTCCGTCAGGGGAATGGCCTTGTTGGCTGTGCCCACGAAGCCGGTGACGCCCCGGACATTCCGCACCAGGTGCCAGGTTTCGTCGGTCATGATCATTTTGATAAGCACGTAACCGGGAAAGACCTTCCGGGCCACTTCCTTGGAAGCGCCGCTCTCGGTGATCTCCGTCACGTTTTCCATGGGAATCTCAATCCGGAGGATCATGTCTTCCATGTTACGCCCGGTTACAAACTTTTCAATACTGGTCTTGACGGCGTTCTCATAGCCGGAGTAGGTATGGACAACATACCATTTTGCGCTGTCTGCCATCTTCCGTTCCTCAGGCGCCGAAGACGCTCAGGATCATCTGAACCAGGGAGACAGACAAAAAGTCGAACACCCAGATAAACGCGCCGATGGTGGCGGAGCACAACAGCACTGTGCCCGTGTTTTTTATAACCGTCTGCTTGTTGGGCCAAACGACTTTCTTCAGCTCGCTTTTCATCTCGCGGAACCAGAGGCCGCGATCCTTCTTTTTCGCTTCTGCCATTCTTTTAATACGCCCTTTCCTCAATTATTTGGTTTCGCTGTGGAGCGTGTGCTTCCGGCAGAAACGGCAATACTTGTTCAGCTCCAGCTTGTCCGGAGTGTTTTTCTTGTTTTTCATGGTATTGTAGTTTCTTTGCTTGCACTCGTTGCATCTTAAGGTCACTTTGACTCGCATTGTTCGGCACCTCCTTATATTCGCCTTCCTCCGGGGAAGGCCGTTTGCCTCCCTGCCGGGACCTGTCCGCCGTGGCTTGAAAAGCGAAAAAGCGCACAACAAAAAAGCCCCGCTCACAGGTAACACCGAGTATAGCACACGTTTTCGTTAGGGTCAACACTTTTTTGCGAAAATATTCCTGTAGAACCGAAGCTCTTCCGGTTGGAAAGGGGACACACGTTACCGGATTGTAAAAAAGTGTAACCGTTTTGAGATTACGGAAGAGTAGGGAGGACCGTATACTGCTGATATTATAGGCTGATATTGTGAATTAAGAAAGGAATGCAGGATTATGTGGAAGCTGGCGGGGGTTTTAACGCTGTTGCTACTACTGGCGGCTTGCGGACAGGCGGGGACAAGGGAAAAGCCGCCGGAGGAATTGGACGGGTACGGGGCTTTGATTGCCTCCACGCCGGTTGCCCGGGTGGAGGGGGAGACCGTCTCGCCGGACGGGCGGTTTGAAGTCCGGGCCGAGGGGGCCAGCGGCGAATATGTCAGCGGCATACAGCCCCCGGAGTATCTGCAAATTGTGGACCGGGAGACCGGGGAGGTTCTATGGCAGGATCAGGGCTGGCTGTCACAGTCCGTTCTCTGGTCCCCGGAAGGCGGTTTTCTCGCCCTGGCCTACAGCGCCAGGACGTGGTGCGCCATCACCGTTTTCGAGACGGAGAACTGGACCAGTTGGAACTTCACTCTGCCGGACGGGAATCCCATCCCGGAATACACGTTTTTGCCGGAGGACAAGGCCTGGGGCGTGTGGCAAGCGGAGGGCAGTCTGGATGTGACCATTGGCCGGGGCGGCGATGGGGAAGAGCGGAGGCACTATGCCTGTGCCGTGGAGGTCCGGGATGAAACCCTCCAGGGCACCGTCTGGGAGGAAACGCACGAGGCCCTGCCGGGGAGCTATGATTTTGACCATGATGGAGAGCCGGAAATTGTGGAGCTGGTAACGGTAGCCGGAGACGAGGAGCAAAATACGGTGGGCTGGTATGAGCTCCGGGTTCGTACCGGGGACCACCACCTCTATTGGGTACAGTCCTTCGCCAGGGCACACCCGGGTTGGGGCTCCTGCTTCGCCTGCCGGGTGGACGGGGAGGACTATCTGCTTCGCTATCGGCCCACCATGTACCAGGGCTTTGCTACCTATGAATACGAGCTTTTTTCCCTGAGCGAACCGGGGAAGGAGGTGGAGGTCCAGACGGGAGGCGTCAGCTTCGATATCAACTTCGGCAGTCCGTTTCACGAAAGCTATGACCCGGAAGCCATTGCCGCCTTCCTAGAGGAGGTCCACGGCCTCCTGGAGGACAGCGAATTGCTGCTGACCACAGAGAGCGGAGTGTTTCGCTCCGGCGGGTCTGGTGCTGATTTTAAAGATGATCTGGCGCACTGGACCGATGAGCCGCTATATGACAACAGGAAATCTCTGGAGGAGAACATCCGGGCCATCGGCGCTTATCAGGAGGCGCGTCAAACGGCGGAATAATGGAAGCGCCGCCCAGGAATCCCTGAACGGCGCTTTTGCTTTACACCATAAGCCCGTACTGGGCCAGCGAGGTTTTGATGCGCTCCAGATTCTCCGGTGTAGGCGGACACATCGGGGAGCGCAGTTCCCCGACTCTCCAGCCCAGCAGCTCAAGGGTGGTCTTCACGGGGATGGGGTTTACCTCGCAAAACATGGCGTCGCAAAAGTCCTTTAAATGTACCTGTAATTCTCCGGCGGCGGCAAAGTCGTTTTTCAGACACAGCTGGGTTAGCCGCCGCATCTCAGCCGGAAGGACGTTCGCCACCACGGAGATGACGCCCTTGCCGCCCAGGGCGCATATGGGGACGGTTTCGTCGTCATTGCCGGACCAGATATAGAAGTCCTCGGGGCAGAGACTCCGGGTTCTCTGAATGTTTCCCAGGTTTCCCGACGCCTCCTTGACCCCAAGGATGTTGGGGTGGTTTGCCAAGGCGGCGTAGGTCTCCGGGGCGATGGAAACTCCGGTGCGGGATGGAACATTGTAGAGAATGATAGGGAGGGAGACGGCATCGGCGATGATCCGGTAATGACGGAGCAGTCCCGCCTGAGTGGCCTTGTTGTAGTAGGGCGTTACCACCAGAAGGCCGTCGGCCCCCCGGAGCTCCGCCTCTCGAGAAAGTGTGACGGCATTCTCCGTGGCGTTGGAGCCGGAACCGGCAATCACCGGAACCCGCCCCCCCACGTGGCGAACGCAAAATTCGATGGTCTCTGCCCGCTCCTGGTAGGTCATGGCGCTGGCCTCGCCGGTGGTGCCACAGACAACGATGGCATCCGTTCCGTTCTCCAGCTGGAAGTCCAACAGGGCTCCCAGAGCCTCCAAGTCCACGCCGCGTTCCTTGAAAGGTGTGACAATGGCTACGGCGGAGCCGGTGAAAATGGGCTTTTTCATAAAAAACGACCCCCTTTTGGGAAATTGGGAATAGGGAACTGAGAAATGATCCGGATTCTAAGACGGGAGAATTCTCAGTGAAATAGCGGAAAAGAGGCGCTTGCGGTTTCCGCAAGCAACCTCTTTTGTGGAAGTAGGTGTCAATGGACCTGCTCAATGTAACCCTTGGCGCACAGCAGCTCGGCCAGCAGCACCGCGCCGCCTGCCGCGCCCCGAAGGGTGTTGTGGCTCAGGCCCACGAATTTGTAATCGTACTGGGTGTCCTCCCGCAAGCGGCCCAGGGAGACGGCCATACCGTTTTCAAGGTTCCGGTCCAGGCGGGTCTGGGGGCGGTCCGGCTCTTCAAAGTAGTGGAGGAACTGCTTAGGGGCGGAGGGGAGCTCCAACTCCTGAGCGGGCCCCCGGAAAGCGGCCCAATCGGCTTTGATTTGTTCGATGGTGGGTTTCCTGCCCTCCTGGAACTTCACGAACACTGCCGCCATATGCCCGTCCTGACAGGCCACCCGGAAACACTGGGCCGTGATAGCAGGGCCCACGGCTTTGACGATTTTGCCGTTTTCCATCGTACCCCAGAGTTTCAGGGGCTCTTGCTCGGATTTTTCCTCCTCGCCGCCGATGTAAGGGATGCAATTGTCCACCATCTCCGGCCAGCTCTGGAAGGTCTTTCCAGCTCCGGAGATGGCTTGATACGTACAGACCAGGGCCTTTTCCATGCCGTATTTCAGCAGGGGATGCAGGGCGGGAACGTAGCTTTGAAGAGAGCAGTTGGACTTCACGGCGATGAACCCCCGCTTTGTGCCCAGGCGTTTGCGCTGGGCCGCAATGATAGCGATGTGTTCCGCGTTCAGTTCCGGGACCACCATAGGCACGTCGTCCGTCCAGCGGTGGGCGGAGTTGTTGGAGACGATGGGGCACTCCAGCTTGGCGTATTTCTCCTCCAGGGCCCGGATGTCCTCCTTTTTCATATCCACGGCGCAAAAGCAGAAATCTACCAGAGAGGCCAGCTTTTCCGCGTCAGCCTCCGCGTCCAAAATGACCAGACCCTTGACCTTTTCCGGCATGGGAGCGGTCATGGCCCAGCGGGGAGCGGCGGCCTCCTCATAGGTCTTTCCGGCGCTGCGGGCGCTGGCGGCCACAGCGGTCAACTGAAACCAAGGGTGGTTTTCCAAAAGGGTGACAAAGCGCTGGCCCACCATGCCGGTGCAGCCAATAACGCCAACTTTGTACTGTTTCATAGTATGCTCCTTCCACCGCGTTGTTGCAAAAACGCCCCTGGATTTCCTGGTTGAATTTGACGCGGTTTTGTATTATAATATTCGTATATGGCAACAATTGTGCTTGGTGCGCGGACAAATGTCTATTGTACGTATAGTACCATGATTTCCGTGGCGCGTCAAGACAGGGATCGTTGGGAGGTTCCATGAAAAATAAGCTGCTGATCCTGTTTTTCGTTGTGACTTTTTTTGTTCTCAACGCCCCGGAGGCGTTGGCTGTAAGCAATGGGATCGTGAAAGTGGGCCTGCGCTATGGTTCCTCCGCCCTGTTCTCTGCCAATTTGGAGAACGCGGTGGGTTCGGGCTATGAGTTTGGCTACTTTGAGGAGGACCGCTCTTTCACCTCCCTGGGGTGGACGGAGGAAACGGCGATTTCCATGACTGCCGCCGGAACCATATATATGGATGGCAGCGGCGTTTATTCTCCCTCGGTGCCTGCCGGAGGCTTCCGGGCCATGGGGGAGTGGCACGTCCAGATCAGCGGCTTTCGCTCTTTTGACGAGGCGGCAGGCCGCGCCCGGTCCGAAGGGGGATGGCCCGCTTGGGTGGACTGGGAGTATGTGGTCCGGGTTGGCTGTTACGACTCTCAAGGGGAGGCGGAGAGTGCTGCGGGACGTTATGGCGGGCAGGCTGTCTGCTCCTCCTCTACCGGCGTGATGGTCACCCGCACCAGGACCACGGAGATTTTGTTCGAGTTTGATTGCAGCGGCGTCTATGCTCTGGGAATCCGGCCCTCGGGGCGGGAGACCTCCACCTGGTTTAAGGGTTACAAATACGGCGGCGGCTTTGAGTACCCACGGGTCACCGGGGGAAATCTGAACGTGGTAAACGTCATCGGTCTGGAGGACTATGTAAAAGGCGTGATTCCCTATGAGATGGGCGGTACGTGGCCGCTGGAGGCGCTGGAGGCCCAGGCGGTTTGCGCCAGGACCTTTGTCCAGGGGCACAGTAAACACCTCGGTTCTAACGGCTTTGATGTCTGTAACGGCGTGGACTGCCAGGTCTACAACGGACATGGAAGCGGCGGGGCGGGGCCCTCGGAGACCAGTGACCAGGCGGTAGAAAACACGGCGGGGCTTTGCATTTACTATAAGGGAACCCTGGTGCAGGACGCGGTCTATCATTCCTCCGACGGCGGCGCCACCGAGGATGGGGCCAACGTCTGGGGCACGGACACCGGGTATTTGAAGGGAAAAACCGACCCCTATGAGGCGCAGACTACCGTCCCGAACGGCAGTTATACCGTCACCTACACCGCCGGGGAACTCAGCTGGATACTGGACCAAAAGGGGCATTCTGTGGGCACGGTTCAAGATGTCTACGTCTCGGAGTACACCCCCCTTGGAAATGTGAAGCAGGTGACCTTTGTGGGAAGTGGCGGCACCAAGACCTTTACCGGCGACGACTGCCGGATGATCTTCTACAGCAGCACCTATCAAAAATCCGTCAGCAGTATGCGTTTTGACATCAATGGCCGGCGCGGCGGTTCCGGCGGCCTTTCTGTCAACGGAACCGGACAGCTTTCCTCTCTGGACGGCGCCACTGTGATCTCCGGCGGGGGAACGATTGGTACATTACAGGGGAATACCGCCTGGGCGATTACCTCTGCCGGCGCCGTGGCGGTTTCCGGGGAGGCTCGCCAGCCCACAGGCGGGGAATCTCACAACGGGAATTTTGTGATTACCGGCACTGGAAACGGCCATAATGTGGGCATGAGTCAATATGGCGCCAAGGCCATGGCGGAGCTGGGCTACAGCTCCCGGGAGATTTTGAGTTTCTACTACACGGATATTACCATTGAATAGGGATGGGATATGAAAACAAGTGATTTTTATTACGATCTGCCCCAGGAGCTCATTGCGCAAACCCCCATGGAAAGGCGGGACGGTTCCCGGCTGATGACGGTGGACCGCCGGACGGGAGAGACCGGGCATCGGCATTTTTACGATCTTCCATCTTTGCTGCGGCCGGGGGATTGCCTGATTATGAACGACTCCCGGGTTTTACCTGCGCGGCTTTTGGGGCGGCGGCTTCCGGGGGGCGGAATTTGCGAGGTGCTGCTGCTCACCGACCGGGGGGACAACATCTGGGAGTGCCTGGTCCGGCCGGGGCGGAAGCTCCGGACCGGGGCCCAAATGACCTTTGGCGACGGTTCGCTTTTGGCCGAGGTGGTGAGCGAGGAGGCAGAGGGAAACCGGCTGGTCCGTTTCCGTTATGATGGAATTTTCCTGGAGGTGTTGGAGCGCCTGGGGAAAATGCCTTTACCGCCCTATATCAAAGAGGAGCTCCAGGACCGAGAGCGGTATCAGACCGTGTACTCCAAGGTTTTGGGCAGCGCCGCCGCTCCTACGGCGGGGCTCCACTTCACACCGGAGCTGCTGGAAAAAATGGAAGCCCAGGGTGTGTGCCTGGGATATGTGACGCTCCATGTGGGTCTTGGGACCTTTCGCCCGGTGAAGGAGGACTCCATTGAGGACCATCCTATGCACAGCGAGTTTTGCACCATTCCCCCGGAAACGGCGGAGCTCATCAACCAGACCAAGGTCAATGGGGGGCGGGTGATCTGTGTGGGCACCACCTCTTGCCGGACACTGGAGAGCTGGGCGGGGAAGGACGGGCGTATGGAGGCCCGGTCCGGTTGGACGAATATTTACATTTACCCCGGCTACCGTTTTAAAGTTATGGACGGCCTGGTGACAAATTTCCATCTGCCGGAGAGCACCCTTATCATGCTGGTATCCGCCTTTGCGGGGCGGGAGTCGGTGCTGGCGGCTTACCGGGAGGCGGTGGAGAAGAAGTATCGTTTCTTCTCCTTTGGAGACGCGATGTTTCTTTCGTAAAAGGAGTGCACGATGAAATTGGCGGATCTTCCCAATATTGGGCCAAAGCTGACAGAGAATCTCTGCCGGGTGGGACTGGAGACTCCGGAGGCCTTCCGGGCGGCGGGGGCGAAGGAGGCGTTTTTGCGTATCCGGGCTCAGGTGGACCCCACAGCCTGCTTCCACCAGCTCACCGCCCTAGCCGGGGCAGAGCTTGGCATTCCCAAGAAGGCCATTCCGGCAGAGAAAAAGGTGGAGCTGCGGACCTTTTTCAACAGCTTATGAGATAGGAGAGACGGATGTTCAAACTGCTTAAAACCGAGGGCCGCGCCCGGCGTGGCCAGTTTTCCTGTGCCCATGGCGGCGTAGTTCAGACCCCGGTGTTTATGAACGTGGGCACTCAGGCCGCCATCAAGGGAGGTGTGGACGCCTTTGACCTTCGGGAGGTCCATTGCCAGATTGAGTTAAGCAATACTTACCACCTTCACCTTCGCCCTGGTGACAAGCTGATCCGGCAGATGGGCGGGCTTCACAAGTTCATGAATTGGGAGGGGCCGATCCTGACGGACTCCGGCGGCTTCCAGGTTTTTTCCTTGGCTCCCCTCCGGCGCATCAAAGAGGAAGGAGTATATTTTTCCTCTCACATTGATGGGCGGAAGATTTTCATGGGACCAGAGGAGTCCATGCGCATTCAGTCGAACCTGGGCAGCGACGTGGCCATGGCTTTCGACGAGTGTGTAGAGAACCCGGCGATTTACGAATACGCCAAAGCCTCCTGTGAGCGGACTCTCCGGTGGCTGGAGCGCTGCAAGCGGGAGCACGACCGGCTTAATGCCCTGCCGGACACAATTAACCCCGGCCAGCTCTTGTTTGGCATCAACCAGGGGGCCACCTTTGAGGATCTTCGGATTTGGCACATGGATGAGATCGCCAAGCTGGACTGCGACGGCTACGCCATCGGCGGGCTGGCAGTGGGAGAACCCACCCAGGTGATGTACGACATTATTGACGCGGTAGAACCCCATATGCCAAAGGACAAGCCCCGCTATCTCATGGGTGTGGGCACACCCAGCAACATCATTGAAGCGGTGGCCCGGGGGGTGGACTTTTTCGACTGCGTCATGCCCTCTCGAAACGGGCGGCACGGGAAACTCTTTACCTGGGAGGGGACTGTCAACATTCTAAATGCCAAGTACGCCATGGACGAGAGGCCTATCAGTGAAAGCTGCGGCTGCCCGGTATGCCGGCGGTTTTCCCGGGCCTACCTCCGGCACCTGTTTAAGGCGGAGGAGACCCTTGCTTTGCGCTTGGCGGTGCTGCACAATCTGTACTTTTACAATGAGCTGACCGCGAAAATCCGGCAGGCCCTGGACGAAGGGCGCTTTGAGGTCTTCCGTTCGGAGTACAGCGAAAAGCTGGCGGAGCGGGTTTGAGAGGGGTGGAAACTTGTCATTGTCCGGCGTCTAAAAGACGAGTCTCATTTCTATAATGATTGGATTGAGAAGCTGAACCCGGAGAGCTCGGATAACCGGAAGTTGATGCCTGCCATTTGACCTGAAGTGCCGACGATAGAAGGCGTGAAAAGGGAGTTTCCTTAACACCTTATCAGCCCGGGCACTTTGGAAAACACGATTAAATTCTATGGAAAAAGACGTGCAAACCGTTGCCTGGGAGCCGGACTTTCCAAAGGCTCTCCGATTTGCTGGAAAGGGAGACATATGAAGCATCCTTGGGAGGCGATTTCTCTAGAGGACTATGAGGCGCACATGAAGCTTGATTCCCTCAAGCAGCTTCAGACGCTGAACGAGATGATGAAAGACCAGTTTGCCGCATATCCGGTTTCCAGGGTTATGATTTTAGGTCTGGCAGGGGGAAACGGCTTGGAGCATATTGCCAAGGAGCGGTTTGAAAGGGTATACGGAGTGGACGTCAATGCCGCTTATTTGGAGGAGGCAGCCCGCCGGTATCCCAGTCTGGCCGGTGTTTTGGAGTGTCTGGCGGTGGATTTGAGGGAGAAACCTTGCCGCCTGCCGGAGGCGGAATTGGTTGTTGCGAATCTGCTCATTGAATATATAGGATGCACGTGTTTTCAAAAGGTGATACGGCGTGTGAGACCGTCGTTTGTCTCGTGCGTGATTCAAAGGAATGAGGAAGCGGGGTGGGTGTCGGACTCACCGTATTTGCGTGTGTTTGACGTTTTGGAACAGCTGCACCGCCAAGTGGAGGCGGCGGAGCTGGAAGCGGCTATGTTTGAAATCGGTTATCGGGCCGCCGGTACGTTGGAGCGCGGACTTCCAAACGGGAAAAAATTTCTGCGGATGGATTTTGAGCGGAGGCTTCCGGCGTGAGGAGGGGAACGCGCCTGATTTCCAAAGGCGTTTCAGATGAGAAAAGACTCCCGGACTTTCGTCCGGGAGTCTTTTCTCGTTCTCATCTCATTAGACCGCTCTGGTAACCTTGCCGGAGCGCATACACCGGGTACAGACATACACGTGGCGAGGGGAACCATCCACAATCGCCTTGACGCGTTTCACGTTGGGCTTCCAGGGACGGTTGGAACGCCGGTGAGAGTGAGAGACCTGAATGCCAAAGGTCACGCCTTTGCCGCAATACTCGCACTTAGCCATCCATTGCACCTCCCCGCTGTCGCATAGTACGTGCGTATTTTCATAAGCACGAGTGTTATAATAACAGAATCTATCGAAAAATGCAAGAAGAATTTTCAAAAAAACTGAAGTTTTTTTGCGGCGAATTCCTCGCCATCTTCTGCGCCGAAGGTGTTGCGGAATTGAAAGAGTTCATATATAATGAAAACGGACGCGTCATGGACGCAAAAACCAAGGACGTCCGGCCCCTCTGCCGGAAAAAGGAGAGACGTCATGCGTGAAAACGGTTTAAAGGTAAAGGATTTTGTGTCCCTTTTTAATTTGGAAGTCTTGAACCGGGGCAGCGATTTTGATAGCGCGTTGCTGACGGTGCCGGATTTAAACCGGCCCGGCCTCCAATTCCACAGCTTTTATGACTATTTCGACCCTTGCCGTCTCCAGGTTATCGGCAAGGCGGAGGTCACCTATCTTCGGGGGCTTAGCGACGCCCAGCGCCGCAAGTGTTTTGACGACCTTTTTCTTTATGATATTCCCGCCCTGGTCATTGCCCGGAGTCTGGACTGCTTCCCGGAGTGCGTCGAAAGCGCTGTGGAACACCAGAAGACCCTGCTGCGGACCAGCGAGGTAACGGTGGCCTTTACCAGCCGGACCATTGAATACCTAAACCGGGTTCTGGCCCCGTGCATCACCCGCCACGGAGTCCTGTTGGACATCTATGGCGAGGGCGTCATGATCACCGGCGATTCCGGCGTGGGCAAAAGCGAATCGGCCATTGAGCTTATCATGCGGGGCCACAGGTTGGTGGCCGACGACGCGGTGGAGCTTCGTCGGGTCTCCGGCCGTCTTATGGGCACCGCGCCGGAGGTGATTCGGAATTACATTGAGTTGCGGGGCATTGGCGTAATCAATGTGCAACAGCTCTTCGGTGTCCGGGCCATCAAGGACGAGGCGCCGCTGGACATGGTGGTGAACTTCGAACCCTGGGACAGCCAGAAGTTTTATGACCGCTTGGGCATTGAGGACCACTATGTGGACATTCTGGATATTCAGGTACCTATCATCACCATCCCGGTGCGCCCGGGGCGGAACTTGGCGAGCATCGTGGAGGTGGCGGCCATGAACAACCGGCACCGGAAGCTGGGGTACAACGCGGCCCAGGAGCTGGCCCAGAAAGTGGATGCCCGGGCGGACGGAAAGCTGTAAGGAGGAAGGACCATGTACATTGGTATTGACGTAGGCGGAACAAATCTGAAAGCCGGACTTGTGGACGAGGCAGGCAATATTGTAAAAGTGGAACGGGTTCCCCTGGATTTCCAAGGGCCGGAGCATTTCGCAAAGACCCTGGCGGAGCTGGCTTCAAAGGTGATGCAGGAAAAAGTCCGGTGGGTGGGCGTGGGCCTTCCCGGCGCGGTGGACGGGGGAGACGTGCTCTTCACCACCAACATCCCCATGGAAAACGTCCCGCTGGAACAGCTGTTCCGCAAGCATTTGGATCTTCCACTTTTGCTTGGCAACGACGCGGATTGCGCAGCTGTGGGAGAGTTCTTTCGGGGTGCGGGGCAGGGAACGCGGGACTTTGCCGTCATCACCCTGGGCACCGGCGTGGGAGCGGGGATTATTGTGGATGGAAGACTCCGAGGGGGGCTTGCCTCCAGCGAGGCGGGACACATGGTCATCTGCCGGGACGGTGAGCCCTGCAACTGCGGACGGCAGGGCTGCTGGGAGCGTTACGCTTCCGCCACCGGCTTAATCCAGCAGACAAAGCGGGCTATGGAGGCCCATCCGGAGAGTACCCTCCACCAGTTTGCCGCCAAAGGCGGCGTAGAAGGCCGGACGGCCTTTCAGGCGGCGGAGGCCGGGGATGAGACCGCCCTGGGGGTTTGCCGGGACTATGTGGACTATCTAGCCGGCGGACTGGCCAGCCTCATCAACATTTTGCGCCCTGAGGCGGTGGCCATTGGAGGCGGCGTGGCCGCCGCGCCGGAGCGGTTGCTGCTGGAACCTTTGCGGGAGGCTGTGGCGCGGGAGAGCTTCTCCCGTCACGGTGGCCGGAGCACCAAAATTCTCCCGGCGGAGCTGGGAAACGACGCGGGCATTATCGGCGCGGCCATGTTGGGCCGGGTGATGTGAGTATCTTCAAAACAGGGAGGCCCTTCCATGGACTGGGTGACATGGTTTGACAAACAGATAGAGGACTATCTGCCGGATGTGCAGGTTTTGAGAGAGGAGCCTATGGCGAGACACACCTCTTTCCGTGTGGGCGGCCCGGCGAAGCGGATGGCCTTCCCGGAGACGGGGGAGCAGCTGGTGCTGCTCTTGTCCATGGCGCGGGAGGGGGGGGCCAGACCCTTCATTCTCGGTAACGGGACGAATCTGCTGGCCCCGGATGAAGAGCTAGACCGCTTGGTGATCAAGACTTCAGGTCTTTGCCGTTTGGAGATGGGGGAGGAGCCGGACACGATCCTTGCCGGATCAGGTGTCTCTCTGGCGCGGCTGGGGGACTTTGCCTGCAAGCGGGGATTGACAGGGCTGGAATTTGCCCACGGCATCCCCGGCACGGTAGGCGGCGGTGTGTGCATGAATGCCGGAGCCTACGGCGGGGAGCTGAGACAGGTGACCGCCAGCGTGTCGGCGCTGTTTCCGGAGGAGGGCGTAAATGTTCTCTCCGGAGAGGAATTGGCCTTTGGTTACCGCAGGAGTTTTCTGACGGACCGGCCGGAAGCGGTGGTATTGCACGCGGTATTTCGGCTGAGCCCCGGGGACCCGGAGGCGATTCGAGAGACCATGCGGGACCTGATGAGCCGCCGGAAGGCCAGCCAGCCCCTGGAGTGGCCCAGCGCGGGAAGCACCTTCAAGCGTCCGGAGGGCCATTTCGCCGGGACTCTGATTGACCAGTGTGGATTAAAGGGCCTGACAGTAGGCGGGGCCCAGGTCAGCGAAAAGCACGCGGGCTTTGTCATCAACCGGGGCGGGGCCACCTGTGCCGATATCAAAGAGCTGATTCGGCAGGTACAGGAGGCCGTCTTTGAAAAGACCGGCGTCCGGCTGGAGCCGGAGGTTAAGTTTGTGAAGTAAGGGAGGGATGTCCCATGGAAATTCTGATCATTTCCGGCTTGTCCGGCGGAGGGAAAAGTAAGGCGGCCTCCTTTTTGGAGGACAGCGGCTTTTATATTGTGGACAATATGCCCGCCGCCATGATTCTAAAATTTGCGGAGTTCTGTGCCGGGGGCGGCGGGCGGTACGCCCGTGTGGCCCTGGTGTACGACGTGCGGACGGCGGAGTCCTTCCATGAGCTGTTCGACGTGCTGGATAAATTGAAGGGAATGGAGGGCGTCTGCCGGATGCTGTTTCTGGACGCCTCTCCGGCGGCCATTATCAAGCGGTACAAGGAGACCCGGCGGCGCCACCCCTTAGAGAAGGAGACGGACTCTCTGGAGGAGGCTGTGGAGAAGGAACGGGAGCTGATGCTTCCGGTGAAACAGCGGGCGGATTTTGTCATTGACACCACCCGTCTTTCCACGGCCAAGTTGCGGCGGGAACTGCTGCGCATCTTCAACGGCGAGGGGGAGCAGGCGGGCATGACGGTAAGCGTCACGTCCTTCGGCTTCAAGTACGGTCTCCCACTGGAGGCCGACCTAGTGCTGGACGTGCGGTTCATGCCCAACCCCTTTTATATTGAGGAGCTGCGCCACCAGACCGGCCTGGATAAGCCGGTGGCGGATTACGTTTTCAGCTTCCAGCAGACCCACGATTTTCTCCAGAAGGTGGAGGATCTACTGGGCTTTACCCTGCCGCTTTACGCGGAGGAGGGGAAGACAGGATTGGTCATCGCCGTGGGCTGTACCGGAGGGCATCACCGTTCTGTGGCCATCGCCCATGCCTTGACGGAGTTTATCCGCGGGCAGGGCTATCCGGTAATGGAACACCACCGGGACATGGAAAGAGCTGTTTAAGCCGGAAAGGAACGCCCATGGAATACCGACCTTACCGCGTCCCCCGGAAGCACGGCCCCCGAATCGCCGTCATTGGCGGCGGACACGGATTGTCCAATATGTTGCGGGGGCTAAAGGATTATACGGAAAACCTCTCCGCCATTGTCACGGTGGCGGACGACGGCGGCGGTTCTGGCGCCTTGCGCCAAGACTTGGGGATGCCCCCGCCGGGAGATATCCGGAACTGCCTGGTGGCCCTGGCCAATACGGAGCCGCTGATGAAGCAGATGATGGATTACCGCTTTCAGGAGGGAAGTCTGGCGGGACAGAGTTTTGGAAACCTCTTTCTCGCGGCGCTAAACGGCATTTCTCCCAGTTTTGACTCGGCCGTCCGGCGCATGAGCGAGGTGCTGGCCATTACCGGACGGGTCTTGCCCGTCACCACCGCCGATGTGCAGTTGGAGGCGGAGTTTGAAAACGGAGCCAGCGTCGTGGGGGAGTCCAAAATCTTCCACTGCAAGAAAAAAGAGGATTGCAGGATTACCAAGGTGCGGCTGCTGCCGGAGCATCCCAAGGCTCTGCCGGAGGCGCTTACCGCCATTCGTGAGGCGGATATGGTTGTCCTGGGGCCGGGGAGTCTCTACACCAGCATAATCCCAAACCTTCTGGTGGACGGCATTGTGGAGGCCATTCAACATTCCTCCGCTTTGAAAATTTATGTCTGCAACGTTATGACACAAGAGGGAGAAACGGAGGGCTACACCGCCTCGGATCACGTCGCGGCGCTGTTTCAGCACTCGGTGAAGGGATTGTTCCACCTTTGCCTGGTGAACTCCTCGCCCATTCCCCAGGATGTGGCGGACCGCTATGCCCAGGAGGGAGCGGAGCTTTTGCGCTATGATACGGACCGGTGCGCCGCCCTGGGGGTAGAGCTGATCAGCCGCCCTGTGGCAATGGTACAAGACGGTTTCGTCCGACACCACCCTGATAAGCTGGCTCAGGAATTGATCTTACTTCATGCGGAGCGAAATGTCCGCATTGCCGGAGGGCGCTACCGGACGGAGTAAGGTATCTTCCTTTACATGAACTGGAAAAAGGAGGGTTTTTGTTGTCCTTTTCCTTTGAAACAAAAAACGAACTGTGCAAGCTGCCGGTCCAGCGGCGTTGTTGTGCCCAGGCGGAGGCCTACGGGATTTTACTCTACTGTCACACCTTCACCTCTTCCGAGGTCCGGATTATCACGGAAAATTCCAACTTTGCCCTCCGTCTACCCCGGCTATTCCAGCGGGCCTTTGATCTTGGCTTCGACCGCCAGCCGGACATATCCGCCGGGGAATCTCCGGCGGGAAAGCTGGTTTTTCAGATTACGGAGAGGGAAAAGTTAGACCATATCATTGATCTTTTGGGTTATGATCCCCGGCAGAGTCTGGCGCTTCATATCAATTTCGCCATGGTGGAGGAGGAGTGTTGCCGGGCGGCCTTCCTCCGGGGCTGCTTTTTCGCCGGGGGAAGCATTACGGACCCCGCCAAGCGTTATCATCTGGAACTGACCAGCTCCCATCTCCAGGCCAGCCGGGAATTGGAGGTGCTTCTCCGAGAGAGTGGCTATCCCCCTAAGAGCGTCACTCGAAACGGCAGCTCCGTCACATATTTTAAGCAGAGTGACCAGATTGAGGATTTTCTCACCCTCATCGGCGCGCCGGTAGCGGCCATGCGGATTATGTCCACCAAGCTGGAGAAGGGCATCCGCAACAGCGTGAACCGGCGTCTGAACTGTGACAGCGCCAATTTGGACAAGGCGGTGGAGGCCGCCCAAAGTCAGGGAGCGGCCATTCGAAAGCTGGAGGAGGCGGGACGGCTCAGGAAGCTGCCGGACAAGCTCCGGGAAACGGCGGCTTTGCGGTTGGAATATCCGGAGTTGAGTTTGTCGGAGTTGGCGGAGATGTTTGACCCGCCTGTGACGAAATCCTGCTTGAACCACCGCTTGCGCAAGCTGGTGGAGCTGGCGGAGGAACGTTGAGCAAACAGTATTTTGAATATATGAATATATGGATAAAGGAGATGGAACGCCATGAAAAAGCCGAAATGCTTCCTTGCCCACAAAGTCACGCTGCTGCTGCTTGCAGTGGGGATCATTCTGGCACAGCTGATCATCTACTTCCGCCGTCAGGACCCGGGAGCGTTTCAGACAGGCGTGGCATCCCTCCTGATTCTTCCCGTATTGGCAGGGGGGCTGATTGCCAGGAAGGGTATCGTGTGCCCTCATTGCGGTGCGCAGCTGTTCCAGGGGCGCTTTGTGCGTTTCCACTTGCCGGAGCGTTGTCCCGAGTGCAAGAAAGAACTGACAAAAGAGCAAGAATAAGGAGAACAGACAATGACGGATGCCATGACCTGGACCCAGCAGTTTCCCCTGAACCGGCAGCCTGCTATGGAGGACGTTGACCGTTTTGCGGACAACCCTCTCTGGCCGGAGTTCCGGCAGTACCTGAAAGACGCCTACGGTGCGGAGCCCCGGATGGAATTCAGCCGGTGTGGCTTAGAGCCGGGGTGGAACCTGAAATTTAAAAAGGGAAGCAAGGCCCTGACCACGGTTTACCTTCGCCCGGGCTATGTGACGGCGATGATCTCCGTTGCGCCCAAGGACGAGGCCGCGGCGGAGGGGATTCTTTTGACTTGTACGGAAGCCACCCGGTCACTGTATCGACGCACGGCGTCCTCAAAAATGGGGCGCTGGCTGATGATGGATTTGACCGCACCGGAGATTTTGGAGGATGCCAAGGCGCTCTTGGCCCTCCGGTCGAAACCGGCAAATCAATGAGAGAGGGGGAGGCGTCATGTCCTTCGCTCATCTGCACGTCCACACGGAATACAGTCTTCTGGATGGCGCGTGCCGCATCCGGGACCTGCCGAAAATCGTGAAGGAGATGGGGCAGACCGCCTGTGCCATTACGGACCACGGCGTCATGTACGGCGCGGTGGATTTCTACCGGGCCTGTAAGGCGGAGGGGATTAAACCCATCATCGGTTGCGAGGTCTACGTCACGGCGGAGGGCCGCCGCCTCACCGACAAAATTCACGAGTTCGATTCCGAGAGCCGCCATTTGGTTCTCCTCTGTGAGAATGAGGAGGGCTACCGGAATCTCTCCTATATGGTCTCTATAGCCTGGACCGAGGGGTTTTACATCAAGCCCCGAATCGATTTGGAGCTTCTTCGGGAGCACAGCCGGGGTCTGGTGGCTCTGTCCGCCTGCCTCGCCGGGGAGATTCCCAGGCGTCTGCGAAACGGGGAATATGAAAATGCCAAACGCTATGCCCTGGAGCTGGCGGAGGTCTTCGGACCGGACCATTTTTATCTGGAGCTTCAGGACCACGGTATCCGGGAGCAGGCGGTGGTAAACCGGGGCGTTCTCCGAATCCATCAAGAGACCGGATTGCCCATGGTGTGTACCAACGACGCGCACTATCTTCGCAAAGAGGACGCGGAGGCCCATGACGTGCTTCTTTGCATCCAGACCGGCAAGACGCTGGACGACGAAAACCGGATGCGCTACGAGCCCCGAAATTTCTATCTTCGCAGCGAGGCGGAGATGGCGGAGCTGTTTTCCGACTACGAGGGAGCTCTTGAGAACACGGCGAAGGTGGCGGAGCTGTGCAATATGGACTTTACCTTCGGCAAATACCACCTGCCGGAGTTCCAGCTTCCCCCTGGCTATGACAGCTTCTCCTACTTAAAAAAGCTCTGTGACGAGGGATATCGGGCTCGTTACGGAGAGAATAACGCCCACCGGGAACAGCTTCAATATGAGCAAGACATGATTGAGAAAATGGGCTTCACAGATTATTTTCTCATTGTCTCGGATTTCGTTCGCTATGCCCGGAGCGTGGGCATCCCCGTGGGTCCGGGGCGGGGCAGCGCGGCAGGGTCCATGGTCAGCTACTGCCTCTCTATCACGGATATTGACCCGGTAAAGTACGGACTCTATTTCGAACGCTTTTTAAACCCGGAGCGGGTAAGTATGCCGGATATCGACATGGACTTTGGTGACACCCGCCGGGGGGAGGTCATCGAGTACGTCCGCCGGAAATACGGCGAGGATCACGTGGCCCAGATTGTCACCTTCGGCACAATGGCGGCCCGGGGTGTGGTTCGGGATGTGGGGCGGGTGATGAATCTGCCTTACGCGGAGGTGGACCAGATCGCCAAGCAGATTCCCAATCCGCCGGGGGCCCACATCAAGCTGGCGGACGCCCTGCGGCTGACGAAGTCTCTCAGCGACCTTTACAGCAAAGACGAGATGGTGCGGCGTCTCATCGACACCGCCCAGATGCTGGAGGGAATGCCCCGGAACGCCTCTACCCACGCGGCGGGAGTGGTGATCACCCGGCGGCCTGTTTACGAGTATGTGCCCCTGGCCAAAAACGACGACATTGTGGTCTGCCAGTACGGCATGGTGACGTTGGAAGAGCTGGGGCTTTTGAAGATGGACTTCCTGGCCCTCCGAAACTTGACGGTGTTGGAGGATGCAGTGCAGCTTCTCCGGGAGAGTCATCCGGACTTTCATTTAGAGGACATTCCGGACGGAGACCCGGCGACCTATGAGATGCTGGCGGCGGGGAAGACCTCCGGCGTATTCCAGATGGAATCCACCGGAATGACCGGCGTGTGTGTGGGATTAAAGCCCCAGAATATTGAGGACATCACCGCCATCATTGCCCTGTACCGCCCGGGTCCCATGGATTCCATTCCCCGTTTCATTGCCTGCAAACAGGACGCGAAGCTCATCCAATATCGCCATCCGTCTCTGGAACCGATCTTGTCGGTAACTTACGGCTGCATCGTCTACCAGGAGCAGGTCATCAAGATTTTCCAGGAACTGGCGGGTTACTCTCTGGGGCAGGCGGATATGGTTCGCCGCGCCATGAGCAAGAAAAAGGCCAAGGACATTGAAAAGGAGCGAGAGGCCTTTCTCCATGGCGATTCCGGGCGGAACATTGCCGGTTGTGTGGCCCGCGGCATTCCCGAAGCCACGGCGGAGGCCATTTATCAGGAAATTTATGACTTTGCCAATTACGCGTTCAACAAAGCCCATGCCGTCAGCTATGCCGTGGTGGCCTATCAGACGGCTTATTTCAAATGCCACTATACCAGAGAATATATGGCCGCCCTTTTGACGTCCGTGTTGGACAACTCCGATAAGGTGGCGGGCTATATCAACGAGTGCCGGGACTGCGGTATCGCTTTGCTGCCGCCGGATATCAACCGCTCTTTGGACCGTTTCACAGTAGAAGAGAGGGGCATTCGCTTTGGACTGGTGGCCATCAAAAATATTGGGCAGGGCTTCATTCAGGCGGTGATGAAAGAGCGGGAGGCCGCCGGCCCCTTCGCGTCTCTTCACGACTTCTGCCACCGGATGGCGGGCAGCGATATGAATAAACGTGCCCTGGAAAACCTGATCCGGGCCGGAGCTTTTGACGAAACCGGCGCCCGGCGGTCTCAATTGATTCGGGTTTATGAAAAGGTGCTGGACGCCGCCACAGCCCGGCAGCGGCAAAATCTGGAGGGGCAGCTGGACTTCTTTGGTATGTCTCGCGTCCAGGGAACGGAGAACATCCATCTGCCGGATATCCCGGAGTTCACTGCCCAGGAGCGGATGACCATGGAGAAGGAGACCACCGGCCTCTATCTCTCCGGCCACCCTATGGACGCGTACCGGGACATTGTGCGGCGGCTTCGCCTGCCCAAAATCGGGGCGGTTACCGGGGACTTCTCTCAGGAGAACGGCCCTACCCGCTATGCGGATGGGCAATATTTGACTTTGGCGGGGGTGGTAACCTCCAGCAAGACCAAAACCACCAAGAATAACACCCTCATGGCCTATGTGGTGGTGGAGGATGAAAGCGGGTCCATAGAGATGCTGTGCTTCAGCCGGACACTGGATCTTTGCGGGTCCTATCTCCGGGAGAACCAGGCGGTAGTGGTGAAGGGGAAGTTGTCCGTCCGGGATGAGAAGGCTCCTCAGCTTATGTGTGACTCCGCCTATCCTTTGGAGATGGCGGAGGGGGGAGTCCAACTCCCCGCCCCGCAGCCGCAGCCAAGCAATGTGGTGAAGGGGGAGACGCTGTATTTGAAGTTCCCCTCGCTGGACCATCCCTCCCTCCGGCACATGAAGCTGGTGTTCTCTATGTTTCCCGGCGATACCCAGGTGAAAATGGTTATGGCGGATACCAGGAAGGTCTATGGAACGCAATTGCTGCTCCACAAGGCGCTGCTTGAGGAGGCCCGGGAGACTCTGGGGGAGGAGAACGTGGTGATTAAATGAAAAAAGCGGGTACAATCTGTACCCGCTTTTTTTACTGCTCTTCGGTCAATAGCAACTGGATGATTTTTCCATAGAGTTTCTCCGGCGATTCCTGAAACCGCTTAGCCACCGCCTTGGCTTGGGCCTGATCCACCATCATCAATTTGAGATCCATAACGCCGCCCTTGTCGTCGGAGAGGGACAGCCGCACGGTATAGGTGCCGTTAGTCCGGCGCTCTGTGGAGGCTTTCACCTGCCTCTGGCGGCGAAGCTTTCGGTTCCACTCTTTCAGATTTCCATCGCAGCGTTGGCGAATGGAATACGGCAAACTGGACTCGCAGGCGGCTCCGTTCCGCCTCCCCTTTTCCGTAAGGGCATAACAACCGTTTGGGTCGACGGTTAGGTGCTCCGTGCGGACAAGATCCGCAAGGCAGTCGGAGAAGTCAAAATAATCAATAGCGTCGTCACAGAGGGTCAAATCCAAAATGGTATCGAAAGGCACAGGTTCCTCGACTCTGGCGGCAATATAGAGAATGAGAAACTTAATCTCCAACTTGTCCTGGATGAAGCCCGGCATGGGGGACCGCCTCCTCTCTGGTTTCTGGAAACACAATTGCTGTTATTATACGCCGTCATGTCCGAAAACACAAGTCTGCCCTGGGGGCCTTTGTGAAATTTGTCGAAATTTCGGGGAAAGCGCCTTGACGGTTCCGGCCAATATTGGTATCATAGGAACAGTTTGAAACGAGAAAGGCGGCGGCAAGATGAAGAAAAGGACGCTGGCGATCTTACTGGCGGCGTGGATGCTTTTGACCCTGGCGGGCTGTGGAGGGAAGGCAGACCCTGAACCGGCCCCGGAGCCTGAGGAAAATACGGGCCTGGTTCCGCCTCCTCCCGAGCCGGAACCGAAACCGGAGCCTTATGTCCCCGCCGGGACCAACCCGTTGACAGGCCTTCCCATGGAGCCGGAATACGAGCCTCTTCGGCCCATTGCCGTCACGATAAACAACCTGAAGGCGGCCCAGCCTCAGCTGGGAATTTCGCAGGCGGATATTATTTACGAGGTCCCGGTGGAGGGAGGCATCACCCGGATGTTGGCGCTCTATCAGACGGTGGAGGGCATTGGGACGCTGGGGAGTGTCCGTTCCGCCCGGCCCTACTTTGTGGAGCTGGCCCTGGGACACGACGCGGTTTACGTTCATGCAGGGGGTAGCCAGGAAGCGTACTCCAATCTCTCCAACTGGAGAGTAGACCATATGGATGGCGTACGGGGTGGAGACGACGCTCAAATTTTCTGGCGAGACCCGGACCGGAAGCGGAACAACGGATATGAGCACAGTCTGGTTACCTCTGGAGAGAAAATATTGGAGTATTTGTCCAAAGGAAAGATCCGCCTGGAGCACAGCGAGAGCTGGAACTCTCTCCAGGCGTTTACGGAGAACGGAACTCCAGAGAGCGGAGAGACGGCGGAGCATATCAAAGTCCGTTTTTCCGGTTATAAGACCGGCACTTTCGACTATGACGCCGGAACCGGGAAATACCTGGTGGGACAGTACGGCGAAGAGCACGTAGACGGAGGCAATGGAAATCAGGTGTCCGCCACCAATGTGCTGGTGTTGAAAACCTCCACAGTCGTTTTAGACAATGTGGGCCGTCTCCGGGTCCGGACCACTGGGGAGGGGGAGGGTCTCTTTTTCTGTGGCGGCAAAACGGTTCCTATCCGCTGGAGCCGGAAGGACCGGGACAGCGCTTTTGTCTATACGTTAGAGGGTGGCCAGACCCTGGCCCTGGGGCAGGGCAGCAGTTACGTCTGTATCATCAGTCCCAAAACCGGCTCGGTAGAATACGAATAAGTAAGAGAGAACCGCCCTATATGGGGCGGTTCTCTCTTTTTGTTATTTATGGCAGGCGCAACAGCACTCCTCATAGTTGTCAGGCATCCGCACCGTGTTGGGGGGGAAGAACTCACCCACGGGGAAGGAAATGTTGCGGAAGATGCCGCAGGGGTCCTCGGTTCCACTGCCACAGGCGCACTCCTTGTCAGGCATACAGTAATCGTACACAGGAACCAGAAGCTGGGAGTCCCGTTCCAGGCGGACGATGGAGAACTGCCCCAAGGTGACATATATCCGGCGGCTGTCGTCGCCGCTGGAGAGCTCCCCGTCGAAGCAACTGTTGACAAAAGAGGGCACCTCGCAAAGCTCACAGTCACAATCCCGTTTGCCGCAGCAGTCCATAATCCGGGCGTCCAGGACGATGGGGTCCACAGCCTCCACCACAGCGATGGGGAGGTTGGAGCGGCTGGTAAGTTGGAGATCCGGCTCGCCGGTGCGAAGTTCAGAGGAAAAGATCTTGGCGTTTCCCTCGCTGCCAAAGAGGATGGCCCGCTTGTCGAAGACACAAAGACCCTCCACAGTGACGGGGGCGGGGCAGCTCAGGTAGGCCTGAAGGGTAACGGAGTAGAAAAAGCGCATATCGACGGTGTAGAACCCCCGGTTGAAGCTGACGGGCTCCACATCCACGTAGACATACAGGAGTTTGGCGCTACCGCCCTTGACGGACAGGGCGCGATTGATAACGTCCACATACTGGAGTTTGGGATAGAAGCGCAAGTCCTCAATGCAGTCTTTATCGTAAGATATAACGTCTTTAAGGTTTTGGAATACAAAAAAATTAGTTTGCTTTCATGACAAAATCCAGCTCAAAGTCAGCAGGTTTTGTCTTTTTTTCTTTCCGGTAATAGATCACTTCAATTACCGAATGCAGAAGGGCGTTCCGCTGGGCGGCGTCTCCGACGTGGTAGGCGTCCAGAACGGCCTCTATGCGCTTGGCTTGCAGTGTGGGGTCATATCCCCTTGCTTCCGCTAAACGGCGCTGAGCGGCTTCCTGGTGGCTTTCCAGGGCGGTTATTTTTTCCATGACCACGCTCATCCGTTCCCGGTAAGTGGGGAGGTCGTATTCTCCTAGCTCCAGAAGCTCGTGGAGCCGCGCTTTTTGCCGGTGGGCAGACTGAAGCTCCCGGCTGATTGCGGACAGTGTTTCTTCCAGCGGTTTCAGATCCGGAGCCGCCTCCATATGCTCTACCTGAAGATCCTCCAGCAAATCCTTTAGGTGCTCCAGGATGCGGGATTCGACTAAAGATAGCTTTGCCATAGCGCAACAGCCCCGACGCTGACAGAGCAGGTACGGCGCACCCTTTGTCAATATTCTCTGCATATTGTTGCCGCATTTCTCGCATTTCACCAAACCGGCAAGGGGGCTTTTGACCGTTCCGTCGTGATAGGCTGGACGGTAGCGGCCCGCCATGATTTCCTGCACTTTATCAAACAACTCCTTCTCCACGATGGCCGGGTGAAGACCGTCGGTGATGGTCCACTTCTCTTTTGGGTTATATATGGTGATATGTTTTGGGTTTCCTTTGACATTTTTCTTGATGTGGCTCTTCTGGTCCCAGACAATTTTCCCAATATAAGTTGGATTTTGCAGGATCTTCAAAATACTGTTTCTAGAAAAGGCAGCGGAGCGGTGTGGGCGGCCTCCCATTGCGTTAATTTGGTGGGCAATAGAGGTGCATCCCAAACCGTCAGCGTAAAGCTGGAACATGATCCGAACCAGCTTTGCCTCCGGTTCGAAGATTTCAAGAGTAGGGCGGCGGTCAATATAAACGTTTCGATATCCATAAGGCGCGTTGGCCACATAGCAGCCCTCCCGAATGCTTCGATGGAGGCCACGGCGAAGGCGCTTGTTGATGATTTTATATTCCCGGCGGGACATAAAAGTCTTAAATTCGGCCAGCTCGTCGTCGATTTCATCTGACAAGTCATATACCTTTTCAGGCGTTACAATCAGCGTGCCGCTGTCCCGGAAGGTATCCAAAATAATGCCCTGGTCTTTCATCCGGCCGCGGGAAAGGCGATCTAGGTCCATGCAAAGCACGGCGTCGCAGTTCCCGGCCTCCACAGCTTCCAGGAGGCGGAGCATTTGGGGGCGGGCATAGAGGCTTTCGCCGCTGACCACCTCGGAAAAATACTCCAGGATGACTAGTCCATGACGCTGGGCACATTCCTCCAGGGACTGGTGGTGCTTTCGGAGGACCTCTTCTGTCTCCAGGCCCTCCTCCATGCGGGATTTGCGGAGGTAGGCATAGGCAGTTTTCCCAAGCATATCTTGGGGCATAGAGGGTCACCTCCTCCTATTGTGCCTTTTTCAGCTCCGTGATTTCCATGCGCATCAGCTTAATCACGTCCTTGAGCATAGCGACGTCCGCCTCTAGATCATCCACCCGGCTTCTGGGCGCCAGACCATCCAGTTTTTCCTTGATGAGTTCATGGCCGTCAAAAAGTAGCTGGAGCTTGTCCGCGTAGTCCGTTTCCAAAAGAACGGTGGTTCGCTGGGCAAGTGTTTCAACACTATCCAATCGTCCTTCCATTCTGTCCATCCGTCCGTCCATGCTGTCCAGCTTCTTGCTAATACCCTCCAGCAGCTGCAAAATCTTTTCTTCGTTGTTCATGGTGGCTCCTTTCTTTTGTGCTCAAGTTGGACACATTTTTCATTGTGCCTTTTTCAGCTCCGCCACGTCGTGGGTAAGGAGACGCACTACGGTTTTCAGTGTGTCCACTTCCTCCTCCAACGTCTCCACGCGGTCTTTCGGGGCTAAGGTGTCCAGCAGATTTTGGTGGCCTTCCGCCAGTAAATCCAAGCGAGGTAGGATCACCGCCTCCTGGGTGACGGCAACCTTTTGCAGGAGGTCTCTCATTTCCGCCTGTTCGGCCCTCATTTCCGCCTGTTCGGCCCTCATTTTCGCCTGGTCGGCTTTTATTTCCGATAGTTCGGTCCTCATTTTCGCCTGGTCGGTCTTCATTTCTTGCAGTATCTGCAAGATCTTTTCTTCGTTGTTCATGGTGGCTCCTTTCTTTTACATCTTTACTTTACTGGAAATATTCTTTTTGGTTGCGCTTTTGCAAAATTTGTGATATTGTGAGCACAGGAAAGAATCATCTTTCAGCGCTGCCAGTAACGGCGGACGGTTGGCCCTCCTGACAGGGGGCAACTTCTTGCCCTCTGATCTTCGGAAAGGGGGGCTGCTCTATGGTAACATACAGTGAACTGTTTCAGTACACACTTGTCATCATCGGCATTGTCGGCCTCTTTATTGCGGTCAATAAAAAGAAGTAACCGCCCCTCCAGCCATAGAGTGCGGTTACTTCTTGTAACTTAGCAGAGGGCTGACCGTCTACCGGCAGCGCCCTTTCTATGTTCAGTATAACCGCTCTATGTGAAATTGTCAAGCCGCTCCTTTGTGTCCAACTTGGACACCATCCCGCATATTTCGACACTTCCCTTGTCTTTCCATGGGTAATGTTGTATAATTGTGGAACAAGAGGAAAAGTTGCAAGACATTTTCCAAAGCAGGCCCTTTTCAATCCGTTACCGACGCAAGGAGGAAATTATGTACATTCACGAAGCAATCTCGGAGGCCATGGTGCGCAAATATAACATTGGAAGAGCGTCTAACAGCGGCTTTTCCATTGAACCGACAGACGGACCTATGTGCTGTATCATGCATTTCGAAGATGCGGGGGAGGACTCGGCCCCCTAATGGAGCCCCCAAGCGAGTGCCCTATTGGCAAACGATTGGGTTTTAGTTCCCAGAAAATAGTTGGTCAAAAAAATGTAATAAGGTGGTGGACAAATGAGCGGACCAGAAGTCTGGATAGACAAAAAAGGAAATCTCCGAACAGATGCCCGTAACAGTTGGCCCAAGTGGCCGTCCTGGTTCAAGCGGCGCCAAGACCCAAATCCCCCAAAATGTATGTGCCCGAACTCCCACAGCTGCGCCGAATTAGAGAGAGTCCCCATTCAGGTTGAAATATCTGCTCAGGAAGGGCAGTTGTTGGGACGATGGGCGTTAGGGATTAGTCTTATCAATTTTTTTATGCTGATCTTGCTGTTTGCTTGTTTAAGCTCACGGTAGTTTCCAAAACGCACTCCACAAAGAGAAGCCCAAAGAGATCAGAGCAACTAATAAGGCCAGACAGTCTATCCACTTATCCGCCAGATACCGGCCTATCTCTTTCCAGCGGTACTCTTTCCAAAGCAGGCCCTTGTGATCAAGAGAAAATCGGACGTGTGTCCCGTGCTGGTTCGATATCCAGTTGATATACTCATATTTTTCCATACACCGGATGCAGTGCCGGACTGCTTCTTTGTCCGATTTTACGGCGGACGCAATTTTTTCCAGATCGCTGTCAAGGTTATACGTATGAGAACTAGGGTTTTTTTGCCGATTCAAATATTTTAAGACGCGCTTCATCATCTTGTCCATAAGCGCTCGACCTCCATTTGTGCAGTCCCGCCAAAAGCGGGGCTGCTCTTTTATGTCCAATTTTTAAAGTGTCCAACTTGGACACCATCCCGCTTTATACTTCAGGACCAAAAGAATCCTGTAGCATATCATAAAAAACATCTTCGGAAATGGTCTCAATATCCAATCCCTCTAGCTGTAATTTTTCGGCCTTTTTTTGCTTATTACTTTTCCCTTCTCTAATGGACTTACAATAGTCATTATTGCCTAACACTAGATAATTTGTTTTCTTCGTAACATTGTCACTAATGATTCCACCGCAATCTACAACTGCCTGCATAGCTTCTTTTCTGGTCATCTTATCTAAGGTTCCAGTAAAAACAAACACTTTTTGGTAGACAGGCCCATCTTCATTAAAAACATCCGTTTGAGCTGTTATATTCTTTGCCTGAGCTTTCCAGCCATTTTGTAATATGCTAAACGATACTCCTTCGTTTATACAGTATTGTTTCATAGCTTGATAGCATAAATGGGTGCGAATGCAATCGGCGAGAGCACGGTGCTCTTCTGGCTGGGGTATATTTAAATTTAGACAGACGGCGGACAGCTTATGGGTCTTTTCGCCTTTGAATAGGCGTCGGCTCATAAACATTGTATCCATGTAGTCGTTAGAAAAAGGGGGCAGTTCCAAATTAAGAGCGCAGTCGTAAATAAAATTAATGTCAAAATTTATATTATGCCCTAAAAGCAAATTTTTTCCAACAAAGCCAAGAAACTGTGGGAGGATACTCTCAAGCGTTGGGGCCTCTGCAACCATTTCATTTGTAACCCCGGTCAATTCCTCGATGAATTCGGGAATTTCCTCTGTTGGCTTTACAAGACTTTGAAAACGGCAAACCTCTTTGTTATCTTGATATTGTATAGCTCCCAATTCAATAATTTCATCATAATTGGGATCGAGTCCTGTTGTTTCGATATCGATCACTGTATAATCGTTTTCTTCAATGCTGATTTTATATTTACCCTTATCTGATCTATTTTCTTTGACTGCGCTTAGAGAGATACCGCCGATTTCAATAGAAGAGATTGCCATGATATCCTCCATTCGCACCAATCTAGGTGCTTTTTTATACTTCTTTTGCGCCCACTCGAAACACGCTGACTTTTTTATACTTACCGGACCCAGCCAGAGAATCAGCATAGTCCAATAGTTTATCATGTCCCTTAACCTATCTCTCACTTAAAATAAATTTACGAGAAAATCCTACCGCTTTCGCACTGTTTTTGTAAAGTCCCTCTTGTTTCGATGGGGCCTGTAATATATAATTGCGCCGCGCGAGTACAGTTTTGGGACCAAAACAGAAAGGATGAAGGCTTTATGCGGGAAATGGATTCCAAAATTAGGGAATTACTTCATGATGCGCCAAAGGATGCCGCTCTTAAAAATAAAATGCACGAGTTGCTGGATATGATGAGTGCGGAGCAAATAGTCCACGTCATTCCTTATCTGAAGTCTCTGCTATAAATTTTATATAGAGCATAGCTTCTGCCAATCTGTCCGGCGGGATTTGATCAACCAATCTATGAGCCTCTTCTCTTGGCCCATCCTCGGTAACGGGGGTGGGCTTTTCTTCGTCCGTGTTTCGGCCGACTAAATGATCTACGGAGACATTTAAAATATCAGATATCTTTACCAGTGTCTCCGGATTAGGTGAACCTTTGTTCAGCTCCCAGCCTGCAACTGCTTGCTGTGAAATAAAAAGTTTTGAAGCTAAAGCCGATTGACTAAGCCCGGAGGCCATGCGCAACTCTTTTAAACGTTCTCCAAACAAAACATTCCCCCTCCTTGTTGAGAACAGCTTACTATATCTTCTTGTTAGGCACAAGTAGAGAATAAAAAAAAACTCTTGACAACAAGAATTTACTGTGGTATTTTGAAACCACTAACAAGATATTCTTGTTAATTGGGGGGAGGTGAAAAAATGAATGCGATCAAGGCAAAGCGCACACAGATCGGTTTATCTCAAACTGCTTTAGCTGAACTTCTCGGAGTGAGCCAGCAAGCCGTTGCGCAATGGGAATCAGACAAGGCGATGCCGCGAAAAGAGGCGATGGTGAAGCTGGCTGCCCTGTTCAACTGCACCATCGACGAGCTCTACGGCCGGGACCCGCCGGAACAGGGAGGCGGCGGCGGGGCGGGAGAGCGCGTAAAAAGCCCCGCCTTCCGGCGGGGCGGGGAAAGGAGCTGACGCCATGAGAGAGAACCTCCGTGCGGCCCGTAAGGCCGCCGGGATGACCCAGCAGGCCCTGGCTGACAAACTGGGCATCAGCCTTCGTCAGTATCAGCAGATTGAATACTCGGAGCGGAAAGGCGCTTTCGAGGTTTGGGACGCCTTGGAGGACATTCTAGGGACACATCAACGGATACTCCGAGCGTAGTCAAATAATCGTCTCGTCCAAGAAGAAAATCCACAGGGACATCAAGGAAATGTGCCATAGCAGATAATAAATCAAGATTAGGCTCACGGTCGCCTGCCTCATAGTTTTGATAAGTTCGAAGTGGGATGTCAAGTTCATCAGCTGTCTTTTGTAACGTATATCCTCGAAATATTCGGGTAGCACGTAGTCTATCACAAAACATTTTTATTCTCCCCCCCCCCAAAAAAAGCTCTTGACTATACTCAAATTGTACGTTATACTTCCATTAAATTAAACGCTCAATTTGAGTATAAAAAAGGAGGGCTTAGACAAATGCGCCAAAACGCGACCATCAATTTTGACTACGACCTTGAGAGTTCCAGCGTATTTCTGTCCTGTGCAATCGACAATCTGTACTTGCTTCGAGATTGCGTTTACCGGGACGTGTTTGCCATGGAGGAGGCCCAGAAGTTCCTGGGCACAGGTCACTTAATGTCCTGCTGTGACGCCATGACCACCGCCTTCCGGGAGCTGGAACGCATCAAGGCCGACATGGACGCCGCCATCAAGGTGTAGCTGCAAAAGCGAAAGGACTCCAACGGGACCGCCTAACCGGACAAATCATCGCATAGGATTCCCCAGGAGGGATGCTTATGGAAATCACAATCACGCAAAAAACCGAAATCATAGACGGAAAGGGATATCCCTTGACAACCACCAGAATTTTAGGGCTCCAGCAGATTCAGCGGCATGGGGAACCTATGTGGGTCACGGCAATTACATACCATGACAGCCGGGAGGGCTGTACCAGCGCCTTCCGGCTGTACAAGGGGCCGATTCCGCCGGAGGGGGAAGTGCAGAACCGGCTGCCGCCCTCGGCGGAGGCCCGGGTGAAGGAGATCGCCGCACAGGGGATGTGGAGGAAAGGAGAAGGAGATCCGTGAAACGCTATGTTTTTCAGTACAAAAAATTTCGCTATGAAACGTGGCAGCTGGTTCCTGGCCGGGAGTACGACACCCTGGAAGAGGCCAAAGCGGCCTTTGAGACCCTGCCGGTTAAAGAGGGCTACCGGATTGCGGAGGCGTATGTACAAGTACGCTATAAGGCCGTTGCGGTCTAGAGGAGGTATCATGAAAGCAACAAAAAAAGACCGCCCGAAGGGTGCAACCTTCGAGCAGTCGTGTCCTGGGCTTGCGCCGAGAACTAATTGCATGATTATTATATCAAATTTTCGGGAAAAAGCAAGCCCCAATCTGGACGGGGGAGGGGGTGCCCTCCCCATGTCCTGGGCCATGCTGTTGACTTATATCGGGGCGGCCGGGCTGGTGAGCCAGCTGGCCCGCCTGATCGATTGGCTAGAGAGGTGATGAGATCGTGAAAGTAACGAGTATGCTGAAATCACTTGCCCATGCTGGGCATATCCACTTGGTATGGACAGATGGAGGCACCAGCAGGATGATTTACATAGCCAGAGAGCACTTCGGAGAGGATTAACCCATGGGAGAACATAGGAGCTACTGGGGCGTGACCCCCGGGGAAGTTCTTCACGACAAGGAACTTTCTCACGCGGGAAAACTGCTGTACATGATACTATCCTCCATGGCAGGCCAGGACGGTTATTGCTGGCCCGCCAATGAGACACTGGCGGCAGAACTGGAGTTGTCGAAGCGGCGGGTCCAGGAACTGCTTTCCAAGCTCCAGGACCGGGGTTATATCCGGGTGGAGGTCCGGCGGTCAGAAGCAACCCAGGAAGTGGAGCGGCGGTATATCTACTGTGGCATTTTTGTGAACCGGGATGTACATGGACCTCCTGCGAAATCTCGCACCCCCTCCTGCGAAATCTCGCATGACCCTCCTGCGAAATCTCGCACCGCTATTAAATGTAAGAAAAATAAAGAAGAAAATATACCCCCTATAGTCCCCCGTGAAATTCTCCGTCTCTGTGAGGGCTATGCCGGAGAAGACGCCCAGCTGCTGGACGCGATCCTGGGTCTTCTGGAAAACCGGGCGGCGGCGAACAAGTCCCCGGTGAAAACCACCCGGGCCATGAACGGCATCCTGAACAAGCTGGACAAGCTCTCCGGCGGGGACCGGGGAATGAAGCTGGCCCTTTTGGAAAAGGCCACTGTCTCCAATTGGCTGACGGTGTTCCCCCTGAAGCTGGACGAGCTGCCCACTTCCAGCTCTGTCCCCTACAACGAGGAGGGCGAAGATGGAATTTGAAAAAGCCTTACGCCTTGCGGCGGAGTACCTGATCTTCGAGGAGCGGTTCATCGACCCAGCCCTGCCCCAGGGCCTGTGGTTTTGTGACAACGTGGCGGAGGTTTCCGATATTCAGCTCAACGCCGTGTGCCTGGGCTCCGGCGTGGACTTCGACGCTGTGACCAAATGCCGCCCCTTCTTCGAACTGTTCCCTTACGTGGTCATCGTCACCCCCAACGCCTTTGCCCGGAAGAGACTGGCGGAGGAGCTTTTTCCCCGCCTCTCCACCTGCTGTGTCTACGTCATCCAGGACACGGGCTTTCGGGGCTGCAAGACGGTCCGGGAATACATAGACGCCTTCGGGCACGACCGGCTTCTGGACATCTACGCCGGCGCGGTGGAGCTGCCCGCCTACGGCATCCTGGATCTCTCGGAGGTGGAAACCCGGGACCTGATCAAGGTTCCCCGGACCCTCTCCGGCTTCGACCGGCTGGATAAGAGCATTGGCGGCTTCTTTGCCGGGGAGCTCAGCGTCTGGACCGGGAAGCGGGGCATCGGCAAGAGCACGATTCTGAGCCAGCTCCTGCTGAGCGCCATTGACCAGGGCCACAGGGTCTGTGCTTACTCCGGGGAGCTGGACCGGGCTCAGTTCCGAGAATGGACCTACCTTCAGGCGGCGGGGCCGGAGCATATCGGCTATCGGGACGACCCCTTGACAGGCAAGCGGCTTCCCACAGTGAACCCCCAGGTGGACAAGCTCATTTCCGAGTGGCTTCATGAGCGGTTCTGGCTGTTTGACCTGGAGCGGAACACCCGGCATGACCCGGAGGCGATTTTGAGTCAGTTTGCCTACGCCAAAATGCGTTACCGCGCGGACGTGTTCCTGGTAGACAACATCATGGCCGTGGATTTTGACGGCGTGCGGGAAAAGGATTTTTACCGGGAGCAGTCCAAGTTTACCCAGGCCCTGGCGTCCTTTGCCAAGCGCCAGCACGTTCACGTCCACTTGGTGGTGCATCCCCGGAAAAGCTCCGGCGGGAAAGCCGGGGAGGTGACGGCGGACGACGTTCACGGCAGTGGGGACATCACCAACCGGGCGGACAACGTGTTTTTCCTGACAACGCACGTCGTAGCGGGCGCCCAGAAGCCCATGCTGGTGACGCTGAAAAACCGGGACTTTGGGTCCAAAATTAACCAATGGCTGGACTTTGACAAGAAGTCCCGGCGGTTCTTCCCCGACGGCGGGGACCCGAAGAAGGCCCTGGGCTGGGAAATGGCGGCAAGGCAGGTGGAGATCGCGGAGCTTCCCGGCGGGGATAAGACGTTACCGTTTTAACCAATACCCGCGCCGCCCTTTGGCGGCTGAAAGGATACGTGTATGAAAACCATCGCGATATTGAACTTAAAGGGCGGGACGGCAAAGACCGTCACCGCTGCTACCATGGCCCGGTGCCTTTCGGTGGAGCATGACAAGCAGGTGGTGCTGATCGACGCGGACCAGCAGGGAAACCTGTCCCAATATTTCGGCGTGACCGATACCAGCGGGTGCGGCAACACCTGGATGCTGCTGACGGACGGCGCCGGGTATTGGCCCGACTTTGTGACCCCGGCGGGGCCGAATCTGGACCTCATTCCCTCCGGGATGGAGCTGGCTCGGGCGGACCTGCCGGGAAGCGGCGCCAAGGTAACAGAGATTGAGGACCTGCGGACGGTGCTGGCCGAGGAGGGTGTGCAGTATTTGATCATCGACCTGCCGCCCTCTCTGGGCCTTGCCTCCCAGGCGGCGCTGCTGGCGGCGGATGAGGTTATCATCCCCATCCGGCTGGACGTGTTCTCTACCGCCGGAATGGCGGAGCTGACGAGACAGGTGGATTCCATGCGTAGCGTCAATCCCCGTTTGAGGGTGGCGGGCATTCTGGGCACCCAGTTCCAGCGGACCGCCGAGGAGCGGGAGATCCACCGGCTGCTGGCAGCAGAGTCCGGCTTGCCGGTGTTCCGGACGCTGATTCGTATGAGCCCGCCGGTGCCTAAGAGCATCGCCGCCAGGGAGAGCGTGCTGACGTTCAGCCCCCACTGCGGGGCCTCGAAGGATTACCGGGCCTTCGTGCGGGAGTATCTGGAGGGACATCATGGGTGATTATAATTTGGCGGAGGTCTTGAGGGGGCAGCTCCAGGGACAGGCTGACCCGGCGGAGACCACAAGGGATATTGAGGCTGTGACCTGTGAGATTCTGCACCTGAAACAGGAGCTCGCAAGGAACATCGTGGACATCGGACTCCGGCTGATCGAGGCGAAGGAGATGCTTTCCCATGGGGAGTGGCTGCCTTGGCTGAAGGAAAACGTGTGTTTCTCCGAAACGACGGCTCAGAGTTACATGAAGGTTGCGAAGGAGTTTCCAAATCCCCAACTGGTTGGGGATTTGGGCGTCAGAAAAGCCTTGACACTTCTGGCTTTGCCGTCTTCTGAACGTGAGGATTTCTTGGCGGAAAACAACGTCATCGACATGACCTCCCGGGAGCTGGAGAAGGCCATCCGGGAGCGGGACGAGGCCCGTAAGGCGGCGGAGGCCGCCAAGGCGGATGCCTTGTCCGCCGAGGAGAGCCGGGCCAAGATGGAAGCGGACATGAGGGCTTTAGAGAATATACACCGTTCCACCCAGGAGGGAGAGGCCCAGGCGCGGGATGCCCTGGCAAAGGCTCAGGCGGAGCTGAAGGAGCTGCGGGAGCGGCCGGTGGATGTGGCGGTGGAGGTGGACCGGGAGGCTGTGGACGCGGCCCGGGCGGAAGCCATCGCCGAAATGCAGGCCAAAGTTGACCAGGCCGAGGCTGCCCGGAAGGAGGCGGAAAAAAAGCGCAAGGAGGCTGAAAAGGCTCTGAGCGAGGCGAAGAAGCAGGCCGGGGCCAACGCCGCCATCCTCTCCCGGGCGGAAAAGGCGGAGGCGGAGCTGGCTGAGGCCCGGCGGCAGCTGGAGATTGCCGCAAAGGCCGAGAGCGCGTCCCTTGTGAATCAGAACGGAGATCTGGCTATGTTCAACGTCCTCTTTTCCCAGGCCCAAGAACAGGTTAATAAAATGCATGGCCTCCGGCTGAAGCTGGGAAAGGATGACGGGGACTTGGATGAGAAGCTGAAAACCGCTATCAATGCCTTGGCCGACGCCGTAAGGAGGTGCGCGGAATGATCGAGAGAGCAATTGCCATGCTGGAGGACCAGCAGTCCAAGGTCCGGGCCCGTTCCCCCCAGTGGATGGTGGCGGAGCAGCTGAAGGACATCTGCCGCCACGAGCCCCATTGCGCCGAGCTCATCGCCCAGGACCTGGAGAACCCCGCCATGTCCATCACGGAGGCGGAGAAGAAAATCAAGGTCTTTGCCGACGGGCACAAGACCGGAGGCTTCGCCTGTGTCACGCCGGTGGAAGCGGATCGGATTCTCCGGGAGTTCTACGGTCTGCCCTCCCAGGAAGCGGAGCCGGAGAGCCCGGTCGCCGGAGCCCAGGTCCTGGACTTGGCGGACTTTTTGAGGTGACGCCATGAAACGAGTGGCAAAGCTGGTTTCCCGGACGCCGCCGGAGGGCCTGACGGACTGGTCCCCGGTCCGGGACGATCTGGAGTTCTGGGGGTTGGTCTATGAATCTGTCTGGGTCCCGGACAATGGGCTGGATGTCCTGCTGGACGATTGGGCTGCGCCCCGGAAGCGCAAGGTGGTGGAGGTCCGCTGCTCCTGCTGCGGAGAATCCCGGATTATGCCCTGGGTCAAAACAGACAAGCAGCACGGAGGCTATGGTTTCCTCCAGGAGGATGAGCGGAGCGGAGAGACGGCGCTGATCAGGTCCGGGGATGATTCCGTCTGTCCCATCTGCGGAGAGCCGGTGCGGGTAAAGAAGGCGGCGGAGGTCGGACAGGGTTATTTCGTGACGGACGAAACCCGGGCCATGAGCGCCAGCGTGGCGGGAATGGACCGCTATCTGGTTCTGACGGGCTGGACCGTCCAGCGGCGGGTGTACCGGAGCGCTCGCGCGGAGCTGAGGGTAATTCCGGCGGAGGCTTATGTGTTTGCCCGGGAGTCCTGCTGGAAGCTCATGGGCTGGCGGAATTCCTACAGCGGAACCGCCGGGTATTCCGTCAGCTATTACCCGGAATGGCATGAGCCAGAAAAGTGGAGTGAATCCTGGGGCGCGGTCCAGGAAATCTACGGGCTGACGCAATCGCTGGTGGAAAGGAGCTGTCTGCCTAACTGCAAGCTGGACGTGTACATGGAGTCCTTCCGGGCGGAAAAGGCCAAATACCCGGTGATGTACCTGCGGCTGTACCAGGCCCGGCGGAGCGTTGAAAATCTGCTGGTCAGCGGCCTGCCCATGGTGCTGGACGACCTGCTGTACAAGGTTTATCACGGATACCGCTGGCCGGAAGCAAACATCCACGGAAATATTCCCATGGCTCTTACGCCCATGACGGAGCTCCGTTGGAACACGCTGGCGCCGTCCAGAATGCTGGGGCTCACCAGGGAGGAGCTGCGGCTGGGCCGGGAGCAGTGTTGGGGGCTATTCCTCTGGCGGCTGTTCGTCCGTACGAAAGCCCAGGGGGAACGCCTGACCGGAGAGGACATGCGGAACGCCGCCCTGCTGGGGGACCAGAACCTGCTGGAGCTGATTGGACAGGGGCCGGTCCCGAAGAGCATCCGGTACCTGCTCAAACAGCAGGAATGCTATGATTGGGCTGACCCCTACGTGGCCGAAGAGGATTACGAGGAACTTGGAGAGCCCATCCCCGGCGCTTACGCCGACGTGACAACGCTGCTGGACTACTGGCGGGCCTGCCGGACGCTGGGACGGAATTTGGATGACAATCAAGTCCGGTTTCCCCGGAATCTGCTGGAGGCCCACGACGCGGCCTTTGAGCAGCAGCGGGTCATGGAAAATGAAGTCATGGCGAAATCCCTGGCGTCTCGATTCCGTATCCGGCGGCGGCAGCTGGCAAAGTACATTTTTGCGGCGGACGGCCTGAAAATCATTCCTGCCGGGAGCGAGCGGGAGCTTCAGCGGGAGGGGGACCTTCTCCACCACTGCGTCGGAAGTTATGCCGCCCGGCACGCCGCGGGCGGCGCCGCCATCTTCTTCATCCGCCGGACCGTGGAGCCGTGGACGCCGTATTATACGCTGGAGCTGGACGAGAAGACGCTGACGGTGCGGCAGAACCGGGGGCTTCGGAACTGCGGCAAGACGCGGGAGGTTCAGGCGTTTGAGGACCTTTGGCTCTCCTGGGTCCGGGTCGGGGCGAAGCGGGATGAACGGGGAAGGCCGGTGCTGCCGGAGAAAGGGCAGGAGGCGTGGAGCGCGTGACGCTGAAGGATTGCACGAAGGAAGAACTGATCTTTGTGATTGAACGGCTCCAGTTCTACAGCCTGTTCGGCGACTATTACGTCCAGCGGGCCCTCGGTGATGTAGAGGAAGAACGCGAGGCCCGGAAGCTGAGGGAGGCCCGGCGGCTGTCAGCTCTCCAGAATCAGAAAATGCAGGAATATATTTCCCTTATGAGCCCCTATGATGGGGCACCTCTGATGGACGTCCCGGAGGACGTATTTGTCCAGGCACACGCCGCCTTAAAGGAGGCCCGGGCGGCGGACATGAAGTGGCGGAAGCTTATGGGTTTTCCCACCGATCCACCCGCCGGGAAAAAGAGGAGGGCGGCGTCCGGTGGCTGAAATCATTGACTTTTTTACGATACCCAAAAGAATCTGTTCAAACTGCTTTTGGCATGACGCACCCAATGGCGCATGTACCCGCCCCGGCGGCTATCAGTTTGATTGGAAAAACTTCTATTGTTTCAGTTTTCAGCCCAAGGACGGCTTCGATCCAGAAGGAGGTATACGCAGCAAATGAGCTATATCGCCATGATGCCACTGAGAAAGAACGTACCAAATCCTACCCATAGCGACTGGCAGCCCGCTTACTGTCCCATATGCGGCCGGGAATGCTGGCGTCAGGAGAAAAATTCCGCGCTTCTCATGCGGATATTCTCTGACGTTCGATTCCTCTGTACCGAGTGCGGCCTGCTGCGTTCTGCTCAGGACGGGAGCAGCCATGCGGAGTAAACCGCTGCTCTTCGCCCTCGCCCTGGCGCTGCTCCTGGCCGTGACGCTTCGGCCTTCTCCCCTCCAGGAGACGCCGCCTCCTGGCCCCGTCGTCCGGATTATCCCGCCTCCGGCGGAGCAGGCGGTACCGGAGCCGGAGAAGGAGGCCGGAGCTCCGGCGGAGGTCCACGTGATTGAGGACTGTACCGTCACCTGGTATACGGCGGACACATACGGAAAGGCCCCAGACCATCCGGCTTATGGCATCACCGCCAGCGGACTTCCGGTAGAGGAAGGCGTTACCTGTGCGGTAGACCCGGCGGTCATTCCCTTGGGCTCCGAGGTCCGTGTCCTTTACGCCGACGGAAGTGCGGGGACCTTTCAAGCTACGGACACGGGGGTCAAGGGGGAATGGGTAGACATCTACACGCCAAGCTATGACTACGCCGTCCAGAGCGGGATGCAAAAGTTGACCGTGTACTGGACAGCGCCAAAAGAAAAGGAGATGACTCCAAATGACTGAGAAGAAAACGCCCCGGCGCTGTTCCCGGTTCCGTTGCGCGGAGCTGAAGGATTATGTCTGCTGTGCTGACTGCCAACAGCGTTCCCTTTGTCTGGCGGCCTGCCAAAACGACCCGGCCCGGTGCGGGCTGGAAGCCAAGGGACCCCGCTGAACCAAAGGAAAACCGGAGGCTTACGCCTCCGGCTCCTTGGAATCTTCCTTCTTCTTTCGCCAGTTTCGGTAATTCCCGGACTTGACCCGCTTGTCAGCAGGGGGTTGGGTGTCCGCCGGAATGACCCACTGCTTCCCAATCTTCTCCGCTGGAATGCGTCCTTGCTGGATAAGCCGCCGGACATTGCCCGGGTCTTTCCCATGGAGGGCGCACCACTCGGAGACGGAGAGATATTCACTTGCGGCCATGGTCCCGCTCCTTTCTATGCTGAATGATGGCAATAGCCAGTTTTATTACGCCGAAGGAAATCAGCAGCAGCCCCAGCGCGGTTAGAAACTCTTTCATAGCACCTCCTTGACTTTTACTGGTGGATAGATTACTATGAGGGTGGGGCGGGTTTCCCCGCCCCGGCGGCCTACTCTAACAGCTTTGCTATCAGAAGAAGAGCCGTCCCTATGATTAAGTCCACCAGGGCTCCGGCTAAGGTTTGCGGCCAGTTGACGGAGTATTTGGTGGGCTTTCTCTTTTTCCTGTTCATGTCATTCACCTCCCTTCTGACATCATATTAACACGTATTGGAGTAAAAGTCAATATCTTTTCACAAAATTCCAAAAGTATTTTAGGACGACGGCCTATAGGGCGACGGTCTGCAACTGTAAAGGAGGCAGACTGCCGTCATGTCCAAATTCAAACGTGTCATTGTCGCCGGGCCTCTGGTGATAGAAGCGGTCTATCCCGCTCCGCATCCCCGGGACGGGCGGACCGTCAGGCAGGGGAAGAAGGCCCTCAGCTCCCAGGCCCAACAGATGATGAACCTCAAATACGCCTATCAGAAGCTGGAGCTGCTGATCGCCGCCAACTTCGGAAAAAAAGACCTCTACGCCACACTCACCTATGACAACGCCCACCTGCCGGAGAACCGCCAGAAGGCACTGAAGAAAATCAAGGCGTTTTTGAAGCGGCTGCGGAAAGCCCGGAAGGACTTAGGACAGGAGCTCCGGTACATCTACGTTACGGAGCACAAGCACCAGCATGAGAATTTCTATATGGATGGCCGCTGGCACCATCATATTTTAATCAACGCCACCGGCGAGGACTACGACCTAATCCGGCGGCTGTGGGGCCAGGGCAATATCGAGTTCCGTTCCATCCGGGTGGATAAGGAGAAACACTTTGAATCCCTGGCCCGGTACTTTTGCAAGGAGCAGCGGGACAAGCTGGGCCTCCGGCTTTGGTCCGGGAGCCGGAACCTCCGCAAGCCGGAGCGGGAGTGCTTCCGGGTACCGGACGACACACCTTTGAAGATGCCGCCGGAGAGCCGCTGCATCCGTCTGGCGGATACCGGAGATGTGAAAACAGTTTACGGCCACTACCGATATATCAAGTATATCGCCAGGGCGGGCGTTACCGTGGGACAGCCCCGGGCAAAGCACAGACGGCGGCGGAAGAAATAGCTTTTTATTAAATTTTTCAGCCTTGATAACCGTATTAACTTTAGGGAAAGGAGCGCGTAAAGCATTGCAAACGCATGGAAAATATGGTAAGATGCTGACCGTGAGGAACGGGTGGCTGGAATGCCCTAGCTGCAACCGAAACCGGAAGATGATGCAGGTGCTGCCGGATACCGAGGGGCACAAGATCATCGCGTACTGCCGGATATGCAAGACCGAGCACATTTTGGATATCGTGAAGGGCGAATGCTTTGAGAGCTACGGCCAATGACCAGCGCGTGAGAAGACGCGTGGTTGTTGGCCGTAGCTTTTGTTTTGCGTGGAGGTGATAGCCCATGGCAATGAAACCGCCGCGGCCCTGCCGGCATCCCGGGTGCGGCGTCCTGGTCTCCAGCGGCTACTGCGCCGCCCACCAGCCGCCCAAGGAGGACCGGCGGAGCGCGGAGTCCCAGGCGTGGCGCTGGATGTACGGGACGGACGAGTGGAAGCGCCTGCGGGGAGACCAGCTGCTTTCCGAGCCCTTCTGCCGGGAGTGCGCCCGGCGGGGCGAGCGCCGGTACGCCACGGACGTGGACCACATCCGGGACCACAAGGGGGACTGGGCCGTGTTCACGGACCCGGGGAACCTGGAAAGCCTCTGCCATTCCTGCCACAGCCGCAAAACAGCCCGGGAACTGTGGCGAAACCGGCAGGGAAAACGGCGCCGCTGAGGCCGGAAACCGGGGCAGCTTTGGGCGTGCGGGCGTCCCGCGTGCCTGAACCGCGCGAATCCTTGCGGCCCCTCCCCCCGGTTGAAAAAGTTTTTTTCTAACGCAAAAATACCGCGGGCCCTCCTCCGTGTGGGATTTTCTCCCCACGGCGCTGTAGGTTCGCCGCAAATCCCGCAAAAACCCGCCGAAAGGAGCTGAAATTATGCCGGGACCAAGACAGCCCACGGACCTGCTGAAAGCCACGGGCCGCAAGCACCTGAGCCGCGCCGAGGAGGCAGAGCGCCGGAGCCGGGAGCCCCGTGTGGAGCCAACCAAGAAGGCCAAGCCGCCCAAGTGGCTGCCGGAGTGGATGAAGAAGGATTTCCGTGCCCTGGGCAAGCGGCTGATCGCCGCCGGGCTCTACACGGACCTGGACGCGGACGTCCTGGGCCGGTATCTCACTGCCCAGCATGGCTGGGTCGCCGCCAGCCGCGAGGCGGTGGACGCCCTGGACCGGCAGGACCAGGAGGCGGCGGAGGACTGGAGCCGCATCCAGGACCGCTACTTCAAGCAGGCTCGGGCCTGTGCCAACGACATGGGGCTCACCGTCACCTCCCGCTGCCGCCTGGTGATCCCGGAGGATTTGAGGCCCAAGGAGGACGATAACCCCTTCCTCCAGCTCATCGAGGGAGGCCGCCGGGATGCCTGAAGCCGTCTGGCTGACGCCGTTCATCCATGTGCCGGTCCCGGACGACGGCGCGGAGCTGCGTTACTGCCAGGAGGCCGTGGACCAGGTGCTGCGCTTCTTCGGATTGCTGGTGTTCGGCCAGAACGAGTGGGCGGGACAGCCCTTTGAACTGCTCCCCTGGCAGGAACAGATTGTCCGGGAGTTCTACGGCGTCCAGGTGCGGGACGATGACGGGAGCTGGGTCCGGTACCGGCGGTTTCTATACAACGAGATTCCGAAGAAGAACGGCAAGAGCGAGTTCGCCGCCGGTTTGGGCCTGTACCACCTCCTGGCGGACGGGGAGTCCCGGCCAAACGTGGGCATCTTCGCCGTGGACAAGGAAAACGCGGATATCATCTACCAGTGCGCCAAGTACATGGTGGAGAACACCGCCCTCAGCCGGCCGGAGCACAAGCCTCTGGCCTGGTGCCGGGACAGCGTTCGGGAAATCCGCACCCGCTTCGGCGGCGTGATGAAGGTCTACTCCGGAGACGTGGAGAACAAGCACGGCCCCTCCTTCTCCGCCATCCTCTGCGACGAACTCCACGCCTGGAAGGGCCGGAAGGGGCGGGCCCGCTGGGAGGTGCTGACCACCGGCTCCGACGCCGCGAGGCGCCAGCAGACGGTTTTGGTGCTGACCACGGCCGGGGACGATCCGGACCGGGCCTCCATCGGCTGGGAGGTCCACGAGAAATGCCGGAGGCTTTTGGCCTGGCGGCAGGGGAAGCCGGAGCGGCCGGGGGACATGGACGACCCGGAGTGGCTGCCGGTGATGTACGGCGTGTCCGTCCTCACCGGGGACGACCCGGACAAGCTGAAGGACCTGGACATCTACGACGAGGCGCTCTGGAAAGCCTGCAACCCCTCCTATGGCGTGACTATGAACGCCCGGAAGTTCCGGGCGGCGGCCCGGGCGGCGAGGCAGAGCGAGGCGGCGGAGCGGTCCTTCCGCTGGCTGCGGCTGAACGAGTGGATCTCCACCAAGGACGTGGGGTGGCTTCCGCTGACGCTGTACGACAAGACCCAGATCGGACCCTCCGCCAAGAAAGAACGGGAGGCGTGGGTCCGGGAGCATCTGACGGGCAAGCGGTGCTTCGGCGGGCTGGACCTCTCTAAGACCACGGACCTGACGGCCTTCGTACTGGTGTTCCCGCCCCAGCCGGGGCTGGAGACGGCGGTGGTGCTGTTCCGGGCCTGGAAGCCCCGGCAGACGGTGCTGGAGGCGGAGAAGGCGGACGGAATGCCCTTCCGGGACTGGGAGCGGGCGGGCTTTTTGAGCCTGTGCGCCGGGGACATGGTGGATTTCCGGGATATGGTGGAGGCGGTGCTGGAGGCGAAAGAGCTCTACGAGCTTTTGTATCTCGGCGTGGACGCCCACCTGGCGGACACCCTGACGCCCCAGCTCCAGGACGCGGGGGTCCGGGTTATCTCTATCTCCCAGACCATGGTGGGCATGAGCCCGGCCATGAAGGAGATCGAGCGGATGCTGCGGGGGCGGGAGATGCTCCACGTCCATAACACCTGCGCCCGGTGGTGCTTTGGGAACGTGCGCTGCGCGGTGGACGGGAACGAGAACACCAAGCCCATGAAGGACCGGAGTATCGGGCGCATCGACATCACGGTGGCCTGGGTCATCGCCGTGGCGGCGTGGCTGGTTTGGAAGGCCCAGCCGCCGGACTTGGCGGAAGCAATGAGGACGCGGGACTATCATCTGTAAGGAGGAATTGCATTGAAGAACATCGCGAATGGACTTGTGCGGCACCTGGCGGAGCTGGCTCTGCTGGGCGGCGCCGCGCTGGTGGCGGTGGGGGCGGGGCTGATTTACCCGCCCGCCGGGCTGATCGTGGGCGGCGGTCTGATGATTGCGGGCGCCGTGCTGTCCCTCTGGGGCGGCGACACGGAGAAAGGAGCGGATGCCGAGTGAGCTTGCGCAAGGGCCTGGTCCGGGCCGGACGGACGCTGGATAGCCCCCGGAAGAGCCTGGGCGGCGGCGTGGTCCGTTCTCTGCCCCTGGACAACCCCGCCGGATGGCTGAGCGGGGACGGGGACATCTCCATGAGCCGTGATAAGGCTATGAAGGTCTCCACCGTAAACAGGTGTGTGGAGGTGCTTTCCACCTCCATGGCGGTGCTGCCGGTGTACATCATGAACGAGCGGACCAAGGAGCGGCTGCCGGACCACCGCCTGGGGCGGGTGCTCTGGGGGCGGGCCAACGAGGCTATGACCACCTTCGATTATCAGCGGCTGATGCTCTGCAACCAGCTGCTCCGTGGGAACGCCTACGCCTGGATCAACCGGGACCCCAATTCCGGCCACCCGATGGAGCTGATTCCACTGCCGCCGGACCATGTGAGGCCCCATGTGGACCAGGACGGCCACCTCTGGTATTTCTTCACCCATCCCATGACCGGGGAACGGACGGCGCTGCGGCCGGACGATGTGCTGCACTACAAAGCCTACAGCGAGGACGGCCTGGAGGGCGTCAGCGTCCTCAAACGGGCCACCATGACCCTGGCCACGGCCAGGGCGGCCCAGCAATACGAAAACTCCACCTGGCTCAGCGGAGGCCAGCCCTGCGGCATCCTGACCACCGACTCGGACCTTGGCAAGCCCTATTTGCAGGAACAGCCTGATGGAAGCAAGGTCCTGGTGGACCCCAAGGAGCAGCTGCGCAAATCCTGGGAGGCCGTCCACCGGGGGCCGGGGAACGCCTTCCGGCTGGCGGTGCTGGACCTGGGCTTGAAGTACCAGCCCATTTCCATGAACAACAGCGACGCCCAGTTTGTGGAGAGCAACGAAGTCCGGGTGGCGGACCTGTGCCGGTTCTTCGGCGTGCCGCTGCACCTGGCCTACGCCGGGAAGCAGAGCTATGAGAGCAACGAGCAAAACGGCATCGAGTACGTCAATTACACGCTTCTGGGCTACGAAACCCAGTGGGGCCAGGAGGACAGCTATAAGCTGCTCCTGCCCGGCGAGCGGGCCGGATGGCTCCGGGTCAAGCGGGAGCTGAAGGTATTCCTCAAGGGCGATTCCGCCGCCCAGGCGGCATTCTATCGGACCATGCGCGAGTTGGGCGTCTATTCGGCGGACGAAATCCGGGCATTGGAGGATATGGGTTCCGTGCCCGGCGGCGACGCCAGATACGCCAGTTTGAACTATGTCCCCTTGGCCGACTGGCCGGGGCTGAGCCGCCAGAGGGCGGGAACAAATCCCGCCGGAAGCGAGTAGGCCAAATAACTGCACCTTGACAACTGAATACAGACTGACGAAATTTTTGAAACTGTCTCCTGGCCAAAAGAGAAACCGGGGATTCCTCCCCGGCCTCTGGCCTTATTCCTGATCCTTCGCGGCGGCGATTTTGTCCAGCAGTTCCGCGATTTCTTCCACCGTGTATGTTCTTTTCTCCCCGCTGGTGAAAAGCAGCCGCAATTCATAGATGGTCGCCATTTTGGTGTCCTTCCGCTCTTTTTCTGTCATTCCTGCTCGCCTCCTTCCCTGTAGAATGCCCCGGCCTCACGTCCGCTCTCCGGCCTTTTTCGGTTTATACTGCTCCTCGCCGGATTCGACGTACTTAATCAAGTTGATGATTTCATCCGACGTCCATCCCGCGCTTTGCAGCGCTTCGATCAGCCGAAAGTTTTCCTGCATATTCACACTCCCGCACCTCCTTTCCCCATACCCCGGACGGTCCGTCAGGGGCCGCCTGGGCGCGTTTGTCCCGGGCCATGGCCTTATTCCTGCTTTTCTTCCTTCTCTGGTTTGTACTGTTCCTCTCCGGTTTCGACCCAAAGGATGAAGTCTGTGATTTCCGTATCGGTCCATCCCTTTGACCGGAGGCCGAGTATGATTCTGGCGCTCTCCGACATATTCACGTTTCACACCTCCTCTTCTGTAGTATGTCCCAGCGTCTCGTCAGGGGCCGCCTGGGCGCGTTTGTCCCGGGCCATGGCTTCGTCTATGGCCCGGTTAATAAAGCCGTTTACGGACGTTCCTATGTCCTCTGCGTGTGCTTGTACGATTTCCTTCTTGCCTTTAGGCATTGTGAGATTTACCCGGTCGTAGGCCTTGGCCATCCACTTGTTTGTGGCCTTCATGTGCGCTTTTGAGGCTGGCATACTTCACCTCCCTTCTACTTTTGTCTTAGTATACACCACAATATAACACTACGCAATGTTATGATGTGCACAAATAACATTGTGTAACTTTGTGAAATCTGTCAATTGAATAACACTGTGCAATGTTATATACTGGTATCAGATCAGAAAGGAGGTGATTTACCGATGGGCAAGAGGAAAAAGAGCAACGGCAAGGTCGACCGCCTAGCAAGCTACATCAACCTCACCGTTGCCATCCTCAACCTCATCCTGGTGGTGCTTCTCTTGATTGAGAAGCTCACCGAATAGGGGAAGGGGGAGGGAAACCTCCCCCTTGAGGAAAGAATACCAGACCTCTTGTACGGTGTCAAGTATGGATGTTTTGATCTATGGCCTGATGGCCGTCAGTGCGGCACTGTCTTTGTGCTCGATTGCGCTGACCTTGAAGAATTGGAGGAAGTGAAGGACGGGCCCCTGTCCAAGGGGCCCGGAAAGGCAAGGAGGATTTTATGGAGTCGACGGAGAACCGGCAATGCTTGCTGGAAACTTTTGCCCATCTGAGTGAGAAACGTAAGGCAGAGTTTCTCGACTTTATGCGTATGGTGGTGAAATATTCTGGCTTTTCAAGGCGCTTCAGGAGCTGGCACCTCCAGACGCGGAACCAGCTTTGTGGGAGGAAGTAATGGCTCCTATAAGGGAGTGGATGAAAAAAGAGAAGTCGGGAGGTGAGGAAAAAGAACGGCTCAATGAATTTTTTGAAAATGCTGGCGGCGGAGAGGCCACCAACAGAAAATAAGGAAGAAATCTATTGCAAAGCATCCGCCATATCAAAAACGTCAGTCTGTATTCAGGCTGACGATTTTTTATTGAAAGAAGGGATGTCTATGAACCAAATTTTAAAGTCCGCCAAGGTTGAAAAAAGCATCACGCCCACGGAGATGGATATGCTGCTGATCAACAAGCAGACCTTGCGGACGCTGAGCGCCGGGGAGGTGTTTGTGTTTAAGCTGGCGGCCTGCGGCGACCAGGTGGACCGGGACCATGAGCGCTTCACCGCCGGGGCGCTTCAGCAGATGGCGGAGAAGTTCGTGGGACTGCCAGTGCTCCAGGACCACAAGTGGAGCGCCGCCGCCCAGACCGCCCGGGTCTACGCCGCCAAGGTGGAGGGCGAAGAGGGGAACAAGACCCTGGTCCTGCGGTGCTATATGCCCCGGACGGACTCCACGGCGGATATGATTGCCGCCATTGAGGGCGGCATCCTCCGGGAGTGCTCCGTGGGGCTGGCCGTTGGGAAGGCCCTGTGCTCTATCTGCGGAAAAGATCAGCGGGAGACCATCTGCCGGCACATTGGTGGCAGGGAGTACGACGGGAAATCGTGCTGGTTCGACCTGGATGAGGTGACGGACGCTTACGAGATTTCCTTTGTAGCCGTCCCTGCCCAACCTGGAGCGGGGGTGACCAAGAGCAAGCGCTACAGCGGCGGAGAAACACCCAACCCGGCGGAGGCCGGAGACGATGAGACGTTCCGGCTGGCCAAGGCCATGCAGGAACAGGAAGAAAAACGATATGGAGGGATTTTCGCATGACGTATCAGGAACTTTTGGAACTGAAGAGCAACCGGGCGGCGAAGTTGAAGGAGGGCAACGACCTCCTGGCGAAAAAGGACTTCGAGGCCCACAAGAATCTTCTGGGCGAGGTAGCCAAAATGAACGCTGAAATCGACGCCGCCGAGGCCCAGCTGGCCGAGGAGGGCCGCTTTGATGAGAAGGATGAGAAGCTGAAGGGCCTCCACGCCAACTTCCTGACTCAGCGGGAGGAGAAGGCCAAGGGCAAGGCGGTAGACGACATCCGCCGGACAAACGAGTACACCGCGGCCTTCGTCAAGGCCCTGCGGGGCGGCGTGAAGGTGCGCCAGGCGTGGGGCGTGGAGGCGTTCGCGCCTCTGACCAAGGCCCTGACGGAAACCGGCGGTACGCCGGAGGGGTCCGACGGCGGCTTCCTGGTCCCGGCGGAGTTTGACAACATGATTCACGAGTACGAGAAGGAGTATTTAGACCTGAGCCGCTTCTTCACCGTGGAGCAGGTGCGGACCCTTTCCGGCTGGCGGGCCATTGAGCAGGGCAAGCGGAAGGCTCTGCCGAAGATTCTGGAGATGGGAACCATTGGGAAGGAGGACCAGCCCAAATTTGACAAGGTGACATACACCGTGGAGAAATACGGCGACCGGCTGCCGGTGTCCAGCGAGCTGCTGGAGGACAACACCGCCGGACTTCTGCGGTATCTGGCGGGCTGGTTCGGGCCCAAGTACATTCTGACCAAGAACACGCTGCTGCTGGAGCTTCTGGCAAAGCTGGAGACGGAAGTCGCTCTCCCCGCTGGCGGCGAGGCCAAGACGCTGCGCCGGGCCATGATCCAGAAGCTGAACACCGCCCACAGCATGGGGGCCGTACTGCTGACCAACCAGGACGGCTACGCGGAAATGGACGGCTGGGAGGACAAGAACGGGCGGTCCCTGCTGGTACCCAACCCGGCGGACCCCAGCGTGTTCCGCCTGAACGGGCGGCAAGTGACCTATGGGGACAATGACCTGATTCCCGGTGAGACGGGCAAGACGCCCATCTATGTGGGCAAATTCCAGGCTTTGGGGACGCTGTTCATCCGTAAGGGCCTGGAGATGGCAGCGACGGACGTCGGCGGCGACGCCTGGGCCACGGACAGCTATGAGCTGCGGGGCCTGTGCCGCATGACGGCGGTAATGATGGACAAAAAGGCGGCGTTTAAGGCCACCATGGGCACCGGCGCCGAGGGCTGAGAATGGAGGCGGTGCGGCGGGCGGCGCTACTGGCTTATTGCCGTATAGACGCGCTGGAACCGGAAGACGACCTGCTTCTTGACTCGCTGTATCTCTCCGCCGTGAGCTACATGGAGCAGGCCGGAATTTTAGAGCCCCCGGAAAATACGGGGCGGCGGGCGCAATATGACCTTTGTGTCAACGCCCTGGTATTGGATGCCTGGGATAACCGGGGGACCAGGGTGGATGCACGGATTTCTGAAAATATGGGGTTTCGCCAGTGTTTTAACCAGCTGAAACTTACAGAGCCGGACGCATTTACGTCCAGGGAGGGGTGAGATTTCCATGTATGTCAATGCCGGAGAGCTGGACAAGCGAATTGCGATATACCGGAAAGGACCTCTGGACCCGGATGGGTATGGAGAGCCAGACCCGGAGCTTGTCCGCCGCTGCTGGGCGAAGTTTTCCAGGACCAGCGGGCGGGAAATCGTCCGGGCCAACGCTGATTTCGGGGAAGTCAAGGTCCGCTTCCTGATTCGCTGGACGCGAAAACCCATTGAACGGAAAATGTTTGTCCGGTACAAAGAAATTGACTACGAAATTGTGTATGTCAACGACTATGAGGACCGCCGGGAGTATTTGGAGCTGTGGTGCGAAGTTCTGAGCCGGAAAGGGGCGGTTTGAGTATGGAAGAAAAGTTGCGGGCGGCAGTGGCGCCTCTGGTGGCGGAGCTTGAGCCGGACTTCTACACGGGGGAGTCGGAGGAATACTGTACCTGGAACGCCACGGAGATTCCGGCCGGACACGGAGACAACGCGCCCCACGCGACCCGGTATCTGGTGCAGCTCCACTGGTTCCTACCCCTGAAGCGGAGGCCAAACCCCAAGAAAAAACATCTGAAGCAGGCGCTGGCCACTGTGCGGGGCTTTGCGGCTCCCACAGTCGTCAATGCCTCCGATAAAATCGGACAACACTACGTGTTTGAGTTTGAAGCGGTGGAAGGGGGATTCTGATGGCCCAATTGAGTTTTTCCGGGCTGGATGAGCTGATCTTATCCATGTCGGAAGTTGAGGAGATTCCCGCGGATGTCCAGGACGCGATGTTGAACGCGGGGGCGGACGTAGTGGTGCAAGCTCAAAAGCGCGCGGCGGAAGACATGGGTATTCAAGATACCGGACTTACCATCGGCAGTATTAAAAAGAGCAAAATAAAGTTGAAAGATGGCAAGCGGGTAATTTATGTGTACCCCAGCGGAACTCGCATCCGGGGATTGGATAAAAAAGGAAATCCCATTCGGGTGCGTAATGCGGAAATAGCGTTTGTCAATGAATATGGTACTCGAACGCAACCGGCGCGGCCTTTTGTGTGGAAAGGCAATGAAACTTCTGCGAAGGAGACCACCCAAGCAGAAGCGGAGATTTATAACCGTTGGCTGAGATCCAAGGGACTATAAGGAGGAATATCTATGGAATACGGTGCGAAATATATTCGATGGGCGCCCTTTGCGGAGACGGACCCGGAACCAGATGGAAAGCTGCCTCAGTACGGTCCGGCGGCGTCTCTGGGCTCTCTTAACAAGGTGACGGAGACCCCAACCTTCAATGAGGCAAAGGGGTACGGGGACAACGCTTTGAAAGTATATGTCAACAAGTTCAAGGAGGCAACCCTTGCCGTCGAGGTGACGGAGATTCCCAGAACTGCTATGTCTGCCGTCTCAGGAGCGGAGATTGAGACGGGAGAAAAAAAGAATATGTGGTTCGGTGACAATGACAAACCGCCTTATGGGGGCATGGGGTTCTATGTCAATATGCTTTTGGACGATACGCGCGATGTGTGCAGGGGCATCTTTTTCCCGAAAGTGAAGGCCATGCTCCAGGGCGGCGAATACAACACCAATGGCGAAAATATCACCCTGACAACCGGGAAGCTCCAGTTTACCGCATCCTCGTGCAAAATCGGGAAGTGGCGGTGCTATTCCGAGGACTTTGATACGGAGGATGAGGCAAGAGCGTGGGTGGACGGTATGTTTACCGGAGAGAGCACGGATATTGATGGGGATTCAGGGGGGAGCGTGTAATGAAAACGATCCCTTTCCGGCATGAGGGCCGGACCTATCATCTTTTGATGAACGCGGCGGCGCTTTTTGACGTCTATGAAACGTTTGGCTCCGACGGCTTTGTTCTGGACCATATCCAGGGGAACAACCGTACGTCTTTGAAAGCAATCTGTTGGATGCTGGCCAAGCTGGCGGAACAGGGAGAGCTCTGGAGGCGGTATCAGGGCTTTGAGGGAGGACAAATCCCCACGGAGGAGCAGCTTTTGATGGGGCTTTCTCCTATGGAGGTGCCGGAGGCCAGACGGGCCATTATCCAGGCAGTTCAAGAGGGCTTTCATCAGGAAGCGGGGCCGGAACGGAACGAAGTGGATGTCGGTCTTCTGGAACTCCAAAAAAAAACGGAGGCGCCCTGACGCGGGGAAAGTACTTAAATGCCGCGACCCAATTTCTTCATCTGAGCGTCCGGGAAGCGCTTTTACTTCCGGTAGGCCTGGTTTTTGATCTTGTGGAGCTGGAGCTTCGGCGAAAAGGACTGAAGAAGGATTTGACGAGGGGTAAATATGCCGGACAATAGAACGATTACTACCAGAATCGCGATTGATGGAGAGACTGCATTCAAGCGGGCGATGAGCGACATCAACAGCGAGTACCGGGCGCTGAGAAGCGAGCTGACGCTGGCCAGCGCCGAATTTAAGGGTCAGGCAAACAGTCTGGACTATCTCACCAAAAAGCAGGATATTCTGACGCGGCAGTCTGACGTACAAAAAGCCGTTGTGAAAGCGCTTGCCCAAGCGGTCAAGGACGCCACAGAGGCCTACGGCGAATCAGACAGGCGAACACAGAATTACCAGCGGCAGCTGAACCAGGCGAAAACGGAACTCATCGGATTAAACGAAGCCCTTGAAAAGAATGAGCGCTATTTGCGTGAGGCGGAAAAAAGTACTAATTTCACCGCAAAATCCATTGACGAGTTTGGACAGGAGGTAAAAGGCGCGGGCAGCGCGCTGGACAGCGCCGGCGGAGGCGCCCTGAAGTTCGGCGATATTCTGAAAGCAAATCTGGCCTCCGGCGTGATTCTGGGCGCATTGAAAAAACTGGGCGCTATGCTGGTGGCCTTTGGCAAAGACGCTGTTGAGGCCGGAAAGGCTTTTGGATCAGCCATGAGTCAGGTAGCGGCTACGATGGGTCTTCCCGTGGGGCAAATTCGGGAGCTTCAGGAATTTGCCAAGGAAATGGGGGCAATCACCGCCTTCTCCGCCGAGGAGGCGGCTCGGGGCCTGAATATCCTGGCCCAGGCGGGCCTGTCCGCCAAGGAGCAAATGGCGGCGCTGCCGGACACGCTGAATCTGGCGGCGGCCGGGGCGCTGTCTCTGGAGAGCGCGGCGGCGTATGTAACAGGCAGCGTCAAGGGCTTCAAGGATGAAATGGCGAACGCCCAGTATTACACGGATCTCATTGCCAAGGGCGCCACAATGGCCAACACCTCGGTGGCCGGTCTGGGCGAGGCGCTGAGCCGGGGCGCGGCCACGGCCAACGGATATGGGCAAAGGGCCGAAAGCCTGACGCTGTCCCTTCTCCGTCTGGCGGAGCAGAATCTGGAGGGCGAGGCCGCCTCTACAGCCCTGAACCGGGCCATGGCGGATCTTTACACGCCCACAGAGGCGGCCCGGAAGGCTCTGGAGCAGCTGGGCTTCTCCGCCTATGACGAGGCCGGGGCCGCCCGGGATTTTAACGAAGCTGTGGACGCGCTGAACCAGTCTCTGGCCGGGATGACCGGGGAACAGCGGAACGCCGCTCTGGCCACAATCTTCACCACTCAGGGATTGGACGCTTTTAACAAGATGATTGCCACAACTCCGGAGAAGCTGAAGGAGTTCCAGTCCGGACTGGAGGGCGCGTTCGGGTCCGCCTCCCAGCAGGCGGAGACTCAGCTTGACAATCTGGAGGGGGACATGACGCTGCTGGAAAGCGCCGTGGACGGGCTGGAAATCGCCTTCTCCGAGCGGCTGTCTCCGGCGTTGCGAGGGGCTGCACAGGAGGCTACGGAAGCCGTGTCCGCGCTGACGGAGCTGGTAGCGGTGAGCGAGGAGGAGCTGCCGGCCCTGGTTTCCGGAACCAACGAGCTGATGAACACCATCCGGGAGAGTACGGAGCTTTATGAGAACAATTCCGCCGCTATCCGGCAGAGCCGGGCGGATATGTTCTCCCGGGTGGATTCTCTGGAGCAGCTGGCGGAGATGGAGAAGCGGACTATGGCCCAGGAGCAGGCCATGGCGGGCCTTGTGGAGGAGCTAAACCAAACCATTCCCAGTTTGGCCCTGGCCTATGACCAGGAGACGGGAAGCCTGAATATGACTACCGAAGCGCTCCGCCGTCTGGCGGAGGCGGAGGCGGAGCGGCAGGAACGGGCGGAAGCCGCCCGGTATATGATGGTTTTGGACAAAGAGCATACCCAAGTTCTTAACGATTTGCGCGCGGCGGAATCCCAGTTGGCCGCCGCCCAGGAACATAGAGCCTCTCTATCCAAAACCTCTCGAAAGGATATCCGAGAGGCGGATATTGCTGTTGCTCAGGCGTCCAGCTCCGTCAGCCAACTGAAAGACGCGCTCCTTTCTATCGAAAGTGCCATTACTTATTTTTCTGAGAAATATGGAGATCTGGGAGACGCCGTCGAGGACACAAGCTCCTCCATGGAGGATGCGGAAAAAACGGCGGCAGCCCTGACGGAGGCCTATGCGGATATGCAGTCCTCCACACAGGCCCTTATTTCAGAGACGGACCTTTTGAAGGCCGCCCTGGATGAGCAGGCAGAGAGCGGGTCTTTGAGCCTGGATACCGCGCTGAAGCTCATTGACGCGGGGTATAACACCGCTGTGGCCATTCATACGGAGACCGGGGCGGTAACGCTGAACAAGGACGAATATGCCCGCTTGGCTCAAGTGAAACTGGAAGACCAGATTGCCTCCCTGGAGATCCAGAAGGAGAGTGCGCGAAACGCCGCTGTTTTGTCCGTTGAATCAACCGCGGCGTATAACGCGGGGAGCGCCTATTGGGAAGCCGCCAAGGGCAAAGCGGCTCTGGCGGCCAATGGGGACGCCAAAGCCATTGACGCCCAGATTGCCGCGCTGAGACGGCTCCAGCAGAGCGTAGGCAGCTATACGGGGACGGTTCAGTCTTCGTCCAAAATCGCTTCTTCCGCCGCCCGGTCGGCCTCCAAGGCCGCTGAAAAAGCGAAGACGCAGGCGGAGAAGGATCTGGAGACCTATAAGGCCATGACGGCAGAGCTGGAGTACCGGCGGAATCTGGACGCCGTGAATGAAAAAGAGTACTACGACGCGCTGGCAAAGTACCGGGACCAGTTCCTGACCGACGACGCCAACGTGGACGAATACCGGAAAGTGACCGAGCAGATTTATCAATATGACAAAACGCTTGGGGAACAGGAGGCCAAGCTCTGGATTGAGCAGACGGATACGCTTTTGAGCGAGTTGGAGACACGGTATAAAAAAGTTCTGGATAAGCAGGACCGCATGGCGGAGCGGCTTGCAGATTACGGGGACCTTTATTCCATCGACAAGGAGTCCGGGATGATGTCTCTGGAAGATCTTCAAAAGCACATTGACGCGGTGAATGAATATCGGGATGTGCTGTCCGATCTTCGGGAACGGGGGATCTCCCAGAGTTTGATGGATGAGGTTCTAGCCATGGACAACGATACTGCCACACAGTACGGAAAACGGCTGCTGGAAAAGACAAATGAGGAGTGGGATGAGTACAACTCCCTCTGGGAGGAAAAGCAGCAGCAGGCCCGTGAGGTGGCGGAGGAGTTTTACAAGGGAGAGCTGGACGCGCTGGAAAACGAGTACAACAGCAAACTAGGGGAATCTCTCGGCAGTATAAAAGAAACGGCGTTCAACAGTGGCGTGGGAACCGTGGAGGGTTTGATGGAGGGCTTGCGCTCCAAAGAGGGCGCTCTCTATGCCCAGGCACAAGCCATTGCGCAACAGGTGTCGGCGATTCTGGCCTCTGCCGGGGCTTCCTTCAGTCCGGAAAACCTCCGGGTTGAACGAGGCGTCACCGCCAGAGATGTGATGAATGTAGGCGAGGCTGTTGTAAACGGCGTATCCGCGGCATCCTGGCAGCCCAAAGGCGACTTGACCGTGGTGGTGCCTGTGAACGGCGTAGATCTGGCCCGTGCGACTTATCAGGATTTTCGGAACGTGAATCGGGCCAATCCGGAGGCGGTGAATGACAGGTGATACAGATTATTTTAAACAGCATCCCTCTTCCGGAATCCAGTGGGGACCGCTACGCCTGCTGGGAGGAGGATTTAATGGTGCAGGTTGAAATGATTACCGGCCGGATGGTAGAGGAAAGCCGGGGAACGATCTGGCGGGCCAAATGGTCCTATGACTACCTGGACAATGAGATGACGCGGCGGATTCTGGACGCGCTGCACGCCAGAGGCCCTGTACAGGCGTCGGTTCTGCCAAACGGGCGGGCGGAGCTGGTGACAGGGCGTTTCCTGGTGGATTCGATCACGCCGCCTGCCTTCTTATTCTCGGAAGATGGAATCCCTTGTTGGCATGGCCTTGGATTTACGCTTCGGGAGGTAGAACCCCATGATTGAAAGCAGCGCCGCATACTGTCAGGCGGCGGTAGCAGACCGGCGGCGGACCTATGTCCGGGCGGTTGTGGACATCTCCGGACCGGACAAGGTGTTTTTGCCTGTAGAAGCGTCCCCGGAGGCGCCCTGGAGCAGGCCGGAACAGCTGCATGACAGGAACTTTAACCCGCCGCCCCGTTACGCAACGGCGGAGCCCGGGCGGGCCGTGCCGGACGGATCTTTTTCCCCGTTTCCCGACGGGCTCCAATCTCCGGAGCCGGTCGGCTACGCCGGGGAAGCGTTAAGCGGTGCGGACGGGGTCTTCCCATCCCCGCAGTTTGCGGCGCTCCGATTTGAGAATATCCATATTTTGCAGACAGTCACTCTGTTCTTTTCCTCAGACCCGACGGACGGCGTGCCGGAGGATTTTCTCCTTGAGGTGCGGTATAACGGTACGGCTTATTACCGCGCAGAAGTGACGGGGAATCTGGAGACGGCACGCGTTTTTGACGGATTCACCGTTTGGGACCCTGATGAGATCCGGCTGACGGTCTATAAATGGAGCCTTCCGGGCCGCCGGTTCCGTCTGGTGGAGATCTTCCCAGGCCTCTATGAGGAGTGGAGCGGCCGGCAATTGGCCTCCTTCTCCGTGCAACAGCAGGGGCAATTCTCCTGCCTGTCCCTACCTTATGGCACGGCATCCATTGCCATGGACAACCAATCCAGGCGGTTTGAACCCCGCCGGAAGGACGGCATTTTCCAAAGCCTGGAGGCCCGGCAGGACGTGGACCTCTATATGGGGTTCCAACTGCCCGGCGGCGCGGTGGAGTATAAGCGGCTGGGTCTTTTCTACCAGGCCGATGACGGCTGGAAGACCGGCGATAACAGCCTGACTATGAAATGGTCCCTGGTGGACATTGTAGGGCTTTTGGTGGACCGGACTTTTCTCCCGCCGGAGACGCTTCCCACAACGCTTGCTGGTTGGTTTGAGGCGGTAACTCTCCAGTTGGGGCGGGTGTTCTCTACCCGCTGGTATGTGGACCCGGATTACGCGGATATGCCCGTAACCGCCAACAGTGTTGAGGATGTGACCGGCAAGAAGTGCGGCGATATCATACGCTGGGCCTGCCAGGTTAGCGGGACCTGGCCCCGGGCGGACGCCGAAACCGGAAAGCTGACGGCGGAACCGCTATGGAAACAGGGGAACCAGATAACCCTTGGAAATTTGGAGAAATACCCCGTCATGAAGGCAAACGAATCCATCTCCACCCTGATTTTTCAGCTGGCGCTGCCCCCTCTTCCGGAGGGGGCAGAGGATAACCGCGTCAAAGAGCTGGTGATTCCGGGGAACCAGACGGCCAGCGAAAAAACCGTAACCGTGCAAAATCCATTTATCCACACGGCGGAGCAGGCGCGGACGGCGGCCAAGCTGATATTAAGCCAGTACGGAGGCAATCAGATCGAGACCACCGGCCGGGGGGACCCGGCCAGCGAAATTGGAGACGTGGACACCATCTGGCTGGATGCGTCCAACGCCACAACGGCAAGACGCATAAGTCAAACGCTGCAAATTCAAAACGGCGTGCTCCAGGGATGCCAGAGCACGCTCTTGCAGGCGGACGGCGCTTTTCTCTATGAAGAGCGGGTTGTCGTCAAAAAAAGCGGTTCCTGGCAGGCCCCTCCCGGAGTTGAGCAAATCTTTGTGGTGATCGGGCAGGGAGGCCAGGGGGGAAGCCAGGGGCAGGACGGCTATGTCCGGTTACCGAAGGCGACCGAACCTGTAGTAGAGTCCGGTTATGGTGAAAATGGGGCGGACGGCCACGGGGGAAAGATTTGGTTTGGCACTATCCACATCAATCCGGAGCAGACATTTGAGGTTCAAATCGGCCGGGGGGGCGCGAAGTCCCATGTCTACGGAACCCCCGGCAAAGAGGGCGGGGAAACTTCCTTCGGGCCTTATTCCAGCGCCTCAGGGGATTACTACCCTACAGGCTTCACGGATATCAACGCCGGAGACTGTTTCGGGCGGACCGGCGTTCCGGCGCCGGTAGGCGGCACAGGCGATGGCGGAAAAGGCGGTGCGGGAGGAACGCCGGGGGACGGCGAAGCGGTTCATGTGCGGGACACCATCTGGGGAAAACCGATCTATGAATTGGAAGTCTATGTGGAACCCGGACCCGGATTGCCCGGGGCGGACGGGGCAAATGGATTTGTGGTGATTACCTGGGACAAGCCGGAGGAAAAATGACATGGCAAACACCTTTACACCAGTGATTATCAGCGTCACACTGACGCCAAATCCCGCGAAAGCGGGAAGCCCGGTAAAGATCTCCGTCGCCGCCACAGACGTGGAGGCAATCCCCTCTGCCGCCGTGTATCAGAGCAACGAGTTCCAGAGCGGGGAGGTGTGATGGATGGCGATTACCCGTGTGCGGGTAAAGTTTAACGGCGCTTGGACAACGCTGTCCTATAACAGCGCAACGGCCCATTATGAGGGCACAATCACGCCCACTTCCACTTCGATTTACCAAAGCGGCGGTTACTATAATCTGGAGGCGGAAGTAACCAACAGCACTGGGCAGACTTCCACGCTCACTGGAACAGACTTCCCGTCATTACGGCTGGTGGTTCGTGAGCAAATTTCCCCGTCCTTGACGCCGGTCTCCCCGCCGCCCGGGTATTTGAATACGCTTCGCCCCACGGTGGTGATGGATGCGGCGGACGAGGCGGGAGGCTCCGGAATCAATCCCGGGTCCTTCTCCGTGACGGTGGACGGAGAACCGTTCCCTGGAACATCTGCAACCGCGGTGTCCGGAGGCTACCGTCTGTCGTTCACTCCTGAGGCGGATCTGTCGGAGGGACCTCACGAGATTGTGTTTTTCGTCTCCGACCGGGACGGGAACCAGGCGTCCGCCGCCGTGGCTTACGTTTTGGATGTGACGCCGCCGGAGCTGGAGCTGACGGCGCCGGACAGCCACCGTGTGGTGGATTGGGCGGAAGAGGGAATCTCCGGATTAACGGCAGACGCCATATCCGGTCCACCGGCGGTGACGATCCGCGTCAACGGAACGGTTCGCGCCTCCCCGGCGGTTGGGGATGACGGACGGTTTTTCGCGGAGATCCCGCTGGAAATAGGGGTCAATGAGATTCTTGTGACAGCCATTGACGGTTCCGGGCTTTCCAGTGCCCGGAGCTTTGTGATGATTCGCCTGGTGACGGACCGGACGGAGGCGGATGTGGAACGGCTTCAAAGTTTGTTCCGTCGCGGGGTTTCCAACTGGACGGAGGAGGAACGGACGTGGTTTGCAACAACCAGGTGCCGCCGTGGAGCTTATGACGTTTTAGATCTGAACCGGGTCACGGCGGCAATGGAATTTCTGGACGCTTGGATGAGCGCCTATGGAAACGATTCAGGCTATTCTTCCGCCCGCCCCGGGACCTGGCTTCCGGGGGACGGGGTGGAAACGCGCCAGAGGGACCGGTATATTGCAAATATCGCCGGGATACGGGACGTCTTTATCCTGCCGGAAGGTACAGCGGAAACTCCGGAGGGGTGGAACACCATCCCAAGCGCAAATGCCATCGAATCAATTTTAGTGGCTGTAGACGCTTTGCGGCCACTGTTGGAACGATCTCCGTTTGTTTCGGATGAAATCATGTGCGGAGAAGAATGAGAGGGGATTGATATGACAGACGGAATTATCAAAGGCAGCGGAAACAGCCGGTATTTAAGAAGTGTAGCCAATGCGCTTTCGCTTTATCCGACTTACACATCTTTTATACAAGCGCTGGCGGCGGGTACATTTCCGATTGATTTGAACGGCCTGAACGCAAACGGCTGGTCCCAACAGGGGACGAAACTGGCCAAGGCGGCGCTGCTAAAGGACGCTACAGCGGCTCTATATGGGAAGAGCGCTTCGGCTGTGCCGGATGATATATTGGCATTTATTGGACAATACAACAAATATTGGTGGAAGAGGAGGGCCATTCAAAAAGGTGCGTCGAGAAGTATTTATATTTGTGTTACCTCTCAAAATAATAGTTACGGTCAAAGTTGTAAGTATTCAAGCACTATAAAAATCGGCGGAACAAAGGAACCAGAAATGGCAGAGCCAACAAGCTCTGTTGTAGCTTATTTTTCATCCGCCGTAAGTGTTCTTAACGTTCTTGTAGGAAAATATTTTCACGGCTTTATAGAAAAATCTGACATCGGTGGCAATAGATATTATTCTGCGTATTACGGTGTTGGGTCTGTCAAAAAAACTATCGAAAATACAGCAGCATATTTCTCTATGAATGCCCAGAAAGTTACTCTCGGGGAACCCGATTATGTTTCTTCCTCTGATGCGAACGCTTATCCGGAAAGTGGAGTTGTTGGGGATTATTACTATGAAGCGATTGGAAAACCGTTAGAATTCTTCGATTACGAAAGATCGGTTGTTTTTAACTACCGTGGTACAGGGACATATGGCATAAACAATCCGACTGTATTGACATTTCCGTTTGATCCAAACCTGGTGATAGTTTCAAGAATTTCGTCTAATTTTTCCCCTGTTGATTCTTCTAGTAGTTTGTATATTGCTGGGTGGAGGCAAGGATTTATTTGGGTCCGCGGTATGTCCGGCACTAATTCCGCCGGGAAACTCGTTAGCATTACTTCGGAAGAAAAGACCTTAAAATTTTGGTCTGATACAGCGGAAGCACAATCAAATGATACATCCAAATACTGCGTCACAGCATTCAGGTAAAAAGGAGCCACTATGAAGTATTTGTATAACTCCCCAAGCAACTACGGGGCGTATCCCGCACTGCAAAGTTCATTCGTTCCAGGGATGCTGGCCTTCCCGGATGAGTTCCAGCCTATATTCTACCCCGAGGGCAAACAGGCGGCGGGCTTCGTTACCATCCAGCATGATGGCGAGACGGTGACAGACTGCCGGTGGAACGAGGAGGCGTATCAAGCATACCTTGCAGACCTTCCTGAACCGGTAGACCCGCCGGACCCTCCGCCTTCTCTGGAGGAGCGGGTAACTGTGATGGAGAAAGAAACGGCCGCCCTGGCAGCGGCCATTGAAAGGGGGGCTGAACTTATGACGGATAAGCAGCTGGCAGCGCTGACAAGCTCCATCTACCTCTCCCGGCTGACCCTGGCCGGGGAACCCTTGGACACGGACGACAAGCGGCTCCGAGCCTCAGGCCTATATCCGGATTGGGAACCCGGTGTCCATGCACAAGGAGACATCTACAATGCGGATGGACAGACCTGGGAGTGCTTTTCGGCCTATGACAACGCGGTGTATCCGGACATCCGGCCCGGGGAATCCGCTTGGTACACATTCAACCGGCCGCTACATGGGACAAGTCCCGAGACGGCAAGGCCATTCGTGCCTGTGCAGGGGTCCCACGACCTGTATTTGGCCGGGGAGTACATGACACTGGGCGGCGCTCTCTGGCGCTGCAAGAGCGACACCAATTTCAGTCCGGAGGAGTATCCGGAGGCGTGGGAAGAAAGCGGCGGCCGGGATGTTTAAATTGTATGCCAACAAAAACCAGCTGGCGGTCCGGCAACGGGAGCCGGTAACCTCTGGAAGTGTGAATGTCTACATGGCCAAGTTTGAATTTTCCGGTCAATGGGAAGGCCTGACCACAAAAGCGGTGTTTTGCGGCAGCGGCGTCACGAAAACTGTGTTGCTTAACGGTGGAGAGTGTGTCATCCCGTGGGAGGTTTTTACCTCTCACGGCCAGCCGCTAATGGCCGGCGTTTTCGGGGGGATGGATGAGACGGTCCTTCCAACTACCTGGGCCTATCTGGGGACTATCCTGGAGGGCGTGCCGTCGGATGCAGCGGGTACAAGGCCTCCTACACCGGATCTGTGGGAGCAGGAGCTGGACCGGAAGGGGGACAAGCTGGGCTACACCGGGGCGGGGGAACTGGGGCTTTACTCTGGGGACAGGCTCCTGTCCTCTGTGCCGGTTTCCGGCGGAGGGGGTGGACCTGGCGTCCCGGGGCCCCAGGGGCCAGAAGGCCCGCCGGGTCCCGCTGGGGAGCAGGGCCCGCCTGGTCCTGAAGGCATTCAGGGGCCGAAGGGAGACCCCGGGGAGCCGGGTCCCCAGGGAGAATCCGGCCCAGCCGGGCCTCCTGGGCCCCAGGGGCAGGAGGGCCTCTCTCCCTCCGTATCCATCAACGACATTCCGGGCGGACATCGGGTCACGATTACTGACGCAAGCGGACCGCATTCTTTTGATGTGATGGACGGAGAGGATGGCGGCGGTGGGGGGGGCCGTCTCCCGCCTACATCGCCGGAGACGGCATCAAGATTCAACAGACGGCGGACGGGCCGGAAATCGGCGTGGAGACGCCCGTCCGGGGGGTGTTTACCCAAGAGGAGTTTGACGCCCTGCCGGAAGAGGAGAAGAACAGCGGCTTGTACCTGATTCCAGACGGGGGAGGAGGCGTGAGCTCCGGCGGAGAGATCTACGACTCCGGGGAGATCCGGATCGGCACGTGGTTTGGAAAACCCCTCTACAGACGGACTTTTTTGGGGACATCCGGACCCAACGCGGGTGACGTTTTCCTCCCCGGCTCGGTTATCCCAGACTGCGATTATGTCACTAAACTAGAGGGGATGATTCAAGACGTCAACGGGAACTTCGCCCATTTGTCGAACCTTTCGGAGAAGGGTACGGTTTCACAAGGCGTGTATGTGGTGTTTGAGAGCGTGTATCACCCCACAAAGGGAATCATGGTCCGCCAGACTCACACCAGCTATTTCAACCGGCCCATACATATCACGATTGAATACACCAAGACGGTGGATTTACCTGAGTAAAGCGCCACAATTAGGAGAGATAAAATGAGAATGGTATTGAACGGAGAGGTAGTGGATACCTCTCCTGGTGGTGGGATCTATTCCGCTGAAGAAACCAGAATCGGAACCTGGAAAAACGGGAAACCGCTGTATAGACGGGTCATTTCCTGCACCACTCCGGATAAAGTAAATTCCGAAGAAGTTTGTAATCCCGAAGATTTCAGCTACATTGAGGAATTAACCAACTTGCATGGAGGAATTAACAGCGTTCCAATCAACGCTTATTGGGGGCCAGACTCGCATTACATCTTTATAAGGCTTGTAAATGATCAGTTTACCGCACGAACCACCCATTATACGAATCAGACGTTTAACGTAACCATCGAATATACCAAAACCACCGACTAAAGGAGACATTATGCCCGAAAAATGTACGGATACTTCAAGGGACTGCTCGCTGGTTTCCCGGGTGGATGCCCTGGAGCGGGCCAATGAGCAGCACAGCGCCACGCACCGGGAGATGTTCGACCGTTTGCGGGTGCTGGAAACCCTCAGCGCCGTCCAGGAAAACAAGCTGGACACCATTCTAAATAAACTGGATGCCCTGACGGGGAAGGTGGAAGGTCTGGAGGCCAAGCCCGCCAAGCGGTGGGAGGGACTGGTGGAAAAAGCCCTTTGGGCCGTGTGCGCCGCCGTCATCGCCTTTCTTTTGGGGAGGGTAGGGCTGTGAGCGGCAAGCGGCGGGAAAAGCACAAGACCTCTGATATGGTCCTGCTGGTCATGGGCCTGTTTGTGGCGGCGTTTATCGTGATTATGATAGTGACCTTCTGGGTAAAGGGCAGCGTGCCGGATACGCTGATCCAGTACACCCTGGGGGCCGGGGGCGTGGAGGCCCTGCTGCTGGCGGGGATTAAGATTTCCAAGGTGAGAGCCGGGGACAAGCCCGGAGAAAGTGAGGATACATAACATGGAAAAACTGAATACCATCCAGAAGCGCAACAACTTGAATGCGGTCTACAGAGACGGGGATGCTGGACCCGGCGGGGCGCATCACGATTATGTGGTATCGTTCAGCGGCGGTCTGCCGGAGAGCGACGGAGACGGGGTGCGCATCCAGTTCCAGTGCGGGCCGCGCAAGGACCCTGAGGCTCGGAAAGGAGTGTGCGGCGCGGACTTGCTGGAAATCGTGCGTGACCAGTTGCGGGAGTTCCAGGCGGGGCCGTGTTCTTGCCGGGAGAATGCCTGTGCCCTAACGCACATTGAGGAAGCCCTTATGTGGCTGACCAGACGGGCGGAGGACCGGGCAGAGCGGAACGTTATCGGCCTCGCCCAAAAATAAGGAGGATACATATGAATGACCTTTATGAAATCATCGGCAATCTGCTGGCGGCTGTTGTGGTGGGCCTTCTGGCCTATCTGACGCCGAAGGCAAAGGCGTGGTTTACCGCTCACACGGACGCCGCCACGCAGGAGAATATTTGGAAGCTGGTGCAGTCCTTCGCCCGGTCGGCGGAGCAGCTGTATCACGATCAGGACCCCTCCGGGGAAAAGCGGCAGCAGTTTGTTCAGGAACAGCTTCGGGCTATGGGTGTGGCCGTCACCGAGGCGGTGATCAATATGATCGAGGGCGCCGTATGGGAGATCAATACGGAGAATAAAAAAGCCCTGGTGCAGACCAAGGAGATCGTCTCCGGAGGCGCGGAATGACGGCGGAGAAGGTGCTGGCAATCGCCACGGCGGAGTTGGGGACTAGGGAGTCCCCGACCAACTCCAACCGGGTCAAGTACAACACCTGGTACTATGGCCGGGAGGTGTCCGGGGCCGCCTACCCCTGGTGCATGGTCTTTGTGCAGTGGGTATTTGCCCAGGCGGGAGGCAAGCTGCCAGTGAAAACGGCCTCCTGTGGGGCGCTGATGAACGCCGCCAGGAAGGCTGGCTGTTGGGTGACAAAGGACTACCGCCCCGGGGACGTGGTGATCTACGATTTCCCCGGCGGCGCGGCCACGGACCACACGGGCATCATTGAAAAGGTGACGGCCTTCGGGGTGGTAGCCATTGAGGGCAATACCTCCCAGGCCGGAAGCCAGTCCAACGGCGGGATGGTTCGCCGCAAGACCAGGCCTTATAAGCAAATTGTGGGCGCGGTGCGCCCGGACTATCAAAAGGAGGACAAGCATATGGACAATATCCCCAGCCCCGCCCACAAGGAAGGCGTAGAGTGGGCAAAGAAAAACGGCATCCTCACCGGAGACGCCGCCGGGGACCTGAAGCTCAGCGACCCGGTGACCAGGCAACAGCTGTGCACCATGCTGTTCCGGTTCGCTAAGAAGACCGGTAAAACTTGATCGAATAGAAGAAAGGGGGTGATTCCAATGTGGCAGTAATCCCCAAATGGGGTAAATTTAAATCAAACATTATATTATAAGGAGGATCTTAACATGGAAATGAATCACGAATACGCCAGTAAAGGCGTTGCGGGCGCGGGCCTCGGCACCGGGATTGCCGGTTTGTCTCTGGGTGTCTTGAACTCTTTGGGCGGTCTGGGCGCTCTCTCCGGTATGTTTGGCCGCCCCGCCATGCAGAACGACGCGCTGACAGCTGCGCTTATTGCCGAAATGGCGAGAGGCCGCTCCTGTCCCGCTCCTTGCGGCAGTGATTGTGACCCTGTGACACAACGAGAGTTGCGTCTGACCCAGACTATTGCCGAAAAGGACTCCCAGATTGCCTTGCGGGACGCCAACACATACGGAGATCAAAAGATGTTGGAAATGTACAAGTACATCGACGGTCGCTTCCGGGAGGTAGAGGCGGAGATCTCGAGTCAGAAAGTCCAAAACCAGGCGGTGAAGGACAGCTTCAAGCTGACGGAACAGCAGCTGAATTGCTGCTGCGACAAGTTGGAGGAGAAAATCCGCTGCGAGGCACAGAAACGGAAATGCTCTGACACCGCTATTGTCAATTACCTGAACCAGACCTTCTACGCCAAGGAAGTGGCTGACGTGACTGTTGGAACCACTATGACGACACAGAAAACCTACAATCCGCTGCCCGTTTTTGACTGCGACTGCGACTGCAACTGACTGCCTGGCCGGGGAGGAGGATCTCCTCTCCGGCCTTTCCAATAAGGAGGATTTTTATGGAGACGCTTGCGCAAATTGAGCGGGGTACGGTAAAGTTTATTGATGCGGAGCTTGCCCCCAAAATCCCTACAAACATCCCAAACGGCCAGATCAAAAAGATTGCCGCTCTGGCCGGGGCGGCGTATGCTGTCCGGACCGGACTTCAGAGAGCAGTCTCCAGTCCAACGTTTGCGGCTATGGGTGCGGTGGACGGGGAAGGAAATGTCGACATAGCTGGACTGGCGGAAGCCTTGTCCGCTCAGATTCCGGAGAGCGGATTTAAGGTGACTGTCCCCATCCTGGGAGAGCTGACGTTTTACCGTGAGGACATAGAGCGGCTTCAGTCTTACATCATGGAGGGGTAAGATATGTTTACTCATGAGGGGATCTGCCAAAGCATTGAAGAGCTTTGGAATCAGCCGATGACACCGGGAAGTGTCCACGTTTTAGCAAACTTGATGTATATCAAGGCGCACCGGAAGGATATCCCGGAGGAAAAAACCTGGGTGCATAAAAATAGCGAAGGCCATGGACTAACACGCGACATGGCAATGGAGTGGACTCGTAAAATGCAAAATGCCGATGGCACGACGGGCCCCCACTGGACCATGGAGAAGACCGAGGAGGCCCGGGCGCAAAGGGGGATTAATTGTGAACCACTGGCGTTCTGGGTGGCAATGAATATGATCTATTCCGACTACGCCAAGGTGGCGGAAAAGGTCAACGCAAACAACATGGATTTCTACGTCTACATGGCCAGGGCGTTCCTGGAGGACAAGGACGCCCGGAACCAGGGCGTGGAAAAGCTGGGGCGGTACTATGAGTACGTGGTGAATTGAGAAAAAGGGAGGGCAAACGCCCTCCCTTTTCTTAAAACCTTAAAAGCGTTATATCTTTCTCTCGGCAGGAATCATAAATCTTCCTGGTATGGATGCAAACCGCCTCTCGGATGCCGCTGAGATCCTCCACGGGACCGGGCATAACTTTCTCGGGCATTGCAATAACCTCCTGATAAGTAGCTGACGAAAGAACGAAGTCCTTTCAATCCAGTGTATGCGCCAGCGCCCAGGAGGTGAAAGGGAAGGACTACTCCTCTCGAAGAAGGGCGTATATACAATAGGAGTGAACCCGTCCGTTTTTAAAGATTCCATTTCGCATGGTTCCCTCACAGGTAAATCCCGCCTTTTCCAAAACCCGCCGGGACCCCAGGTTATCCGCAAAAGGCTCCGCGAAAATGCGAAGGATGTCAAACCGCTCAAAGGCCTCCCGGCAGATTTGGCGGACCGCCTTTGTCATGACGCCCTGGCCCCAGTGGGCCTGAGCCAGCCAATAGCCAAGCTCGGCAGATTTTTCATACACGTCTTCTTTTCGGAAAACACCGATGCTGCCGGCGGCCTCTCCCTCTATGATAATAGCCCGTGTAAGCTGGCGTTCCTCACCTTGGTTGATACAGTCGCTCACATACCACTCCGCGTCCGCCAGGGTGTAAGGGCTGGGGAAGACGTTTCTTAAATTCGCCGCAATTTTCGGGTTATTCGCCGCCTTGGCGATAGAGGTTGCGTCCTCTTGCTGCCAAGAGCGTAAGGTAAACGGAATCATAAGGCACCTCCAAGAAAAAATTTGGAATAAATTATATCATTGGAAATAGACGCCTGTCCACCCTGTTTACGGCATTTGTGTAAGGAGACAGAAATCCGTGAAAGAAAAGGCTTGCAAAACTTCTGCTATCTGGTATAATAGTACCATTCTGATTATACAAAAGGAAGGAAGCACTCAATGGATTACACGATTCTCATGCTGATCGTCATGGTGGCGATCATGTATTTCCTGATGATTCGACCGGAGAACAAGCGGAAGAAAAAGGCACAGGAAATGCGGGACAGCCTGAAAAAGGGTGATATTATCACCTCCATCGGCGGTATTATTGGAAAAATCGTCTCTGTCAGCAAAGATACTATTGTAATTGAGACCAGCGATGACCGGGTACGCATGGAGCTGGCCAAGTGGGCCGTCAGTTCTGTGGGCATCCAGAGCGGTGAACAACCCGAGGAGAAAAAGGAAGAAAAAAAGCCCGCCAAAAAGGAAGAGGAAAAGAAAGCGTCCGACGAAGACAAGGGCGATTGGAATCCGGAGCTGTAATACCCCAAAGATGTTTTCCTCTTTGTCCCATCCTCAAGTCATAAAAACGGCCTCCCCCGGAATATGCTCCTTATAAGAGTATGCTTCGGGGGAGGATTTTTTTATGGCAAAGGGACGAAAAAAGCTGGCGGTATGGCAGGGCTTCTTGGCGGGGGGATTGCTGACGTTGGGGATTTATTTTTTGGGACTGCTGTTTTTGACCCTGCTTTTGGTAAAGGGCATCCTATCGGAGGGTGGGAGTTTTCCTTTGGTGGCGGCTTTATGTACCTTGTCCACTCTAGCCGGAGGATTGATAACGGTGCGTTTGACCCACTGGCGGGCTGGAGGCGTACTGACGGCGTCCATCTTCCTTTGTGTACTGGTGCTGGCGGGCCTGAGTTTTTGGGAGCAGATTTTCTGGTTGGGTCATGGAGGAGGGTTGCTTTTATGTGGCTTGGCCGGGGGCCTGCTGGCAGGCGTCGCGGGACCTAAAAACCGGCGGCGAAGGAAGTGAGAAAAGGCGCTTCTGGTTGGATTGCACAAAACGCCGGTTTTCCCCGAGATTCCCTTCCGGCGGCGGAAATGCGCCGGTGCCGGAAAGGGGAGGGGAGAGGGTGGCAGATCTGGGATATGCGGGGACACGTACCCCCAAATGTGGGCGGACCAGAAAATATGTTCCATCCTTGCCGGGAGTTTACATAATGCAGTTTACATAATATTTTGTCATAAATCCCAAAAAGGTTCTTTTTTTCAGGAAAGATCTTGCGAAAAGCGAAGAAATGCGCTATATTATAAATACAAACAATTCTTACGTAGTTACACCCTTCTCCCTTGTTTTGTCTGGCGGAGGGTGTTTTCTTATCTATCTGTCGGATCTTCCAGCTTTTTCTGAAACGTGTATAAGCCGCCGCCTTCCCTCATAAAGATGGTTTGAGGTGAGGCGGTTTGAAGTGGAAGAGGCGGGAGATGACGGAGTGGAGGCGGCAGTTGTCCTGCCTTTTGCTTTTGGCGCTGTTCTTTTTCGCTGGTATTGTTTTGGGACAGGTTTTTTCCGGCCAGGTCCCGGACGCTACAGGAGATGAGCTCACCCGGTATCTGACGGATTTTTTGAAAGTGGAGGAGCCGTCCTCTCCAGCGGCGCTGTCGGCGGCTGTACTGTATTTTCGTTATCCGCTGGCGGCGTTTTTGATGGGCTTTGCCTCCATTGGCGTGTTGTTGCTGCCTATGATGACCGGGGCTTTCGGTTTTTTCCTGTCCTTTTCCGTCTGCTGCTTCACGGCGGCTTTTGGGTTTGACGGGGTGCTGTTGGCTTTGGCGGTGTTTGGTCTTCGGTGCGCGGTGACGCTGCCGTGCTACTTTCTGCTGGCTGTTCCCTCTTTGGAGCGGTCTGTTGCCTTGGCCTGTCTGTCTCTTGGGGGAGGACGGCGCTCCACCCCTGTGCTGTACGGACGGGAGTGGTGGAGCCGTCTGGCGGTAATTTCTGGGGTGCTGTTGGCGGGAATGTGCGCCGATTTGATGCTGGCTCCCTGGGTTTTGCGGCAACTTTTAGAACGGATGCTGGTCTGATAAGAAATTCACCCCGAATGATGAGACAGGGAAAGAGAGAAGGGATCATTACGGACGAGATCGCACGTTATGAGGAATATCTGGTGAAGGAGAAACACGCCTCCCAGAATACAGTGGCCTCTTATTTGCGGGACGTGACGCAGTTTTCGGGCTATTTGGAGCTTCGGGGAACCGGATTGTTGGAGGCCACCGCCGAGACGGTCCAGTCTTATATGGATTGGATGTTACGCCGGGGAAAATCCGCCGCCTCCATCACCCGTTTTCTGGCCTCCGCGAAATCCTTCTACAATTTTCAGATCTTCAGCGGGAAAGTAAAAACCAACCCTGCCAAAGGGGTTGCCACCGCCAGAGTAGAGCGGAAATATCCAAAGATTCTCACCTCCAAGGAGGTGGATCTGTTCCTGGAGCAGCCCCAGTGTATAGACGCCAAAGGCTTTCGTGACCACGCAATGCTGGAGCTTTTGTACGCCACGGGCATTCGCGTGGGGGAGCTGATCTCTCTGGACCTGGACGATTTGAATTTGGCAGCCGGGTTTGTCCATTGCTCCAGCAAGGGTAAGGAGCGGATCATCCCTCTTTACCGCACGGCGGTGAAAGCGCTACAGGATTACGTCTGGAAAATTCGTCCACAGCTAGTTTCCGGCGAAGACGAGGCCGCCCTGTTCGTCAACATGAACGGAGAGCGGATGAGCCGCCAGGGCTTTTGGAAGATCATCAAATACTATCAGGAAAAGGCGGGTATTGAAAAAGAGATTACACCCCATACCCTGCGGCATTCCTTTGCGGCTCACTTGCTGGAAAACGGTGCAGACCTCCGGGCCATTCAAGCAATGCTGGGCCATGCGGATATCTCTTCCACTCAGATTTACACCCATGTGGTAAAGGGAAATTTGAAGGACGTCTATCAAAAGGCCCATCCCAGAGCGTGAGAGGAGCCTGAGATACTAGAAAAAGCGCTGCCAAACGGCAGCGCTTTTTTGAGTGGGGATTTTTTCCTTGGGCATTTGTCCGTCTTGGGCCATTTCATTCTTCCTTTGGAAGCGTCCCGTCCGGAGATGTTATCTTGTAAGGGCAGACACGCCGGTCTGTTCTTATATGGCATTCCTCTGAATAAAACACGCAACACGCAATAGGACACTCCCCCTTTCTTTTTTCTGTTGCGCATCCAGGTTAAATTTGTTATACTAGTTAGGAATGCGAGCCGAAAGGGGCGGACTATGCGGATATTAGGCATCGACCCCGGCTTTGCCACCATCGGCTTTGGTCTGGTGGAAGCAGAGAGGGGACAGGCGCGGATGGTGACCTATGGGGCCATTACCACCCCGGCGGGACTACCCTTGAGCCGGAGGCTCTACCAGATTGGAACGGATATGGAGAATTTGATCGGCCAGTTGAAGCCCGATGTTATCTCCATCGAAGAGCTGTTTTTCAACACCAATATCACCACCGGCATTGCTGTGGCCCATGGAAGGGGAGTCCTGCTCTATGCCGCCGAGAAATGTGGCGTGCCGCTGTATGAGTACACCCCTTCTCAGGTTAAGCTGGCGGTAACGGGCTATGGCAAGGCGGAGAAGCGGCAGGTAATGGACATGACCCGGCGGCTTTTAAAGTTGCAAAAGGTTCCCCGTCCTGACGACGCCGCCGACGCCTTAGCGTTGGCTTTGTGCCACGCCAGGAGCTTTACTTCCCGGCTACCCCGGGAAGGGAACGCACCGGAGACAGTCTGACGAAAACGGAGGCGCTATGTTTTATTATCTGGACGGCACAGTGGCGGAGATTCTGCCCTATCTGGCGGTAATCGACTGTGGAGGCGTAGGCTACGCCTGCAAGACAACCAATAACACCCTGGCTGCCTTAAAAAAGGGCCAGCGGAAAAAGCTCTACACCTATTTGAATGTGGCGGAAAATCTTTTTGAGCTTTACGGCTTCGCAAGCCAGAGCGAGCTGAACAGCTTTAAACTTCTCATTGGCGTTTCCGGTGTGGGACCTAAAGCGGCGCTGGCAATTTTGTCCTCGGGTACTCCGGAAACTCTGGCCATGGCCATTGTCACCGGAGACGAGAAGGCGTTAACAGCTGCGCCTGGGGTGGGGAAAAAGATTGCCCAGCGCATCATTTTGGAGCTGAAAGACAAAATGGCCAAGGAGACAGCCGGGGGACTGGATTTCTCCGGCGGCAAGGGTGCGCCTGCTCCGGCGGTATTTGGGAACAAGGCCACCGAGGCCGCCCAGGCTCTGGCGGTCCTTGGATATTCCAGTCAGGAAGTCTCTGTGGCCCTGAAGGGCCTGGATATGAATCTACCGCTGGAGGAAATCGTCCGGCAGGGACTTAAGCGAATGGTGAAACTCTAGAAAGTTGAGTTTACAACACCCGTATAGTTATTCTGCTTTACAGTGATATCCGCACGCTCCCTGAGATCTCCCTCAGAAAGTCTTTCGAAAATATTGAGAAGTTAAAATGATTTACACCCATTGTATTTTCATCGATGGAGGGAGCTCAGTTCCCAAGATGAGGAAAAAGTGCTCCTCACCGCCATTGCCGCTGGAGACAGCCAGGGAGTGTTTCTCAAGCTCAGCACTTTTGGCAAGGAGTCGCTTTGGAACAAGGCGCGGGACTTGGCCGGACGGTTGCGGCGGCTTGGAGAGGGAGAAGGGGAGGCGTTATGATTTTATCGAGGCTGATTACCATTGGATTTTTGGGGGGCATTTTTGCGATGTTCCGATTTGCAAAGTACTGCCGCCTGTTGAACAGCCGGGACCTGGAACCGGAGGAAATGGACCGATATCAGGCCGGAGCCCGACGGTGGTTGGCGGCTATAGGAGCAATGTTGGGGGTGGTGGCGCTCTCCGTCGTTGCCGGCAGCATTTTCCAGTGAAATTTCCCGGGAAAAGGATGTGAGCGTTTGAGCATTGACTTTGGAAGCGACATTTATGAAGAGCCCGTTGTGGCCAAAACCTTTCTCCAAGAGGATGCCCAGGAGGGGTCTTTGCGGCCGAAGAGCCTACAGGAGTACATTGGACAGGAGAAGGCGAAGGATAATCTCTCCATCTTCATTGAGGCAGCCCGAAAACGGGAGGAGTCCCTGGATCATGTGTTGCTCCACGGCCCCCCAGGCCTGGGTAAGACCACGTTGGCGGGGATCATCGCCCAGGAGATGGGGGTCAACATCCGCATCACTTCCGGTCCCGCCATTGAAAAGCCGGGGGATCTGGCGGCACTTCTGACCAACCTGAGCGAGGGAGATATTCTCTTTGTGGATGAGATTCACCGGCTGAACCGCTCTGTGGAGGAGATTTTGTATCCCGCCATGGAGGACTACGCGCTGGATATCATCGTGGGAAAGGGGCCCTCCGCCAACTCCATCCGGTTGGACCTGCCTCAATTTACCCTGATTGGCGCCACCACCAGGGCTGGCCAGCTTTCCGCGCCGTTGCGGGACCGCTTTGGCGTGACGCTTCGGCTGGAGCTCTACACACCGGAGGAACTGGCAAAGATTGTCACCCGGTCAGCCGGGATTTTGAACGTGGACATTGTGCCGGAGGGAGCCTATGAGGTTGCCCGGCGTTCCCGGGGCACGCCCCGGATTGCAAACCGGATGCTCCGCAGGGTCCGGGATTTTGCTCAGGTCCGGGCTGACGGTGTGATTACCAAGGCCGTGGCGGATCAGGCTCTTTGCGCCCTGGAGATTGACTACCTGGGCTTGGACCCAGTGGACAGGCGGATGATGGAGGCGGTGATTGATAATTATGGCGGTGGCCCCGTGGGTCTGGAGACCTTGGCGGCTACCATTGGGGAAGAGTCGGTCACATTGGAGGATGTCTATGAGCCCTATTTGATGCAGTTGGGCTTTTTGACCAGGACTCCCCGGGGGCGCTGCGTGACACAAAAAGCGTATCAGCATCTGCACAAGCCCATCCCCGGTGGTGCAATGGCGGAGAGCGGAATGGAGCAGTTATCCCTGCACGGCAGCTAAGGAAGGGGCGTCTTCATGAAGAGGGAACCGGCTGCGGCGTATCTGATTTCCGTTCGCCTCCGGCGGGAGTTGCCGGAGGGGAGCTGGCTCCGGCGGCTGGGGCCGGTAAACTGTTTGGTTGGGGGCGGCGTCCTGAATTTTGACCGGCCCGTCACCTTTCTGGTGGGGGAGAACGGGACAGGGAAGTCCACTCTATTGGAGGGCATTGCCGTGGCCTGCGGCTTTAATCCCGAGGGAGGTACCCGGAATTTCAACTTTTCCACCCGGGCCACCCATTCGGAGCTGGGGGAGTATCTGACTCCGGCCCGGAAGCGGTATCCAAGGGACGGGTTTTTCCTCCGGGCGGAGAGTTTTTATAATGTGGCCACCAACATTGACGAGCTGGACGAATTTCCCTCCTGGAGTCCCAGGCTGATTGACAGCTACGGCGGTGTGTCTCTTCACTGCCAGTCCCACGGGGAGAGCTTTTTGGCGCTGGTTCAAAACCGCTTTGGCGGGGAGGGGCTGTATGTGCTGGACGAGCCGGAGGCGGCCCTTTCGCCCTCACGCCTTTTGACGCTGATGGGGGAGATGGACGCGCTGGTGAAGGCGGATTCTCAGTTCATCGTGGCCACCCATTCCCCGATTCTGATGGCGTTCCCCGGAGCCCGGATTTACGAGCTGAGCGGGGAGGGCATCCGGGCGGTGAAGTACCGGGAGACGGAGCACTACCAATTGACCAAGCGCTTTTTAGATGACCCGGAGCGGATGCTGCGGTACTTATTGGAGGAATGAGGGGTGTGCATATGCTGGAGGACTATACCGCCTTCACAGAGAACTCCCTTTACGATATCTGGACGCTGCTGGCTCAGAAGAATTTTAAAGAGGCATACCGGCGTTACGCCCCGGTGTGGGAGGATATGCTGTTTATCCGCCAAGAGGCGGAATGGCTGGAGTTTCTGGAGCGGGAGGGCACGGAACTGGAGGAAGGCCCTCTGCGGCTGTATCTGGCGGCTTGGGCGGACATCTGTCTGGAAATTGGCTGCTACGAGAGGGACGTGACCGGGAAGCTGCTGGATTTTCTCCGGGAGGACCTGCCGGAGAAGCTTCTTGAAAGTCTCGTGCCGTCTCCGGTTAATGTGGACATTGACGAGCCGGACGGGGAACTGGAGCCCCAGCTGAAGCCCTGGCGGGAACAGCTGGAGCCCTGGGGCTGCAAGCTGAAGGTATTCTTTGACGATACTTATTGCGCGGGGGTCTACTTTTTGTTTTTGGACGCGCCGAAGCGGTGGTGAAGGGCTTGGAGAATTTCTTTTTCTGGCTCTTTACGCTGGCGTTTTCCCTGCTGATTCCCGGGAGCATGATGATATTGGGCCGGAGCTTTTTGAAAAACCCGCCGGGGGAGATCAACGGCGGCTATGGTTACCGCACCGCCCGCTCCATGCGAAACCGGGAGACTTGGGCCTTTGCCCAACGATACAGCGGGCGGTTCTGGGCCCGGGCGGGCCGGCCCATGCTGGCGGTCTCTCTTTTGTGGATGGCCCTGCTGTTTGGACAGGATATTGGCACGGTTGGGCGTTTCGGGATGATTTTAACAGGTTTGCAAATGGTCCCCTTTCTGGCAGTGATTCCTGCCACGGAGCGGGCATTAAAACGGGAATTTGACGATTTTGGAAGAAAGAGGTAATGTTATGGGCAAGCTATTTGGCACCGATGGTATCCGTGGCGTAGTGGGAGAAAACTTGACAGCGGATCTGGCTTTTCAGGTTGGGCAGGCTGTGGGAACGGTTTTGATGGAGGAAAAGGGGGAGCGCCCCACGGTGGTCCTGGGCAAGGATACCCGTATCTCCTCCGATATGCTGGAGGCCGCGCTGATCGCAGGTCTTTGCTCCGTGGGCGCGGACGTGAAGCCCGTGGGAGACATTCCCACTCCTGCCGTGGCTTACCTCACCCGGCAGGAGAAAGCGGATGCGGGTATCATGGTTTCCGCCTCCCACAATCCCTATGAGCACAACGGTATCAAGGTCTTCAATGGACAGGGTTATAAACTCTCTGACGCGCTGGAAGAGCGGGTAGAGGAGAAGATTCTCTCCCATACGCCTATGACCTTGAAGACGCGGGGGGAGTTGGGCCGCCGCCACCACGGTATGAAGCAGCTTAAGCGGGATTATATTGACTTTGTGGCCTCCACCGTGGACGCGGACCTTTCCGGCCTGCGCATTTTGGTGGACTGTGCCAACGGCGCCGCCAGCGCCACCGCGCCCGAGCTTTTCGGCCGTTTCAAGGCTCATACGGTCTTTCTTCACCGCACACCGGACGGCGTGAATATCAATGACCGCTGTGGTTCAACCCACTTAGAAGATCTGGCCGCCCAGGTAGTGGCGGGAGGTTACGACATTGGCGTGGCCTTTGACGGCGACGCGGACCGCTGCTTGCTGGTGGACGAAACCGGAGGCATCATTGACGGAGACAAGGTTATGGCCGTCTGCGCCCTGGACATGAAACGCAGGGGCATCCTTCGGGGGAACGCCATTGTGGCCACAGTGATGAGCAATCTGGGACTCCACGAGTTTTGCCGTAATCACGGCATTGATTTGGCCTGCACTGCCGTGGGAGACCGGAACGTGTTGGAGGAGATGATCCGTCAGGATTTCCGCATAGGTGGCGAGCAGTCCGGACACACCATTTTCACCGCCCTGGAGACCACCGGCGACGGACAGGTAACCGCCCTTCAATTTCTCCGGGTCCTGTCTCAATCCGGGAAAAAGGCGTCTGAGCTGACCTCTGTTTGCACCGCTTATCCTCAGGTCCTTGTCAACGTGGAGGTTCCCCACAGCGGCGGGGTGAAGGAGAAGATTATGGCCTCCCAGGAGTTGGCAGAAGCAGTGAAACAACAGGAGGCCGCCTTGAACGGAGAGGGACGGGTTCTTGTCCGTGCCTCGGGGACAGAAGCCCTGATCCGGGTTATGGTAGAGGCCAAGACGAACGAAATTGCACATAATACGGCCGATTTTCTAGTTAGCCTTATAAAATCACTAAAATTCTAAGGAAAATTTCTGCTTATTTTGATAAATTGCTTGACATTTTCTTGGATAGATGGGTATAATACGGTATGCGCAATACTTATGAAAACGATGTGTCAGAACAGGAACGGCAATCGGATGAGGACCTGTGTCTTCTGGCTGCAGCGGGAAACCGCCTGGCGGAGGAAACTCTCGTCACCCGATATAACCGTCTTGTTCGCACTTGCGCCCGCCCCTTCTTTTTGGCGGGTGGCGACAGCGAGGATTTGACGCAGGAGGGCATGGTAGGTCTCATCAAAGCCGTCCGGGAATATGACGCCGGGAAAGAGGCGTCATTCCGCACCTTCGCTGAAATTTGCATCCGAAGCCGCCTTTATTCTGTGCTCCGCGCCTCGGCGCGGGATAAGCAACAGCCGCTCAATCAATCGCTATCCTTAGACGATTCCCATTTCGACAGCAATCCCTTCACCTCTGGTACCAGTAATTTGGCGCAGCGTAATCCCGAAGATTTCCTGATCGACAGGGAACACACGGCAGCCCTCTTATCCGGTGTCCGGAAACAGTTGTCCGAATTTGAAGCAAAGATTTTGGGGTTCTATTTGGACGGTCTTTCTTGCAGGGAAATTGCAAAAGCGGTGAATAAGCCTCCAAAATCCGTGGACAACGCCGTGCAGCGCATTCGACGCAAGGTGGCGCGGCAATTACTTTCCGGCGATCTCAGCAAACGCTGAACGCAATATAATTTTCTTTTCAAAGAGAGGGTAAAATCATGTTCGAAGACAAGACTTTAGTGTGCAAAGAGTGTGGTCAGGAATTCGTGTTCACCGCCGGTGAGCAGGAGTTTTATGCTGAGCGCGGCTTCCAGAACGAGCCTCAGCGCTGCAAGGCCTGCCGCGACGCTCGCAAGAACGCCGCCCGTGGCCCCCGGGAGTATTTCACCGCTGTTTGCGCCGCCTGCGGCGGCGAGGCCCGCGTTCCCTTTGAGCCCCGCTCTGACCGTCCGGTCTATTGCAGCGAGTGCTTCGCCAAGATGCGGGAGCAGCAGAGATAAATCGCGTTTCGGCATTTGCCGCTTGCGACTGAGTCATTGAAAACAACCCCATGCGAAAGCGTGGGGCTGTTTTTTTGCCCTTTTCGCATTCCAAGTGGATGAGCAGAGTTTTAGCAAAACCCAGATCTTTTTCGAATAGACCGGACATGATCTTTCAAAAGAAGGTTTCGAAGAGACAACCAGAATCGAGATTGATGGGTAAATTGAGCAGGACGGCAAAAGGTTCCCATAAGAAAAGACCTCACTTTCGGCTTTTGTCGGATTTTCTATTGAATTTGAGTAAATAATAGAGTATAATAGCTGAACGATAGCCGCTCCATGGAAATCTGTTCCAGAGGAACGGAGACCAGGGCAGCTGAATGCCGAATATTATTTTCAACACGGAGGGATCCAGAAATGATCGAGATTACGAAAGACACCATCATTGGCGATATCCTGGACATCGCCCCTCAGACCGCTCCCATCTTCCTGTCCATTGGTATGCACTGCCTGGGCTGCCCCTCTTCTCGCGGAGAGACTGTGGAGGAAGCCTGCATGGTCCACGGCATCGACGTGGAAAAGCTGCTGGCCCTGGTCAACGAAGAGGCCAACAAGAAGGCGGAGTAACCCTGTCTTGCGGGACTTGGAATTGACACCCCGCCTTCAGCTCCTGGCGGACTGGGTGCCCCTTGGCTCGCGGCTCGCCGATGTTGGCACGGATCACGCCTATCTGCCCGTGTGGCTCCGGCTCCACGGGCGCGTGGTCTCTGCCATTGCCTGCGATCTGCGCAAAGGGCCCTTGGAACGAGCCAGGGAAACTGGAGAGATTTACGGCGCGAGGGACGTGGATTTTCGCTTGGGAGACGGGCTGGCGGTGGTTTCACCGGAGGAGGTGGACACCGTCGTCATCGCCGGGATGGGAGGGGAAAACATCGCCTCCATTTTGGCCCGGGCTTCTTGGACCGCCGGCGGAAGGCATACGCTGTTGCTCCAGCCTCAGACCAGAGCGGAGACTCTCCGTGCCTTTCTGGCGGAAAACGGCTATATGATCCGCCGGGAGGCGCTGGTAGAGGACCGTGGCACCATTTATCCGGTGATGGAGGCCGGGGGAGGCGAGATGTCCCTGACCCTGGGCCAGCTCTATGGCGGAGCAGCTCTGCTTCACGACCCGCTGGGGGAGCGTTACATGATTGAAAAGATTGTCCGGCTGCAAACCGCTGTGGCGGGAACCAACCGCTCTGGTGGGAGCCGGGAAAAAGGGGACGGATTGCGGGAGATCATCACCGCGCTGCTGTCCATGAGAGAGGAGTGGCGGCGTGCCAAGAGTTGGCGAGATTGAAGCGGCACTGTTTAAAATTGCCCCCCGTGAGTGCGCCATGGAGTGGGACAATGTGGGCCTGCTGGTGGGCAAACCGGGCCGCGAGGTGAAGAAAATTCTGGTATCGTTGGATATCACGGAGGCCGTGGCGGAGGAGGCGCACCGCTGGGGAGCAGATTTAATCGTATCCCATCATCCGGTGATTTTCCACGGCCAAAAACGCGTAACGGACCAGGATGTCACCGGCCGGATCTTGCTCCGGCTGATGGAGTGCAATCTCTCGGCCATCTGTATGCACACAAATTTGGATATCGCGGAAGGCGGCGTAAACGACACCCTGGCGGAATGGCTGTCTCTGAGGGATGTCTGCCGGTTGGAGGATACCGGCGTTGTCCGGGTGGGCACGCTGGATGCGCCAATGGCCCTGACAGACTTTGTCCGCTATATTTCCCAAAGGCTGAACTGCAACGGTGTGCGCTACGCGGACGCTGGACGGCGGGTACACCGGGTGGGCGTTGGCGGCGGGGCCTGTGGCGAATTTGAAGACGCCGCCATCGCGGCAGGCTGCGATACCTATGTGACCGCGGACCTGAGCTATCACCAGTTTGTGGATGCGAAAGCAAAGGGTGTCAATCTCATCGACGCAGGCCATTTTCCCACAGAGGACCCCGTCTGTGAGGAAGTCATCGCCTATTTGCAAGCCCAGTTCCCACAAGTGACCATCCAAAAATCGACTGTCCATCGGGAAGTCATTCAATATTACGTGGAAGGAGTTTAATTGCCATGTCCGGACATTCTAAATGGCATAATATCCAGAAAACCAAAGGGGCGGCGGACGCCAAGCGCTCCGCAGCCTTTACCAAGATCGCCCGGGAGATCATCGTCGCCGTAAAAGAGGGCGGCTCCGGGGACCCCAACAACAACTCCCGGCTTGCTACGGTCATAGCCAAAGCAAAAGCTGTGAATATGCCCAACGACAACATCAAGCGCACCATTGACAAAGCTCTGGGAGCGGGGAATACCGATAGCTATGAAGCCGTTACCTACGAAGGATATGGCCCCGGCGGTGTGGCCGTTATTGTGGAGGCCCTGACCGACAACCGCCAGCGCACCGCGCCGGAGGTTCGCCACGCTTTTGATAAGTGCAACGGCAATTTGGGAGCCATCGGCTGCGTCTCTTGGTCCTTTGACAAAAAAGGCGTCATTGTCATCGACAATGAGGACGGGGAACTGGACGAGGAAACCGTCATGATGGACGCGCTGGATGCCGGGGCCGCCGACTTTGAGGCCGACGGACCCGCTCTGGAAATCACTTGCGATCCCGACGCTTTCAACGATGTGGTGAAGGCTCTGGAAGGGAAGGGGTACAGCTTCGTCAGCGCCGAGGTGGAAATGGTACCGCAGAATTACATCACACTCAGCGGCGAGGGCGATGTGAAAAATATGCAAAAGCTCATTGATATGCTGGAAGACAGCGACGATGTGCAAAACGTGTGGCACAACTGGGAAAACGGCTGAGTACGCTCCGCGCTCTGGAGCCGTCAAAAGGGATTGCGGCCACTTTTCCAGGGTTAAATCTTTTATGTCGGGGGCGGGCCTGTGGGTCCGCCCCTGCTGGTTGACAATTCCACTTGCCGGCTGTATAATGGAGATCGTGAGGAAAACAGACAGCCGCGTGAGCAGGCCGAAAGGCCGTTCATGAGGAAAGTCCGGGCTCCACAGGGCAAGGATAACGGGTAACGCCCGCCGAAGGCGACTTCAGGAAAAGTGCAACAGAGATATACCGCCTCGTCCCATTTTTAAAATGGGGTTCCTGTAAAAACTCAGTTTTTGTGGGGAGAAGAGGCACAGCGAAATGAGTGAACCCTACCGCTTGCGGCGGGGTGAAGGATGTGGAGCTTGTGCTGGCGAGGTAAGGGTGGAAAGGTGTGGTAAGAGCGCACCCATCGGCTCGAGAGTGTCCGATGCTGTAAACTCTATCCGGAGCAACACCGGTATGGGAGCATGAAGGCCGGCCCGGCTGCTCCCGGGGTGGCTGGAGCGCGTTGGCAACAGCGCGCCTAGATAGATGGCTGTCAAATACAGAACCCGGCTTACAGTTTTGCTCACAAAAATACGGTCCCGGCTGCGTCATACGCGGCCGGGACCTGTTTTGTCTTTTTAAGGCAGTCCTCTACCAGCAAAACGGCTTTTTGGGTTTTTTCACTCCAATGCCTCACGCTCTCACTCCCCATTACCGCTTGTACATAGTATTCACCTCCTTGCCAGCGTACACTTGAATGAAGGGAGACATAACCGGCCAGCGGTAGCGTTTCGGCAAATCCCGGTGTTTCCAGACATTTCCGTCTCCATAGAAAAATTTCCCCCCATCTCCAATTTTTAAGGTTTGCCTAAGGAACGCCCTGTATGATGCCCCCATCCTGTTAAACGAAAGGAGCCAAAGCATGAAACCTCGGCACGAGTGGAAACATGAGATCACCGCCGCCGACCGCCTTGTCCTCTCCGCCCGCCTCTTTGCCGTGGCCCGACGGGACCGTCACGGGCAAAATGGCCGCTATGAGATACGCAGCCTTTACTTTGACGATCCTAAGGACACGGCACTGCGGGAGAAAATCAACGGCGTGGCCCGGCGGGAGAAATTTCGAATACGGTACTACAACGGCGACACCTCCTTTATCTGCCTGGAGAAAAAGAGCAAGTGGGACGGCCTTTGTGAAAAGCGCTCTGTCCTTCTCAGCGCACAAGAAGTCCAAAGCCTTCTGGAAGGGGACCTGGGCTGGATGCCAAACAGCGGCAGGCCCTTGATTCAGGAGCTCTACTGGAAGATAAAAACCGCTGGCCTGCGGCCCAAGACCATTGTGGATTATACCAGGGACGCCTACATCTTCCCGGCTGGAAACGTCCGGGTCACCTTGGATTTCAATATCCGCACCGGCCTGGGGTCTACGGATTTCTTGAATCCCTCCTGCATCACGGTCCCTGCCGGAGACGTGCCAGCCATTTTGGAGGTGAAATGGGATGAATTTCTTCCCAGCGTCATCCGGGACGCGGTGCAACTTCCCGGGCGGCACACCTCTGCCTTCTCTAAATACGCGGCTTGCCGCATCTATGGATAAAACATGAAAGGAAGCCAATACGATGACGTTTCAAGATATTTTCAAATCCAGCTTCTTGGAGAATATTACCAGTGTCAGCCTTTTGGACATGACGTTGGCCCTGGTCGGGCTAGAATGATATTTTTTATTGTAGTAGAGAAAATATGAAAGGGGAAGAACTTTTTAATTTTGAACCATTTTTTCGACAATTAAAATGGGGAAAACAGATTGTCCCATGGAAAATTTTATCAGGGTCTTCCCATACCGTCACCGCCAGAAACGGTTTCTCCAATCAACTATCCAGTATTTGCGGCTAAGTTGTTCTTACATTGGCGCCCCATCCGCTGCCAGATCTTCCGTCAAATCTCCAATGACATCGCCAGTTACCTGCATAGTGGCGGCGGACCAGGGGTAACCGGAGGCAAACTGGGGATATACGCCGGTAGTGTGGTCCACAAAATAGGTGTCGAAACCGGCGGCCTTGATTTGCTCTTCCGTGAGATTTCGGGTCAGCTGGTGAACCAGAGTACCCACCATCTCCAGGTGCCCAAGCTCTTCGGTTCCAATATCCGTCAAAAGGCCTTTTAGTTCAGCATAGGGCATGGAGTAACGCTGGCTTAAATACCGGAGAGAGGCGCCCAACTCCCCGTCAGGCCCACCGTATTGGGATATAATGGCAGCGGCCAGCTTGGGGTTGGGTTTTTTGACCTTTACCGGATATTGGAGCTTTTTTTCATATACAAACATCAGTCGTTCCCTCCTACATCCCAGGGCCACGGGTCTTTCAGCCAGGCGTAGCCATCCGCCGGGGTTAGATCGGTGCTCATCAGAGGCCCGTACATTTTCTCATATTTCTCCCGGCCTTCTTTGGCCAGTTTCAGGTAGGACCAGTAGAGCTGGAGAACCTCCTGGTCGTCCGCGTGGGTGTCCAGATACAGGTTCAACTCTTTGATGGCAAAATCCAGTGCCATCAGCTCCACCATGGCGGTGTTGGAGAGCTTGGTCTTGGCCTGAATTGCCGCTTTGAAAGGAAGATCCAGTCCGGGAAACAGCGTGCCTGCCTGTAGAGCCTCCGCCCGGCTGAAGCGAGGGGGATTCTGCTCCTGCATGGGAATATAGGGAAACGCCAGCGGCGCGCACTTGCCGGGAAGCGTGCCCGCTCCCACACCACAGGAGCCACCGGCCGTTTGATCAGGTCTTTCCATAGTTGCTTTCCTCCTTGTGTAAGGGTGGCGCGAGGCATTTCGCGCTCAGTCCATCTTATGCGTTGGAGCACAAAGCGGCTACCAATGGAGACACGGGACCGCTATTCGAAATCCGGCAGAGGCTATTTACCTACCGCCTCACCCGAGAGAGTTTGTCCACTTCTCCCCTGTTCCGCAACGACTAATGGACAGGCAATTTCGCATAGGTTGTTGTGAAAGGCAGGGTGATGTTATTTGCAGACACAGGAGCTATGCAAAAGCGTTTTCAAGGACGGAACCTCAGAAACCACCTGTGAGAAATTCACACACAAGCTGATCGAGCTAATCAATCAGTTGGAAAAGGGAAAACAGACCATCGAGCAAAAATAATGTGACAAGCTGTTTCCCCTGTGCTATACTGTAAGCGGGAAACAGCTTGTCCTATCTCTGAGGAGATATGACTATGAAAGCAGCCATTTACTGCCGTTTATCTGAGGAAGATAGAAACAAGCAATTTGTAACCGACGACAGCAACAGCATCCAAAACCAAAAGGCCCTGCTGTTGCAATACGCCATGGAACAAGGATGGGAGGTCTATAACCTTTACAGCGACGATGATTACACTGGTTCCGACCGCCGCCGGCCTGAATTTAACCGCTTGCTGGAGGATGCCAAGGCCCACCGCTTTGACATTGTTCTCTGCAAGACCCAATCCCGCTTTACCCGTGAGCTGGAGCTGGTAGAGAAGTATATCCACGGCCTCTTCCCCATTTGGGGCATCCGCTTTGTCAGCATCGTGGACAACGCCGACACCGCCAACAAGGGAAACAAGAAATCCCGGCAAATCAACGGACTGGTGAACGAGTGGTATCTGGAGGATATGTCGGAGAACATCCGCAGTGTCCTCACCAACCGGCGGCAAAACGGTTTTCACATTGGGTCCTTTGCTCTTTATGGCTACAAAAAAGACCCCGGCCAGAAAGGCCACCTGCTCATTGATGAGGAGGCTGCCGCTGTTGTCCGGGAGGTGTTTACCCTTTTTTCTCAAGGCTACGGCAAAACGGCCATCGCCCGGATGCTCAATGACCGTGGTATTCCCAACCCCACCGAGTACAAGCGGCTCCACGGCCTGCGCTACCGGCAGCCCAAGGGGAAAAACAGCACTCTCTGGAAATATTTTGCCATCTCCGATATGCTCACCAATGAAATCTACATTGGAAACATGGTGCAGGGCAAATATGGCAGCGTTTCCTACAAGACCAAGCAGAACAAGCCCCGGCCCCAAAGTGAGTGGTATCGTGTGGAGGGGACCCATGAGGCCATCATCGACCGCCCCCTCTGGAACCGGGTGCAGTCTATGGTTGCGGAACGGGCCAAGCCCTTTGACTGCGGCACTGTGGGGCTGTTTGCCCGAAAAGCCAGGTGCGCCAACTGCGGCTACACCATGCGTTCCTCCAAAAATCACGGGCGGCACTACCTCCAATGCTCCAACCGCCATGTGGCAAAGGACGCCTGCATCGGCTCTTTCATTTCGGTGGAAAAGCTGGAACAGATGGTAATTGACGAACTGAACCGGCTGTCGGCAGAATATCTGGACAAGGACGAGTTGGAGCGGAACATTGCCGTTTGCGAAAATTTGCAAGGACAGAAAAAACAGCTCTTGGACACCTTCTCCACTTATGAGAAACGGATTGCCGAGTACACCAAAGGCCTGGGGGATTTGTACATGGATAAGGTCAAGGGCCTGCTCAATGAGAGCGACTTCTCCGCCCTTTCCAAAGAGTTTTCCTCCGAAAAGTCCCGGCTGGAGCGCGTTTTGCTGGACGGTCAACGGCAACTTGCGGAGCTAGAGGACAGAATTGCTCTTGGAGATAACCGAAAAGCCCTGGTGGAAGAGTATGTAAATCAAAAACACTTAACACGAGAAATCGTGGAAATCCTCATTGACTACATCACTGTTGGGAAACGCATCCCTGGAACAAAGGACGTCCCCATTGAAATCCATTGGAATTTTTAAGGAGTATTGCCCCATGCAGCCTGAAGAAGAATTTGAAAAATCCCTCCAATCCATTGACCAAGCCTTGGGAGAGATTGAGCACATTTTGGAGCAAATGCTGGCCCTGGCCCGGCTATCCGCCAGTGATTTAAACGTAGACCGGGCCATGTTGCAAAAGACGCTGGAACGCCTTCAGCGGAAAATCGACCGCATTGCGGATACGATTTGACGGACTTTTTCGACATTTTTTGCATGAAGTTGCACTTTCATGATAGCACCAGAGCAAAAGGCCCGCGTCACTTACGATAACATCCTTCGTCTCTCCGACGACCCGGACGTTAGTGATGTCATCAAATTCCTTCGGGCCAGAGAGATCGTTCATTTCCAGCGTTTTGGCGAGGGGCTACGGTTGGCGAAGGACAAGATGAATGAGAAAAACGTCTACTATATGAACCCCGCCTTCGACAAATGAAGGCGGAAAGAGCGGCGGATTTCCGCCGCTCTTTTTACTTCAACATCGCCGCGAAGGCGTCCTCCGTCAACACAGGAATCCCCAAGTCTTCCGCCTTCTTCAGTTTGCTCCCGGCAGCCTCTCCGGCCACCACGTAAGTAGTCCGCTTGGAGACAGACCCCGCGGCCTTGCCGCCCCGTTCCTCAATCAATGCTTGGGCGGCTTTCCGGTCAAAGCGGGATAGGGTTCCGGTGAGAACGAAAGTCATTCCAGCAAAGCGTTCATCCACCAATTCGGCGGTGCTCTCCATGTTGACACCCGCTGCTTTCAGTCGGGCAATCAAATCCTTTGCCTGGGAGGAAGACAGATAATCCACCACGCACCGGGCCGTTACGCCGCCTACATCGTTGATTTCCGTCAACTCCTCCACCTCAGCGGAACACAAAGCGTCCATCGTACGGAAATGGGAGGCCAGCACCTTTGCCGCCTTCTCCCCCACTTGCCGGATCCCTAAGCCAAAAATAAGGCGGGACAAGTCGTTGGATTTGGACCGCTCAATGGCTGCCAGCAGATTCTCGGCGGACTTCTTCCCCATTCGCTCTAGCTCCGCCACCTTCTCCGCTTCCAAACCGTAGAGGTCCGCCGGGTTGCCGACCATGCCGCTATCAATCAGTTGTTGAACCACGGCGGGACCGCACCCGTCGATGTCCATGGCGTTCCGGCTGGCAAAATGGGTCAGGTTCCGCAAAAGCTGGGCGGGACACTCCGCCCCGGTACAGCGAATGGCAACGCCGTCCTCGTCCCGGCAGACCAGCGCACCGCAAACCGGACAAGCCTCTGGAAAACAATAGGGCATGGTCCCCTCGGGGCGCTTGGAGAAATCCACCTCCACCACCTCCGGGATGATTTCCCCTGCCTTTTGAACGATGACAGTGTCTCCAATCCGGATATCCTTTTCCGCTATGAGATCCTGGTTGTGAAGCGTGGCATTGGTAACGGTTGTTCCCGCTAAACGGACAGGCGTTAGCACTGCCTTTGGCGTCAACACACCAGTGCGGCCCACCTGAATTACAATGTCTAATACCTGGGCGGGCTTTTTCTCCGGTGGATACTTAAAGGCCACAGCCCATTTGGGGAATTTGGCTGTACTGCCCAATTTTTCACGATCTGTTAAGGAGTTTACCTTTATAACTGCACCATCAATATCAAAGGGATAGTCCAGTCTTTTGTCGTTGATTCGGGCAATCTCCGCCTGACAGGCCCCAGTGCCGGAAATCGTTTTGTGGGGGATAACGCGGAAGCGTTGGGCCGTCAGATAGTCCAGTGTCTCCTGATGGGAAACAAAATTCTTCCCTTCCGCCAATTGCAGGTTAAAGACTTGGATGTCCAGCTTCCGCTCAGCGCAGATTTTCGGGTCCAGCTGCCGCAAAGACCCTGCGGCGGCGTTTCTGGGATTTGCCAGAAGAGGCTTTCCCTGAATTTCACGTTGCGCGTTCAATTCCTCAAAAACCGTTCGGGACATATAAACTTCTCCCCGGACAATGAGCCGGGGCAGCTTGTCCGGCAAGACCATGGGGATGGAGCGGATCGTTTTCAAGTTCTCCGTCACATCTTCCCCGGTTCGCCCATCTCCCCGTGTGGCGCCCCGGACAAAGACGCCATCCTTATATTCCAGGGCCACAGATAAACCGTCCACCTTGGGTTCCAGAGAATAAATGGTCTCTTCCCCCAAGGCCTCCTCCATCCGCTGGCAGAACTCCGCCACCTCTTCCCCGTTGAACACGTCCTGCAAGCTCTCTAAGGGAACCTCGTGGGTATAAGAGGCGAAACCCTCTAAAGTTTTCCCGCCAATCCGTTGGGTAGGTGAATCTGGGGTTATCTCCTCAGGATGCTGGGCCTCCAGTTCTTCCAGGCGGCGGTTCAGCAAATCGTATTCATGGTCGCTGATGGTAGGTGCGTCCAACACATAATATTTGTAGCCGTGCTCATTCAATGTGTCTCTCAGCTGTCTAATTTCTTCACGGTAGTCCATGGGGGCCTCCTAATTCAGTATATAATCCTTGGCATCGCTGACCGCAGAAGTGGAGTTGAAATAGGTGTATGTGTCCGGTACGGAGCCCACGATGACGGTCTCCGCCACAGTGACGGCGTTGGAAACGGTGGTAGCAGTGGAAAATCCCGGCAAGAGGATACTGACGGCCACATCAATGTTCAAAACAATTTGGTGCTTCGTCTGATTAATCCCCGCCGAGGTGAATTCGTTTTCAAAGTTTGCGGAAGAGGAGCCCACCGACTCCATCCGCACGGAGATTCTGGGTCCTCGCCCCGCCAGAAGTACGGAACCGCTGAGACTGCCCACCGGGATAGACAGCTCTCTGGTGGACACCTGATCAATCCGGGCCAGGATAATGTCCAGAATATTGGATTGCAGCCGGTTGAAGGCCGCCATGTTGCTGTAAATAGCGGTAATCCGTCCTTCATTGTCTTTTTCAAAGGTAATCAAATCGCTGTAAGTGATATTTCCGCTGTCAATGGCCTCGTCTACCGCTTCAGAGACAATCCGGTTAACCATGTTGGAAACCCGTGTGGTGGCCAGACTCACCAAGATGGGCCGCATTTGCGTTGTGGCAAATATCACGGCGGACAGTGCCACAGCCATGGCGGAAAAAGTCAGAACCCCCAGCAGTGTTCGCCGGGTCATTCGCCGCCGGTAATAGAAAAAGCTCATCCGTCGTCACCCCCAGGCATTCTATGCGGCGGGGGCTGTCCTTTTTCGCAAAAGAATATCGTATTCACGCGCAATTCAGTCTGGCGGCCATTGGAACGAAGCAACAAAATGCAAGATTACAGCAGTTGATTTACAATCTCTTTGAAGGTGTTCCCCCGTTCCATGAAATTGGCGAAACGGTCAAACGACGTGCTGGCGGGAGAGAGGATCACCACATCCCCCTTTTTTGCCCGGCTTCGGGCCAGAGAGACGGCTTGATGGTAGTCTTCCACGTCCACGATTTCCAAGCCGCCGTAATTTTCTGCCCCCTCCACACTGGCTCGGATCACTCCGGCGGTGGCTCCGCAAAGAATTAATAGTTTAACCCGTTCGTTAACCACCGGCCCCAGGCTATCGTATGAGATGCCCTTGTCCTTTCCGCCGGCAATGAGAATCACTTGTTCTGGAAAGGAATTTAGTCCCGCAATGGTTCGGCTGGGGCTGGAGGCGATGGAGTCGTTATAATAACGCACACCGTCCAGCTCCCGCACCAACTCAATCCGGTGCTCCACGCCGCCGAAATTTCGGGCAAACTTTACCATGACGTCATCCGGGACCAATCCATCTACCGCGGCAATGGCCGCCATGTAGTTTTCTACATTGTGTACGCCGGGAAGTTTGATGTCCGCCAACGGAAGAACGCTCCGGCGGCCCTGCTCGTTCGCCACCCAAATGGCCTGCCCTACGGAAAGGTCCTGCCCCAAATACGTCCCTCGCTCCACCGTCTCCCGGCGGCTGAAGGTGCGCAAGCTCCCCCGCTCCCGTCCTATGAAAGAACGGGTGACCTCATTGTCCGCATTAAAAATCGCAATATCTTCTGCAAGTTGATGTGTAAAGATATTTTCCTTTGCAGAGATATACTCCCCATAATCCTTGTGAACGTCCAGGTGATTGGGAGCCAGATTGGTAATGACGGCAATATGGGGGCTTCGCTTCATGGTCATCAGCTGAAAGGAACTCAGCTCCAGCACAGCAATATCCTCCGCCCTCATGCCGCCGGCCTCCGCCAACAGAGGATGCCCGATGTTCCCCCCCAGATGGACCGTCCGCCCCGCCGCCCGGAGCAACTCCGCGATGATGGTGGTGGTGGTGGTTTTTCCGTCGCTGCCGGTAACCGCGATGATGGGACAGGGGCAGACCTCAAAGAAAACCTCCATTTCGCTGGTCAATGTACTCCCACGCTCCATGGCGGCGGTAAACTCCGGCAAATCCGGGCGCATCCCGGGCGTGCGAAAGATGACATCCTCCTGCAAACCCTGTAAATAGTCCGCTCCCAACCGTAGGCGGCAGCCCCGCCCTTCTAGATCCTCTGCCAGAGCTCCTAGAGAGGTCCGATCTTTTTTATCGCAGGCGGTCACCGTCACGCCTCGGGAGAGCAGCAGCTCGATGAGAGGGCGGTTAGAAACGCCGATTCCCATAACAGCCACGGTTTTGTCCTTTAGAGAGGACAGGTATTCCTCGAATCTCACAAAAATCGCTCCTTATTCTCCCCAACCAAAGCTGGGCTTTTCTTGTATTATCAAAACACTTTCGAAGAAACAAAGAGATCAATTGTTTTTCATTTTACCACGTTAGGCCGTTCTCGGCAAGACTTGTCTGGAGGGGAAATTTATGATATCCTGCCAAAGAAAATCGGACGCGATGGATAGTATGTCTTTGCGGCTTTTCCCCATCACCCTGGCGGGAAAGGCCCAATCAGCCCTTTCCCGCTTTCACGCGCTTACCTATGCTGTTTCCACTTCCACAAACCCAAAAGGACCGCTCTCCGCCAGTCGGAGAGCGGTCCTTTTTTCTACAGTTTTCCGCGCCGGTATAAACGGGCGAAGAGAAGTCCCGCAAGCAACACACCTAAGGAAACCGCAGATAGCAATAAATCTTTTCCGCTTACAGCGGTAGACTCCTCAACGGGAAACGCTCTACCGGGAAAAGGGTTCTCTTCAAAACGCTCTGCCGGACCCTGGCGGCCCCCCTCCAAAGGCGCCGCTCCCATCATGGGAGTAGCCTCGCCCTCTGGGAAGTCATCCGTCGGAGATCGGAACGGCTGCTCTCTAGCTTCCGGTTTGCCTTCGAGAGAAAAAGCATCTCCGCCCCGGTCCATTGTGCCCATGTTGGAAAGGGCAATGGAGGAAGCATCCACCAAGGTGGAAGGAGCCGCCGCCTGACCGGCCTCCGTAGAGGGAATGGTTCCGTCTAGCTGTCCCAAAATGCTCTCCGTCCGAAGGCGGCAGAATGACCTGAGCGTTTCTGTGCCGGTTTCAAATTCCTCATAGGTATAAAACCAGGTAGGGTCCTTTTTCACATAGGGCATAATCAGCTCTTCCGCTTCATCAATGATTCCGTCAATATCCACCGTCTCCAGAAACTCTCGAAAATACTGGTGGTACAGAGCCGTGTATGTCTCGTTATCAAAAATCCAATCCACCATGGGGCGGCTGTCTCCACTGGAGACGGGAGAGTCGATGGGGGCGTTAACCTCACTGGAGGCGTCTTTCCCCTGGAAGGTACCATAGGCCAGGTTGTAGTCCCAGGGAATCATGGAGAGTTGCCCCTTTTTCTCGTAGAGGTAGTAATTGTGGACCATGGAGCCGGTGTAGCTGTCGCCGTTGCAGACAAAGTTATGGACCACAAAATAGCGAAGCACCTCGTCAATATCCAGAACATCCTCCAGATGCTCGCCTTCACTGAGCGCTTTTAGCGAGGCAATCAGCCGGGTTTGGTCTGCTTTGCTGATGTCTGTTTTGGCGCTTTGGAAGATATTGAGGTAACTATCCGGATCATCGTCAATATACCGGAGTTTTACGTCGTCACTGCCCATTCCGCCGCCGGGTCCCTCCTGCTGAAATCCACGGGGACCTCCGCTTGGCATCTCTCCGCTGAAACCGCTTTCCCCAAATGGTCTGTTGGACGGGGGAGGAAAAGCGCTGTCTTCTTCCAGGAACTCCCCCATGCTAAATGCCCGTCCGTTGCCCCGTCCTCCGCCAAAGTTCATGCTGTCCGGTTTATAGAGATGGCCGGAGTCAGAGCCGTAATTCCGCCGGAGAAAACCGTCCTCCACGCCCTCTACCGCCAGGTATAACCCCCAGTCCTCACCGTTGACCGTGATGAACACATAGCTGCAAAGTGGCGCGTCCACGCCGAAGGCTCCCATCATCCGGTATGTGAGATAGTCCTTCATATAGGTGGTATCTTGAATGATGTTGTTTAGACTCAGTTTGTCCAGCCCGTAATAGGTTCGGGCGTTGTCATAGTGGTCAAATTCCAACTTGAAACTGTAGCGGTCACTGCCCATAGCGGAGACCATGGACAGCGATGTGTTGCCCTTGGCTCGTATAGCCGTGTTTTGGTACGCCTCGCCATCTATGACAACCGCGCACTGAACGTATTCCTCATTCTCGCAAGTTTCCAGAAAATCCTCCCAGTCATCCATAACGATGTCCACGGTGTGGACCTGCTCCGTATCGAAAAGCCGGGTTTCATAGCCCATAGAGGCGGCGGCAGGCTGGATGCCAAAGCCGTTCATAAAGGCGGCGGTCAGCACCAGACAGAGGACCAGCGCGGCGGCGCAAATCCGGTCTATGTATGTGTGGGTCGACATGAAGTCCTCCCCTCTCAGCCCATGTAGTCGCCGTTATAGCTTACCAGCACCGCACTGCGAACACCGGGAAGCTCCGCCAGAGTATTGACGAAAGCGGTATTCTCATCTTTCAGGCGAATTTCCATGTTTAACTCTACCGCGTCTTTCTGAACGGTCTTGCTCTTTACCACACAACGTCGGGTGTTCTGCCGGAGATGCTCCATTGCCCGGAGCTCGCTCTCCTGGCCGTCGCACTGGAGGATGGCAATATAAGGATCACACCGGGATTTTCGGTTGACAAATACCAATAGCATAATGCCGGTGATCACGCTTCCAAATACCGCCAGAGGAATCAGGCCCGCCGCCAAAACAATGCCCACGGCGATGGACCAAAACAAGAAGGCAATATCCAGAGGCTCTTTGATGGCGGTGCGGAAGCGGACGATGGATAGTGCGCCCACCATGCCCAGGGACAAGACCACATTGCTGGTAACCGCCAAGATGACCATGGTGGTAATCATGGTCAGGGCCACCAGGGTGACGCCAAAGCTGGAGGAGTACATGACGCCGGTAAACGTCTTCTTATAGACCAGGAAGATGAAAAGCCCCAGACCAAAAGCCCCGGCCCGCCTTTGGGGGAATCATGGCCCTGTCCGCCGGAAACGTGGAAACGACGGTGAAAGATGCCGCTAAAAAGCTGCTGTTGGAATATCTACCTTGATTTTCCTGAAAAGAGTTGCTATAATAAAAACAATGCTTTCTCACGAAAAAAATCGCATATGGGATAAGCCGGTAGACATATCTTCTTAGCACAAGATTTGCAAAGGAGGCGTCGTCCGTGATCATCCTGCTGCGAAAACGCGATCTGGTTTTCTCCTGTCTGTTTTGCTGCTTCTTCTTCAGTCTGGCAGCGGTACTTTGGGGAGGAAACGCCGTACCGGCCTTTCATGTTCGGGACGAAGTTCCTGTCACGGTAGTCATCGACCCGGGACACGGAGGGGAGGACGGAGGTGCGGTGTCCCCCGGCGGTGTGGCGGAAAGCCAGATCAATCTGGCGGTATCCCTTCGAATCAATGATCTGTTGCGCTTCGCAGGGGTGCAGACCCGGTTGACACGAAGCGAGGATGTAACCATTAGCGACGCTGGTCTGGAGACCGTGCGGCAACGGAAGAGTTCCGATCTCAAAAATCGGGTGAAAGTGGTGGAAGAAACAGAAAACACCATTTTGTTAAGCATCCACCAAAACAGCCTGCCCTCGTCCCCGGTAACCCACGGAGCCCAGGTATTCTGGAACCGGCAGGAGGGGGCGGAGGAATTGGCGAACCGGGTCCAGGAGGCGCTGAACGCCTCTGTTAACGCCGGAAACGACAAACATCCCCGTCAGATACCCGACAGCATTTATTTGATGAAAAATATCACGGCGCCTGGGGTATTGGTAGAGTGCGGCTTTCTCTCAAACGCTCCGGAGACGGAGCGCTTGCAAACCCCCGGCTATCAGTTGCGTCTGGCGACTGCTATTGCTGCCGGATATCTGAACGCCGGAACCATGGAAAAGAAATCTGGAGAGTAGGAATGAAGCAACCGAAAACTCTATTTTACTGTACAGAATGTGGCAATGAGACACCGAAATGGGCGGGACGCTGTTCCGCCTGCGGCGCGTGGAACACAGTGGTGGAAAGCCCGGAGCCCACGTTGAAAGCGTCGAGAGGGAGGGGAAGGGTCTCCTCCTCGCGCGTTGTAGCATCTCCCAAGGCCTGTCCAGTCACGGAGCTTGGGGACAGTGTGGAGATCCGATTCTCCACCGGAATGGGAGAGTTGGACCGGGTTTTGGGCGGCGGCGCCGTCAAGGGTTCCCTGGTGTTGGTAGGCGGCGCTCCCGGGATCGGAAAGTCCACGTTGATGCTTCAAATCTGTGGAAAGCTCTGCGAGTTTGCCAAAGTTTTATATGTATCCGGGGAGGAGTCCCAGCATCAGCTAAAGCTCCGTGCCCAGAGGCTTCAAGTGCAAAGTGAAAACCTCTTGGTTCTCTCAGAGACCGGACTGGGGGAGATGCTGGAGACGGTGGAACAAGAACAGCCGGATGTGCTGATTGTAGACTCAATCCAGACGCTTTACAATGGGGCCCTGGATTCTCCGGCCGGCAGCGTCAGTCAGGTGAAGGACTGTACTATGGCCCTGATGCAGCTGGCAAAGGGAAGCGGCATCACCGTATTTGTCATCGGCCATGTGAACAAGGAGGGGTCCATCGCTGGCCCCAAAGTTCTGGAACATATGGTGGATTGCGTACTGTACTTTGAAGGGGACCGGCACACCTTTTACCGTATCCTCCGGGCGGCAAAGAATCGCTTTGGGGCCACCAATGAGATCGGTGTTTTTGAGATGGGAGACGGCGGGTTGACCGAGGTAGAAAATCCCTCTCAAATGTTGTTGTCCGGCCGTCCGGAGGAAGCTCCGGGCACCTGTGTCGCTTGTGTGATGGAGGGCGCCCGTCCTGTGCTGGCGGAAATACAGGCGTTGGTGGTAACTTCCGCAGGCACAAATCCACGCCGAACCAGCAACGGGTTTGACTATAACCGGGCGGCCATGCTGCTGGCCGTGCTGGAAAAACGAGGAGGGCTGAAGCTCTCTGGTTGCGACGCCTATTTGAATATTATCGGCGGCTTGCAGTTGGACGAGCCTGCCGCGGACCTGGCCGCCGTGGTGGCGCTGGCCTCCAGCTACCTAGACAAGCCTGTTCCCGGAGATCTGTCGGCCATCGGGGAGGTAGGGCTTACCGGGGAGTTGCGAAGCGTCAACCAACTGACCCAGAGGGTGGCCGAGGTCCGGCGGCTGGGGTTTAAGCGCTGTGTGGTCCCGGCCCACCGGGGACTGGAAAGTCTTCCGGACCTGCAGCTTTTACCCGCTCGGAATATCGGTGAGGCGATTCGAGCCGCTTTGCGGGAATAAAGTGGACGCAGGCGCCGCCAAGGGCGGGCACGCCGGCGGCGGCGGCGCTGTCTAGCGTGCAGAGGCCGTCGGATTGATAAACGCATTCACTGGTGCATGGAATCAAGGCGATCCTCCGTTCATTTGATGATGGAAATAGTTTGACCGAAACGGCGGATTTTATGAGAGCATCCGGCCCGAGTGCCGGATGATATACAGGGAGGGAGGATTCGAGAGATATCCTCAATTGAACAAAATAAAAATTTTGTTCAATTGAGGGGGCGTAAAGCGGACGAACTATGCTTTGCCGACTCGAGAACAGCGTTTATGACCGACTACCGTACGGAGGCTCCGCCCATCTTGCGGGACTTCCTGGCATACCATGAGACTGTCAAAGCTCATTCTAAGAAAACTGTAGACGAATATTTTTTGGACTTGCGAAATTTTTTCCGCTATCTCAAGCAAACCCGAAACTCCAGTTTATCCAGTCTGGCGCTGGACGAGATTGATATTTCCGACGTGGACCTGGACTTGATCTCTAGTGTGACGTTGACGGATATCTATGACTACATGACCTATTTAAGCCGGGATCGGGTCCAGCACCAAAACAGCCAAACCTCTAATTACGGTCTCAATGCCACATCGCGTGCCCGAAAGTTGGCGACAATCCGGTCGTTCTACAATTACTTGACTAATAAAATCCATCTTATTCGTGAAAATCCTGTCAAAGATATTGACTCGCCGAAACTGAAAAAATCACTGCCCAAGTATTTGACTTTGGACCAGAGTGTGGAACTGTTGGGCTCCGTAGATGGTAAAAACCAGGAGCGGGATTACTGCATTTTGACCTTGTTTCTCAACTGTGGATTGCGAATTTCAGAATTGGTCGGTTTGAACCTTCGCGACATCCAAGGAGATTCCATCCGAGTTCTGGGAAAAGGTAATAAAGTTCGCATTCTCTATTTAAATGATGCCTGTCAAGACGCGCTGAATCGCTATTTGGATGTTCGCCGTCCCATTGCCGGACGAGATGCGGGCGCACTGTTCCTATCCTCTCGAAATGAGCGGATCAGCCGTTCCACGGTTCATGCCATGGTGAAAAAGCGCCTTTCTGCCGCCGGGATTGACGAGAGCGAATACTCTTCTCACAAGCTCCGTCACACTGCCGCCACATTGATGTTGCAAAATGGTGTAGATGTTCGGGCAGTCCAGGAGGTTTTGGGACATGATCATTTGAATACTACCCAGATTTATACCCATATTGACAATGAGGCTTTACGTTTAGCTGCAAAGGCAATTCCCTTGTCACACCTTAAAAGTAAAAAGAAAAATGGTAACTCCAAGTAGAAAACCCCGCCTCCTTTGAGGCGGGGTTTCTTCTGTTCTCAACGAAGCATTTTGACTCGCAACAGGCAGGTTTTTGAACAAAATTTTAAGGCCGCATTACGCCGGTGATATGCAGAAAGCGAATTTTCCGGTATTCGTAGGTAGACAATGGACGGTAATCCGCGTCATAACTGTGGGCGGCGATTAGAACGTTTTCCAGTGTCGCCGGACTTCCTACGGACACTACGATAGGCGAATGCTGGTACTCCTCCCCTTTAAAAGACAGTTGCACCAAGTCCCCTGGTAACAGCTCTTCCAGTTGACAAGGTTTTGCCAGGGGGCCGATGGAAAAATTGTCTCGGGTCAGAAAATTATATAGATATGGAACCCCCGTCCAGGCTGGAGCCTTTCGGTTGGCGTCGATATAATACCAACCATAGGTCGGCGTAAAATTCATCACGCCACTACCAGCATAGAGGCACTGAGATGCAAAGTTTGTACAATCCCCGCCCAGATGTTCGTAATCGTAAAAGAGCGGGTTCCGGCCATAAGCCCACTGGTGGGCATATAAAACGGCGGCTTCCCGGTCATATGGATGCAGCTGCATACCGCTTCTCCCTCCCCTTTTCCCCAGAATATGCGGGATGAGGCCGGAAGGTGTATCGCGGTTTTATCCATGAAAAAGCGGAGACGGCAGAGCGTCTCCGCTTTTTGAATGGGGGAATTTCTTAGAAAGCCTTGTGGTCGCAACCCAAGACATCCACCAGCTTGTGGCGGACCAACTCCTTGATGTTGGCGCGGGCGGGCTTGAGGTACTGACGGGGATCAAAGTGGCCGGGATTTTCATTGAAGTACTGCCGGATAGTTCCGGTCATAGCCAGACGCAAGTCGGAGTCAATGTTGATCTTGCAGACGGCACTGCGGGCGGCCTCGCGGAGCTGTTCCTCGGGGATACCTACGGCGTCAGGCATTTGGCCGCCGTTGGTGTTGACCATCTTCACGTAATCCTGAGGCACGCTAGAGGAACCGTGGAGAACAATGGGGAACTCCGGCAGGCGCTTTACGATCTCTTTCAGAATATCGAAGCGCAGCGGGGGCGGAACCAGGATGCCCTTTTCGTTGCGGGTGCACTGTTCGGGCTTGAATTTAAACGCGCCGTGGGAAGTGCCGATGGCGATGGCCAGAGAGTCGCAGCCGGTCTTGGAGACAAACTCCTCCACTTCCTCGGGACGGGTGTAGTGAGAGTCCTCGGCGGAGACGTTGACCTCATCTTCTACGCCGGCCAGGGCGCCCAGCTCCGCTTCGACCACCACGCCTTTGTCATGGGCGTACTCCACGACTTTTTTAGTCAGCTCGATGTTCTCCGCAAAAGGCTTGGAGGAAGCGTCAATCATGACGGAGGTGAATCCGTCGTCAATGCAGGACTTGCAGGTCTCAAAGGTATCTCCGTGGTCCAGATGCAGCACAATGGGGATCTCGGGGCATTCAATGACGGCGGCCTCTACCAGTTTCACCAAATAGGTGCGGTTGGCATAGGCCCGGGCGCCCTTGGATACCTGGAGGATTACGGGAGCCTGTTCCTCGCGGCAGGCCTCGGTAATGCCCTGGATAATTTCCATGTTGTTGACGTTAAAGGCTCCGATGGCATACCCTCCGTGATAGGCTTTTTTGAACATCTCGGTAGAAGTGACCAGTGCCATGACAATCATCTCCTGACAAATTTATTTGTCCCGTCCCCGAGCCGGACCGGAAGAAAGGACCTTGGCCCCCTTTCCTTCCCTTTACGAAGACGAAAACGATTTTCTCCTATGATAATATCACAAAAAAAATAAAATGCAAGTATTTACAATTCTTTTTTTGAATGGTATGATAAAAAATACCGTGGGCTTGGGTCCCCGGTTGGAAAAAGGAAGAAAAAAATTTTTAGGAGGCTGTTTCTCATGAGTGAATTGAAAGGCGCCTGCATCTTCGGCCAGTCCGGTGGCCCGACTTCCGTCATCAACGCCAGCGCCTACGGCGTCATCAGCACCGCTCTGAAAAACCCTAACATTACCCGTGTCCTGGGTGCGGAGCACGGCATCAAAGGCGTGCTGAATGACCGGCTCTTCGACATGGGCCAGGAGGACCCCGCCGAGCTGGAACTACTGAAGTACACCCCCTCTTCCGCCTTGGGTTCCTGCCGTTATAAGATGAAGGACCCGGATGTGGATGACACGGACTACAAACGCATCCTGGAGATCTTCAAAAAATATGATGTCCGCTACTTCTTCTACAACGGCGGAAACGATTCCATGGACACCTGCAACAAAATCAGCAAGTATATGCAAAAAGTAGGCTATGAGTGCCGGGTCATGGGCGTGCCCAAGACCATTGACAACGACCTCTTCGGCACGGATCACTGCCCAGGTTTTGCCTCCGCCGCCAAATATATCGCCACCAGCTGTATGGAGGTCTATCAGGATGCCCGGGTCTATGACACCGGCATGGTCTGCGTCATTGAAATCATGGGCCGCCACGCCGGCTGGTTGGCTGGCGCCGCTGCCTTGGCCACCGCCTATGGCGCGGGTCCCGACCTGGTCTATCTCCCGGAGGTGGACTTTGACATGGACCAGTTCCTGGCGGATGTAGACCGTATTTACAAGGAGAAGGGCAACTGCATGGTGGCTGTTTCCGAGGGAATCCACTATGCAGACGGCTCCTTCGTCTCCGAGGCAAAAACCTCCGCCACCGATGGCTTTGGCCACGCCCAGCTGGGCGGACTGGCCGCTATGCTGGCGGACGCCGTGAAGCAAAAGACCGGCGCAAAGGTACGGGGTATTGAGCTGAGCCTCCTCCAGCGCTGCGGCGCGCACTTGGCCTCTGAGACCGATATTGAGGAGTCCTTTATGTCCGGCAAGGCCGCTGTGGAAAACGCCGTGGCGGGCATCACCGATAAAATGGTGGGCTTTGAGCGGAGTTATGAGGGCGGCCAGTACGTCTGCAAAACCAAACTGTTGGGCCTGACGGACGTTGCCAACACTGAGAAAAAAGTGCCTCTGGAGTGGATCAACGTCGCCCACAACGGCGTGGAAAAACCCTTCATTGACTACGTACTGCCTCTCGTTCAGGGTGAGCCCAAGCTGCCCAAGCAGGATTCCCTGCCCCGGTTTGCCAAGCTGAAGAAGGTTCTGGCGAAGTAAAGTCCGGACGTTTGCGCCCCGCTCTTTTGAGCGGGGCGCTTTTCATCTACTTCTCAATACCAGACCAGGCCAGCCGCCATTGAGAGTCCCGGCGAATCAGCCTCATGGTCAGATAGGAGTCGCTCTCGCCCTCATCCAGATTCAAACGGTACTTGACAGAAACAATGGCGGAGGCGGGGTCCTGGTCGCTGTCCGGGGCATAGTCCACGGAGATGACCGACAGAGATTTCCAGACGTTTTCTCCATAGGTGTCCACCCAGACGTCCTCCGCCAGCAGGTCGGAAACGCCGGAGAGGTCGTTGGATAACAGCGCCGGGAACAGACGGTCTGTTGCCGTATAAAGGGAGGCCATCCACTCAGGCACAATCTGATTCAGAGGAACCACACGAAAGCTGGAAACCATGTCCTGGAAGCGCATCCCCATCCCCTCCTCTGCTTCCAGGAAATACCGGGCAGTGAGAACAAAGGTCCCCCCCTGTCCGTCTTCCACGAACCAGAGTTCCGTCTGTTCCGAATCCCAATCCGTGCCTGCGCTGGCACGGAGATACAGGCTTTCCGGCAGGACAGCGCTCTCCTCTTCCAGGAATACTTCCTGATAACGCTCCTTCAGGGCTTCCGCCGCCTCCGTCCTCGCCGCTTCAGGCAGTATACCGGAAAGGTGGAGAATATCCAAGCCACATTCCGGAAAATTATCCGGCAAAGGGTTTGTACTTCTAATACTGTAAAGTCCATTATCTTCACGGATTGAAAACTGCTCCTCGTTTATATAAATGAGGAAATCCACGGCCGCTTCCTGAGACTGTGGGGCATAGCTCAACAGCCTCAACTCCCCAATTTCACCGCCCTGTTCCGGTAAGATAAACTTCGTGCCGGAGGAGCCCGGTCTCTGAGCTTCAATGGGCGAAACCGGGTCCTGGCTCACCGGCGGCTCCGGCATTATATCGGGAGTGGCAGGCGGCGTAGTCCACAGTGGGAAGACACGTCCCGCCGCCAGCACCAAAGCCAGACAGGCTGCCGCGGCGAGGTAGTATCCAAGCCGGTTCCTCCTCCGCCGTTCACTGCGGGCAACTAGCTCCGGTGCCGTTTCACCGATGGCAAGAAACAACCGTTCCTGATCCTTCATACGAGCCCCTCCTTTTCCAAATACTTCTTTAGTTTTTCCCGACTGCGAAATAAACTGGTCCGCACGGTGACCTCTCGCATACCATAGCGTTTCGCAATATCTGCCGTAGGTTCCGTGAACCAGTAGCGCCGCAAGAAGACATTACACTCCCGCTCCGGCAGGGTTCGGAGGAAACGAGAGACAGACTCCTTCAACTCGGCAAACTCCACGGCCTGTAGCGTATCGGCCGGCGAGACGCACTCCGCCAACTCGTCCAAAACCAGGGGCAGTTCTCCCCCGCCCCGTTTCCCGGCGCGACAGGCCCGCCAGCGGTCGAAAGCCAGATTCCGTGTGATTTTCCCAAGGTACTGAGCCAGCAGGCTGGGCCGGTCCTCCGGCATGGCGTTCCAGGCATTGAGCCAGGTATCGTTAACGCACTCCTCTATATCCCTCCGGTCCGGCAGAATGTTTCTGGCAATGGCCCGGCAGTAATTGCCGTACTTCTCTCCCGTCTGCTGAATAGCCTCTGGATTTCGGGACCAATACAGATCGATAATGAAACCATCCTCCATGTTCTCTCTCCTTTCGTGTTTGATAAAAGGCCTTTCACTGTTATAGACGGAAAAAACAAATAGGCGTTCCCGGATAAAGTGAGATTCTTTTTTCAGAAAAGACCGCCCGCCGGAGAACCCGACGGGCAGTTTGGATTGAGGGAAATCTTCCCTCTCAGCGATTCTTTTGGTAGATGGTCCAGAGTCCGTCCATCAGCAGGAATTTGTCATAAATAACCCGGTTCCGGCAATACCGCACGATTACCGGCGCATTTCCTCCCGTGGCCACTACACTGACTTCCCGCCCGGGAAATTCCTCTCGAATGCGGTCGATGATGCCGTCCAACATTCCGGCCGTGCCGTAAACGATTCCGGAGCGCATACATTCCTCGGTATTTTTTCCGATGAGCGCTTTGGGATGCTGAAGGGAGATGTCTGGCAGTTGAGCCGCCCGGTGGCTCAGGGCCTCCAAAGAGACGTTAACCCCCGGCAAAAGCAGGCCCCCCTCATAGGTTCGTCCCTCGGAGATGACGCCGATGGTTGTGGCGGTGCCCATATCAATGGTGATAATAGGAGGGCTGAATTTCTCCAGCGCCGCCACGGCGTTTGCCACAATGTCCGCACCCACTTGAGTTTGAACCGTTAGGCGAATGTTCAGCCCGGTTTTCACGCCTGGCCCCACTACCATGGGGGGCTTTCCAAGAAGCCGGGTCAGGGCCTTTTCCATCATAAAGTTTAGCGGCGGGACCACGCTGCACAGTATGGCGCCAGTCACATCCTTATAGCTGAAATGGTAGAGGGCAAACAAGTTCATCAGGTCAATGCTGATCTGGTCGGCGGTCTTTCGGCTGTCTGTGTCCAAACAGGCCAGGAAGCGGAGGGCTTTATCCCTGTCGAAAAGCCCCACAGAGGTGTTGGAATTGCCCACATCAATGGCAAGTAGCATGGAGATCGCTCCTTTCGTTCCGGTTTTTTACATATTTATATAGTAACACGAGTTGGGCTACCTTGCAAGCGCAAGAAAAAGAGCTTGCTATCATACAATTGTTCTGTTATACTGGAGCCATGAAACAGATAGGAAGTCGTGGGATGTATCGAACAAAACTTACCTCCCCTTTGGGCCCCCTGCACCTGGCCTCCGACGGGGAACGCCTCACCGGCCTTTGGATAGAGGGCCAGAAGTATTTTGCCGCCGGATTGGATAAAACGGCAATTGAGCAGCCGGAGCTTCCTGCATTTCAGCAGGCGGCGGCTTGGCTGGACGCCTACTTTGGAAAGCGAAACCTCCCTCCCCTGCCGCCTCCGGCCCCTGTGGGAAGCAATTTTCGGCGAGAGGTGTGGAAACGGTTGTTGGAGATCCCCTACGGAAAGACCACGACCTACGGAGCTTTGGCGAAGGAGCTGAAAGCCGTTGGCATTCCAGCCTCTCCCCAGGCTGTAGGCGGCGCGGTGGGGCACAATCCCATTTCTATCCTCATCCCCTGTCACCGGGTGGTGGGATCAAGCGGGAGTCTGACAGGCTACGCAGGAGGCGTGGAAAAAAAGCGCTTTCTTCTGGAGCTGGAGGGCGCCGGCCTGTCGAGTCTGTATGTGCCGAAGAAAGGAACGGCATTGTGGGGGAGGAAAGAAATGTACCATCCAGAGGAAATTCAGGGTCAGATTGCGGCACAACCTGGGGCGGACACAGCATCCCATCCTGAGAGCGCGCCGGAAAAATTTCCCTGCCCTTGCTGCGGCTATAAGACCTTCCCGGTTCCCAAGGAACGTGCCACTGCCTATATCTGTCCGGTGTGTTTTTGGGAGAACGACGTATTTACCTCTAGCGAGGACCAGCCGAGCGACGAAAATCGGGGCATTACGCTGAAACAGGGCCGGGAGGCGTTCCGAAGGCTGGGAGCCATCCGGAAAGACCTGATACAGTATGTGCGAAAACCCTTTCCAGAGGAAATTCCATAACAGGAAAGGCGGGCATTGTGTTCTAATGTCCGCCCCAGCTTGTCAAAAAAGTGCTGTTTAAAATGGGGCGGAAAGGAAAAGAGCTACGAGAGAAACCCATCAGGGGTTTCTCTCGTTTTGAATCAGAAGTTTTTCGGACCTTTTGAAAGGTCTGAAAAACTTGCTCAGGTTGTCGAAAATCCTTTTTCGACAGCCTGAGGCGGGCATTGGTGTTCCAATGCCCGCCCTTTTCATAGAATTATGCAGATCAGTCCGCCGCTGCCCTCGTTGATGATACGGGTCAATGTCTCCTGGAGCTTCTTCCGGGCATCGTCCGGCATCCGTTTCAGCTTACCCTGGAGATCATCGCTGACCAGCTCATGGAAGCTCCGGCCAAAGATATTCGACTGCCAGATTTTGCTGGTGTCCCCCTCGAATTCCTGGAGCAGGTAGTTTACCATGTCCTCCGACTGCTTCTCGTTCCCCACAATCGGCGAGACCGCCGTCTCAATATCCGCCCGGATCATGTGAATGCTGGGAGCGCTGGCTTTCAGTTTCACGCCGTAGCGTCCTCCCTGTTTCATGATCTCCGGTTCCTCCAACTTCAACTCGTCAATGCTGGGAACCACGATGCCATAGCCCGTTTCCTTTACGTCTCTCAAGGCTCCGGCTACTTTGTCGTATTCTGCTTTCACCGCCGCCAGCCGGGTTAAAAGGCTCATCAGGTCTCCGTCATCCCCCACTTCAAAACCGGACTGCTCCGACAGGGTATGATAGAACAGCTCTCGGGGCAGGCTGAGACTGGCTGCCGCCACTCCGGTTCCCAGGTCAATGGAGGTAATTCTGGCTTCATTGATATTCTCGCAGGCGGCCAGGGCCGCGATGACACCCTCTACCTCCCGGATGTGCTGAAGCTGGGAGGTCCCCTGGCGCACTGCGTCGTAAAGGCCCGCTTTGATGGGGTGCTCTGTGGGCAGAGCGTCCACCCAGGGAGGGAGAAACAGATCCAGCTCCTGCATGGGAAACTCGTAGAGGACGGCCTTGAGAATGTCCGTCACGTCCTCCTCCCCCAAGTCCAGGCAGTTTACCGGGACGCAGTTCACCTCATAGCGGGAGGCGATATCCCGGGCGATGGCCTCCGCCCGGTCGCTCTTGGGGTCCACAGAGTTCAGCAGGACGATGAAAGGCTTTCCCAGCTCCTGAAGCTCCCGGACTACCCGCTCCTCCGCCTCCAGATAGTCCTCCCGGGGGATGTCAGAAACGGTTCCATCGGTGGTGATGACAATGCCAATGGTGGAGTGTTCCGAGATTACCTTCCGGGTGCCGATCTCCGCTGCCTCGGTCATGGGAATCTCGTGGTCATACCAGGGGGTGGTCACCATCCGGGGGGCGTCGTCTTCAAACTGGCCGATGGCCCCCCGGACCATGTAGCCCACACAGTCGATGAGCCGCACGGAGAAGGACGCGCCGTCAGGCAGCTGGATTTGGGCCGCTTCTTCCGGAACAAACTTGGGCTCCGCCGTCATGATGGTCCGGCCGGAGCCGCTCTGAGGCAGCTCATCCCGGGCTCTCTCCTTGCGGTACACATTTTCAATGTTGGGAATCACCTGGGTCTCCATGAAGCGCTTGATGAAGGTGGACTTGCCGGTCCGCACCGGGCCCACCACGCCAATGTAGATATCCCCCGCCGTGCGGGTGGCGATATTCTGATAAATGGTCGTATTCATAGCATCCCGTCCTTTTTCCGCTCCATATTCATGTTTCCAATCTATGCCCGTCCGGCGGAAAGTATGACGGCCCGTCTTGTTTTGGAGAAAACACACAAGGAAGTTTTGCCTCCGGCCGGGCTGATTTGGTCGAAATCACGCTTTACACAAACTCTTTAATATGGTAAACTGCTACCGTATTAAACGAACAGCACAGCCTGTTCCATTTTGGAGACTGATTTTGGAGGATGAGACCATGATGAAAAGCAAGAAGATCCGGGCTCTTTTGTTGGCCCTTCTGCTGGTGGCCAGTCTGGCTGCCTGCGGCGGTGACAGCGGAAACGACGTTACCCTGACAAATCCCCCGGCGGAACAGAAGACCGATGACGCCGGTAGCGGCCAGACAGAAAGCGATCTGGCTTATATCCAGGGGAACGGAAAACTGGTCATTGGCTATACCGTGTATGCGCCTATGAATTACACCGACGACGAAGGAAACTTCACCGGCTTCGACACGGAGCTTGCCCGGGCTGTTTGCCAGCGCCTGGGCGTGGAGCCGGAGTTCCAGGAAATTGTTTGGGAGACCAAAGAAGTTGAGTTAGCCGGTAAAACCATCGACTGCATCTGGAACGGCATGACTCTGGATGCCGACCGGGAAGCGAATATGAACTGCACCGTTCCCTATGTAAAGAACGCTCAAGTCGTCGTGGTGAAATCCGGCACGGAATACACGGACACCTCCTCTCTGATTGGCAAAACGGTGGTGGCGGAAGTGGGTTCCGCCGGTGAGGTGCAGATCATTGGCAGCGCGGACAGCGAACCCGACGCCAATCTGGCCCAGGCTGATTACGTGGGCAAAAGTGTTCAGACCGATTGCCTGATGGAGGTCAAAGCCGGTACTGCCGACGCGGCTGTGCTGGATATGACCTTGGCCAACGCCATGACCGGCGAGGGCACGGATTACGCGGATCTGGAAATTGTGGATGAGCTTGCCGTTGAAAACTACGGAGTGGCTTTCCGCAAGGGCTCCGATGTTCGAGATGCCGTAAACGACATCTTCGCCGAAATGGTATCGGACGGTACTTTGAAAGCCCTGGCGGACCAATATGGTCTTGAGCTGGCCGACTGAGTAATAAATATATCCACGTTTGTGGGACAGGGGGAGGGTCTTCTCCCCTTGTCCCATAGAGTGTTTTTTGAGGTGTGAACATATGAGCGTAATTCTAAGCCGCCTGTGCGAGGGCTTTTTAATCAACTGCCAACTTTTTATATGTACCCTGCTCTTCTCCATCCCCTTGGGACTGTTGATTTGCTTTGGCTCCATGAGCCGCTTTAAACCCCTGTCCTGGCTTATGAAGACCTTCGTCTGGATCATCCGCGGTACTCCCCTGATGTTACAATTGCTGGTGATTTTTCTTGGACCCGGCCTGCTGGATTGGGGGAATCCCTGGCCCTCCGGTAATCGTGGGCGGTTGATTGCGGCGATTGTGGCCTTTGTTATCAACTACGCCTGCTATTTCTCGGAAATCTTTCGGGGCGGTATTGAGTCAATTCCCAGGGGACAATATGAAGCCGGACAGGTTCTGGGCATGACCAAAAGCCAGATCTTTTTTAAGGTCACGCTGCTCCAACTCGTCAAGCGCATCGTCCCTCCCATGGGTAACGAAATTATTACTCTTGTAAAAGATACCTCCCTCGCGCGGATTATCTCCAACAAGGAAATTATCATGATCGCGAACGAGTACACGGCCAAGGGCCTGATCTGGCCTCTGTTTTCCACGGCAATTTTCTTTTTGGTTTTTGTGGGCGCCTTAACATTGCTGTTTAGCTGGTTCGAGCGGAAGCTGGACTATTTCCGTTAAAGGAGGCGGGATTGTATGGCGATCTTAGAAGTACAAAATATCGAAAAGCACTTCGGAAACACCCAGGTCCTGACGGATATCAGCTTCTCTCTGGAAGAGGGGCAGGCTTTATCCATTATTGGCTCTTCCGGTTCCGGCAAAACGACCCTGCTTCGCTGCCTGAATTTCCTGGAGCGACCGGATCACGGTTCCATCGCCGTGAAGGGCAACGTCATCTTTGACGCGTCGGACCCATCTACCCAGGCGGAAAAGGACATCCGCCAGAAGAGGCTTCATTTTGGCCTTGTTTTCCAGAACTTCAACCTTTTCCCCCAGTATACGGCCCTACAAAATGTTACCTTGGCCCGAGAGCTGCTGGCAAAAGAGCGGGCCGTCGAGAGCAAGGAGGAAATCGTAAAAGCGGGCCGAGAGCTGCTGGCTCAGATGGGGCTGGCGGACCGGGCGGACCACTACCCCCACCAGCTTTCCGGCGGGCAGCAGCAACGAGTGGCCATCGCCCGGGCCTTGGCCCTCCACCCGGACATTCTCTGCTTTGACGAGCCCACCTCCGCCCTGGACCCGGAGCTCACCGGAGAGGTGCTGCGGGTCATCCGCTCTCTGGCGGAGCAGAAGACTACCATGATCATTGTCACCCACGAGATGGCCTTCGCCCGAGATGTTGCAGATCAGGTGATCTTTATGGACGGCGGTGTCATTGTGGAACAGGGCGAGCCCAGGGAGGTTATTGATCATCCGAAAGAGGAACGGACGAAACAATTTCTTTCCCGTTATACAAATGATTGAAATACCACATTTATAGTGCAACCAGACTTTGCAGATAAAAGGATGCGGGAGATAAGTCTCCCGCATCCTTTTCAGGCTCTTTTTCTGGGAATCAGCAACATCTGGTCCTGGGGAATGTCCTCTTCTCCCTCCAGCTGGTTGGCAGAGAGAATGGCGTTGATGGTGGTGTTGTACTTTTTCGCCAGGTCCCAGGCGCTTTCTTGCCGCCCAATGCAGCGTAAAACCAGAGAGGGTGCGCCACCCAGGTCCTTGGTGGTTTCCGTATCCAGCTTGGCGGAGGAAACACAGACCTTTTTTACTCTGGCTGCCGCCTCCACATGAAAGTCCACCGGAAAACGAACCTCAATGCCCCGGTCCCCCAGGGTGCCCTGCACTTCCTCTGTGCAGACAGCTCTGGCGGTGATCCGGCAATCTTCCGGCAGCTCCAGCTGGCATCCGGAGTCGATGCTCCGCTCTACCACCAAGGGCACACCGCCTTCGTCCAGATACATGGCCCGAACCGTCACTCCGGTCCGGAGGACCGCCATATTTCCCTCCCGGCTGACAGATACCGCGCCGCACTTAGCAGACAAAGCCAAAATAGACTCCGCCACCACACCGATTTCCAACACTTCCCGCAGGGTCTGGCGGCGGGTCAGGTTCTCGCAGAAGCTGGTGATGTTCAGCGGTGCGGCTTCATACGTCATGTCATAGGCAGTAGAATACAGATCGCTGAGCAAGGTCAGTTCTTGCTCTTCCCGTAACAGAGCCGTGGTATGTAGATACAAAGTCACCGCAATCTGGCGGCCCTCTGGGTCATCACCGTCAATTTGCAGGTCTGTTCCGGTCAGCTGTAACTGTAAACTGGCGGCGGAACCCTCTACGGCTCCCTCTACCTCCATAATCTGGGAAAAGGGCAGCTCCGAAGTGACGGAGCCACAGCCGCCGCTATTATCCCGATAGAGTAGACTGATGGAGAAAATCCCCTTGAAGATCAGTTTACTTCCCACAATTTTCGTCTCCGTGACGGTGCTGGAAACTTGGCTGGTCAATAGCTCCGCCGCCCCCTCCCGGCCCGGGGAGAGGTTCATCTCTTCCGTAAAGGTAAAATCCTTTTCAGCAATGTGAGTCAAGAGGATTGCGTGTTGCGATTCCTGACGTTTTTCTACTTGAAGTCCCGGCTCCGCCTCTGTGTCCGCGCAAAATACAAGGGGCTTTCTCTGATAGCCGGTCACGTGAGTTACCAGTTTGCAATGTGTGAAAATTTTCCGGGGATTTAGCATTCGGGCTTCCAGAAATTCCGTCTCTGTCTCCGCTGTCAAGTGCTGGCAACCCGGCAACGCCCGATTGTCGCTCTCGGCGGTAAAGGGGATGGCAAATTCCAGGGTACGAATCCCGCTCTCTCCATCCGGCGTATAGAGCACCGTGACCCGAACGGTGCCGGAGAGTTCCGCCTTCCCGTCCCGCAACTCCCGGCTGTGGAGATAAACCTTTCCATCGGTTTCGATGATACGGGCGATGTCAGGACAGTAGTCCGGTACAATCGTCTCTGCTGTCTCCTCCTGGGTCAGCGTCAACTCCCCACCTGTGTCATAGGTGTCCAAGGACACTCTTTTTAAATCCAGTTCCATGTAAAACCCCTTCCTTTCCCGGCAGGCATAGAATCCATGTCCTACTCTATGCGCTGCCGGGGCGGGATATGTTTCAAACCTTAAAAATCTTCTTCAGGATTCCCCGGAGCATCTTGGGGGATTTCCAGACTACGATGTTCATAAGACGCCTCCTCCCTTGTTTAAAACACTACGGATCGTTTGCCATCTTCTAGAAGACTTGGAGCGGATTACCGCCGGCAGCAGGCGCAGCCGCAGCCAATCAGCAGAAACGACACCAGGAACATAAGTACGCCCACAGGAAAAATTGCGGCGATTAGAATTCCCGCGCCTAAAGCAACGGCAAAAAGGCCCAGCAAGCGGATGCCGCCGCCCCCGTTGTTTCCACATCCCCAGTTCCCAAAGCCGCCATTCCCACAGCCCATTGCGTCACGCCTCCTTTCCTTCTATGTCAGTATATACAGCAAAACGGCGGCTGGTGCCTGAAAGATTTTCAGCGAACGTAAGTTCTCACAAAAACCGCCGCCTGGAAACCCAAGGCGGCGGTCTATCATTTTTTTTCCTGCCAGTCTCGAAGAGGCTTGAGCTCTTCATAAAGACGGAGGTAGCTTTTATGGCGACTCATCTGGATCTCGCCCCGGCTAAGGGCCTCCAGCACAGCGCACCCCTTCTCTCGGGTGTGACTGCACCCCACAAAACGGCATTTCCCCAGATATGGGACAAATTCCGGGAAGGTTTCCGGCAGGCGTTGTTTCCACTCTAAGTTCAGTTCATCTGCATCAAAGGAGGAAAAACCCGGCGTGTCCACCACCTCCGCTCCACAGGAAAGACGGTACAACTCCACGTGGCGGGTGGTGTGCCGTCCCCGGCCCAAGGCTGTGCTGACCTCCCCTACTTGCAGGTGAAAATCCGGGTCCAGAGTGTTGAGGATGCTGGATTTTCCTACGCCGGAGTTTCCTGTAAAGGCGGATACCTTTTCGGCTATCAAAGCCTTTAAATCCTCCATACCCTCCCCGGTTTCCGCGCTGACACGCAAAGTTGGAAAGCCGGAAGCGCGGTAAATATCATAAAGGGTATCCGCCGGGTCCAAGTCGCACTTATTTAGGATCACCGCCACTTGACAATCTTTCAATGCCGCGATAGCGGCCACCCGGTCAATGAGGAAGGGCTCCGTCTTTGGGATGGCGGCGGAGGCGATGACCACCAGTTGGTCTATATTGGCCACAGCGGGCCGGGAGAAGGCATTCCGCCGGGGCAAAATTTTCTCTACAAACCCCTCTCCGTTGCCCAGGTCGCGGATCACCGCCTGATCCCCCACCAGGGGGGAAATTCCCTCTTTCCGGAATTTCCCCCTGGCCCGGCATCGCAAAACCGTTTCCCCGGTATCCACATAATAGAAGCCGCTAAGGGCCTTTTGAATGCGTCCTGTCATATCAGCTAAACTGTACTTCCTGAATTTGACTCTGGTCCAACACGCCGTCAAAATAAACCTTGACCGTTTGCGTACCAGAACCCTTCAGCGGCGGATTTGTATAGACAGTGCCATCCGCTGTGCTGACGCGTTCAGAAAACTGGGGATTCTCCTCGTCGCCCACGTATACCTCTACCAGAACCGTCGTGCGGTCGTCCTGAGGCAGCGTAATGGTGATCCCGACTTCCATGACGGTAATGCCCTTACTGACTTGGAACTTGATGGTGTCCCATTCCGTGGCCGTGGTATTGGGTTCGATGCTTTGCCAAATGACGCTGTTGGGCTCTGCTTCGCTTTCCACATATTCGATGTCCGTATTTGTGCAGGTCAGATGCCAGGAGTCCACCAGAGAACGCAACACCGCGTCAATCTGCATACCGGCAAAAGAAGGCACCACCACCGGCTTTTTCTCCGGCCCCTTGCTGACAATCAGCCGGACGATATCGCCGTCTTTTAGCTCCTCGTGTTCGGCAGGTTCACTACGGATAATATAGCCCTCGGTGACTTCGTCGTTAAACTCCATCTCCGCATCGTCGGCTATGATCTCCAAGTTGTATTTTTCCCTCAGGCTTTTCAAAAGCACATTCGCCTGAGCCACAGTTTTGTTGGTCACATCCAGCATCTCGCCGGTGTCTTCTCCCGCGCTGAGCCAAACTTCAATCACCAGATTATCGCCCTTGCGGTGATCTCCCTCCCCGGGACTTTGCCGGGCAATGGTTCCTATGGGGTATTTCTCGCTGAACTCGCTCTCTTCGTTCACCTTCAGGGTGAAGATGTCCCTCACCCCCTCTTTATTGGAGGCCTGTTCCGGCGTATAGCCCAGAACCGAGGGCACCACATAGGTCTGGGGCACCTCCTGCTGTGGGGCAATGGAATCCGACACCATGCGGAACAGCACAGCCGCCAAGGCCAAGGCCAGTATGATGGCCACGCCCATCAACACTTTCACACCGGCCCCGCCGCCCCGGTGAGGCGGCTCATAGTCGTCTTCGTAATCCCGGCGGCGTTCTCGGACCCGTTCCCGGTTCTTAGGGGTGGGGTGAATCGTTTGATCATAGGTGCGGATGGGCTGAGTGGGCTCCGCCGGCTCCTCCGGCCGGAGATCCACCATAGTGAAATCCAAATTGATGTTGGGATTTTTCCGAAAATCCTCCAGGTCCGCAATCATGGCGTCGGCGGAGGCATAGCGGCGACTGAGATCCGGCGTCATAGCCTTCATGCAGACCAGCTCCAGCTGGACTGGAATCTCCGGATTTAACTCCCGGGGAGCCAACGGGACGGCACTGAGGTGCTGAATCGCCACAGACACGGCGGAGTCCCCCTCGAAGGGCAGCCGCCCGGTGAGCATCTCATACATAACCACTCCGGAGGAGTAGATATCGCTGCGGGCGTCGGTACGCTCTCCTCTGGCTTGCTCCGGCGAGATATAGTGGACAGAGCCCAGGGCCTCCTGCGTTAAAGTCTGCGCGGAGTTCTCCAGACAGGCAATGCCAAAATCAGCCACTTTCACGCTGCCGTCCCGGAGGACCATAACGTTTTGGGGTTTGATGTCCCGATGAACAATTCCCCGGCTGTGGGCGTGGCTGAGCCCCCGCATGATTTGAGTGATAAAGTGCAAAGACTCCCGCCAGTTCAGCTGGCCCCGCTTTTCCATATATTGCTTCAGTGTAATGCCGTCGATGAGCTCCATGACGATATATTCCGTGTCCCCTCCCCGGCTCACATCGTAGACCGACACGATATTGGGATGGGACAGCTGGGCCACGGCCTGGGACTCCGCATTAAACCGGCGGCGAAAATCCTCGTCCTGGGCCAGATCAGGCTTTAAAACTTTCACCGCAACCAGACGGTTTAACCGCTGGTCCCTGGTCTTGTAGACTACCGCCATGCCTCCGGTGCCGATGCGCTCTAGAATCTCATAACGGTTGTCCAGAATTTTTCCAATGTACTGATCCATGCAGCTCCTCCTTCCTTAGAGTTTCTTTGCCAGAACTACGGTGACATTGTCTGACGCGCCCCGGCTCTTGGAAATGGCCAGCAACCGTTCCATACAGGTGTTCGTATCGCCGTGGAGGACCTCGTGCATGATCTCCTCGTCCGTGACAGTATTTACCAGCCCGTCGGTGCACAGCAGAAGAAAATCCCCCGGCAAAAGCTGGCAGGTGTAACAGTCGCATTCAGGGTCCGTATCCGGGCCAAGAGCCCGGGTGATGAGGTTTCGGTTGGGGTGGTGGCGGGCCTCTTCTGCGGTGATATCCCCCCGCTCTACCATATGCTCCACCAGAGAATGATCCCGGGTTACTTGGACAATACGTTCCCTGTTGATGTGATAGGCCCGGCTGTCTCCCACGTTGGCGATGACTACGCCGCCATCAAAGGAGACGGCAGAGACCAGAGTGGTTCCCATACCCTGGTATTCCTCTGAGGTTCGGGCGGCCTCCCGCACAGCGCGGTTTGCCAAAGCCACCGCCACTACGGAAATTTCCCGCAGCCGGTCCGGCTTTGCTTCCTGGGATAAGCGCTTTTCCATCTCGGCGGAAAAGGTGTCCACGGCAATGCGGCTGGCCAGCTTTCCGCCTGCGGCCCCACCCATCCCGTCGCATACCACACAGATTGTGTGTCCGAAGGCCGTCCTCACCGCGTAGGTGTCCTGATTCTCTTTACGGACAAGACCTACGTCCGTCATGCTCCATAGATTCATCATTGGGAATCCTCCCCTTTCTCTGCCTTTCTGCGGAGTTGTCCGCAGGCGGCGTCTATATCTCCACCCAGGCTCCGCCGCACAGTGGCGGTGAGGCCATAAGATTCCAGACGTTTTTGAAAGGCCGCCGTCCGGCGGGAGGGCCGGAAAGGGCTTTCCTCCACATCGTTGAGCGGAATCAGGTTCACGTGACCCGGCATCCCCCTCAACCGTTTGGCAATGAGGTCCGCCTGCCAGTCCTGATCGTTCACACCGTCAATCATGGCATATTCAAAGGAGATCCGCCGTCCGGTTTTCTTAAAGTAATCGTGACAGGCCGCAAACAGTTCCTCTACGCCATAAGCCCGGTTGATGGGCATAATCTGGGAGCGGGTTTCTCCGTCCGGCGCATGGAGCGAAACGGACAGCGTCAATTGCAGCTCCAGTTCTGACAAACGGCGAATACCGGGCAAAACGCCGCAGGTGGACAGGGAAATGTGCCGCATACCGATATTCAGCCCGTCGGGATGATTGACAATCTCCAGAAATTTTAGCACCGCATCTAGATTGTCCATAGGTTCGCCGATGCCCATCAGCACGATGTTGGAGATCGGAGCCCCGGAGTCCTTCCCGGTGAAGACCACCTGATCCAGTAGCTCCCCCGGGGTCAGATCCCGAACCTTTCCCGCAATGGTGGACGCGCAGAAGGCGCAGCCCATCCGGCAACCAACCTGGGAGGAGATGCAGACGGAATTTCCATGGTGATAACGCATGAGAACCGATTCAATGCAGTTGCCATCCGCCAGTTCCCAGAGATATTTGATGGTACCGTCTTTGGCGGAGACCTGCTTTCGGGCCACCTTTGGAACGCCGAGAGCGCAAGTTTCTTTCAAACGCTCTCGCAAGGCCAGGGGGAGATTTGTCATCTCATCGAAGGAGCACACGCCCCGGCTGAGCCAGGAGAACACCTGTTTTCCACGAAAAGCGGGCTCACTCATGCTCTGAAGAAAGCTCCGCAGTTCCGGGAGGGTCATGGATTTGATATCAGTCATGATTCGCCTCAAACGCGCCGCGTCATGCGGCAAATGTAAAAGCCATCTGTGCCGTGGAGATGAGGCCAGAGTGTGACCTGTCCCTCCGTTTGCCCCACAGGCCCCGGCAAGGTGAAGATTTCCCGGGAAAATTCCGGATGAGTTCCCAGAAAAGCCGCCGTCACCTCTTCGTTTTCCTCCGGCAAAATGGTACAGGTGGAATACAGCAACGTTCCACCTGGACGGACATAGTGGGCGGCATTCTCCAAAATGGCGCTTTGGACCACCGGAAGAGTGAAAAGGCCGTCCGCTTTCTTTCGCCGGATATCCGGCTTCTTGCGGAGGATACCCACGCCGGAGCAAGGTGCGTCCACCAGCACCAAGTCAAAGCTGTCCCGCCACTCTTCCCGGCAAATCCGTCCGTCGGCAGCTTCCGCGCGGATGGAGGTCAGACCCAATCGGTCCGCCCCCTCCCGAATGCGTTTTAATTTATTCTCGTGGAGGTCACAAGAGACAATCTCTCCCCTATCTCCCATAGCTATGGCGGCGGCAAAGGACTTCCCGCCAGGGGCGGCGCATACGTCCAACACCCGGTCTTCCGGCCGAAGCCCCGCGGCCACAATCGTAAGGCGAGCCGCCGGGTCCTGAATATAGATCATGCCGCACCGGAAGGCGCTCAGACGTTCCAGGTCACCGGCCCCCCACAAAAGCAGGCAGTCCGGCAGCCAGGGGTGCCTCTCCACCCGGATGCCCTCTTCCTCTAGCGTTTCGACCACTTCTCCCACACGAAAGCGGCAGGTGTTGACCTGGGCGGCAGCAGGCGGCGGAGTGTTGCTGTTGCTCAAAAAGGCCTCCGTTCCCTCCCGGCCCAACAGACCCAGCAACCGCTTTACAAGCCATTTGGGGTGGCTATAGCGTATGGAAAGATACCGGGCCTCGTCCCGGTCTGGAATGGGGGGCAAATTCTCCTTCTCCCGGCAAAACCGCCGAAGGACCGCGTTGATCAAACCTGCCGCCTGCCCCCTTCCCGCGTTTTTGGCCAACTCCACCGACGTGTGCACGGCGGCGCTGTCCGGCACCCGGTCCAAAAAGAGAATTTGATAGGCGCCGATTCGCAAAATATCCGCCAGAGGCGGCTGTAGATGGTCCAGCTTCTGGGAGCAAAAAGAGGAGAGATAAAAGTCCAGCAGGGTCTCGTTTTGAACCACACCATAGACGATTCGGCTACACAACCCTGCATCAGCCGGAGAAAGTCCTCTCAAATGCGTGTTCAGCGCAGCGTCCGCCCAGGCCCCCCGTACACGACAGGCGGTCAGAACGGCCAGTGCCTCCTTCCGGGCGCTCATCTTCGCCCCTGTCCCCGGCGGTCACCCTGGTTGGCCCGTCCGAGGAAGATCAAAACATAACGCAACAATTGCAAAGCGGACATCAGCAGCGCGGCCACATAGGTCAGCGCGGCGGCCCGAAGAACTTTTCTGGCCCCATTTAGCTCCTCACCGTCCAAAATCCCCCAGCCTTCTATGGTTTCCAAAGCCCGTCGGGAGGCGTTAAATTCCACAGGCAAGGTTACCAGTTGGAAAAACGTCGTCAGTGAAAACAGCAAAATTCCCACCAGAAACAAGCTCTGGCTGTAGAGCAGTAGACCAATGAACAGCAAAATTACGGAACACCGGGAGCCCAAGTTTGTCAAAGGGACGATGGCGCTTCTCAGGCGGATAGGCGCATAGCCCACGGCGTACTGGACCGCGTGACCTGCCTCATGAGCGGCCACACCCACTGCCGCCACTGTGGAAGCGGAGTAAACAGCCTGGGAGAGATAAATGGTATTGTCCCTCGGATCGTAGTGGTCCGTCAGTTCACCCCAGGTGGAGGTTATTTTTACATCGTAAACCCCGTTGGCTCTGAGCACCATCTCCGCCGCCTGAGCGCCGGTAAGGCAGCGGCGGTTGGACACCCGGCTGTACTTCTTGAAATTGCCGCTGACCTGGAACTGGGCCCAGAGAGAAAGAAGCATCACCGGGATCAGCAGAAGAATATAGATGTTGTTGGCCAGGAAATTACCATAGCCACCATAATAATAAGGCATAAGCACCCTCGAATTTTATCGTTGAATGGGATGTCCCAATAAATAAGCGGCGGCGGACATACGTTTACCGCCCTTTGCCTGGAGTTCCGTCACCCGAAGGACCTTTCCGTCACCACAGGCCAGGTCAATTCCCTGCTTTCCCGCCGCTGTGATCGCACCCGGGCGGGCGTTTGTCCCCTCCCCGGTCTCCAGGGCTCCATAGAGTTTCATCTCCTCGCCGTTGATAACGTCTGTCGTGGCACAGGGCCAGGGAATCAGTCCCCGAATCTGACAGCTGATCTCATGGGCGGAGCGATTCCAGTCCACAGGGGAGAGCTCTTTTCCCAGCATAGGCGCATAGGTGTGTGTCTCATGATTCTGAGGAGTACGGGAGGCTGTGCCGTTTTCCAGGAGACGGACAGCTTCGGACAGGGCCTCCGCCCCCAGTTTCGCCAGACGTATGGTAAGGGCCTGAGCGTCCTCCGTCTCGCCGATGGAGGTGGATTTTTGCAAGATGACGTCCCCCGCATCCAACTCCTTGGCCATATACATAATCGAGACGCCGGTTTCGGTCTCTCCATTCAGCACCGCCCAGTTGATGGGGGCCGCACCCCGGTACTTGGGCAGCAAGGATGAGTGAACATTAATAGACCCAAGCGGCGGCACACTTAAGATGTTCTCCGGCAGCAGCTTTCCATAGGCTGCAACCACAATCAACTCCGGCTTCAAGGCCTCTACCAGCTCCAAACTCTCTGCGCCCCGCAAGGACACCGGCTGGTAAACCGCCAATTCTTCCGTAATGGCATACTCCTTTACAGGAGTTGCCATCATCTTGTGTCCCCGGTTTTTGGGCTTGTCCGGCTGGGTGAAAACGCCGCAAATCTCATGTCCGTCCTCCACCAGACGACGAAGGGAGGCAACGGCAAAATCCGGCGTGCCCATGAAAAGAATGCGCATCACGCTTTCCCCTCTTCCTGGCTGAAATACTCCTCCACTTCCTCATCCGTCAAGAAGCGCTCAATGTGCTCTGTGTAAAGATGCCCGTCCAGATGCTCCAACTCATGGCAAAAACACCGGGCCGTCAAACCCTCTCCCTCTACTTCAAACCAATTGCCGTTTCGATCCTGGGCGCGGACCCGGACATAATCAGGCCGGGTTACCAGTCCCCACTTGCCAGGGACGCTGAGACACCCCTCCGGGCCGGTCTGCTCCCCTTCCTGGGCAATGATAGAGGGGTTGATCAGCTCGATAAATTCCTCCGTATCGTCGTCCATGACCACACAGGCCCTGCGGAGAATGCCCACCTGGGGGGCCGCTAATCCGGCGCCTCCCGCTTTGGAGAGCGTCTCCAACAAATCGTCCATCAGTGAATGCAGGCGACGGTTGAAGTCCGTCACCGGACGGCAAACCTTGTTCAAACAGTCCTCACCCTGTTCCACGATTTTGCGCAATGCCATTCTTAAACCTCCTACTCCGCGGCGTTGCACTCCGCGAAAAGATTGAATCCCCGGTTGACTCCGTTTCCGGCAAAGGCCCGCAGCAGCCCCCCGATTTCCTCCCGGGTTATTTTGTCATTTTTCCCCACCAGTAAAACCCGGTAACGATAGCGGTTATTGATTTTTAAAACCGGCGCGGGCGCAGGGCCCAGAACCTCGCCGTCTCCAAAGCGCCTTCGCAGCGTGTCTCGGACGCCGATGGCCGCCCGAAGTACCGCGCCTTCTTCCGTACCGGAGACGGTGAGGGTAAACAGATCTGCAAAGGGCGGAAGGCGGCGGAGACGGCGCATACGAATTTCACTTTCATAAAAGCGTCGGTAGTCCTGTTGGGCCGCGCACTGAATCACGTCGTTTTCCGGCGTGTAAGTCTGGATAACCGCCCGGCCACTTTTATCCCCCCGGCCCGCCCGGCCCACTACCTGAGTCAGCAGGCTGAAGGTCCGCTCCGCCGCCCGGTAATTCTCCAGGTACAGCGAAAGATCGGCGGCCAGAACCCCTACCAAAGTCACATTTTCAAAGTCCAGACCCTTGGCCACCATCTGGGTGCCAAGCAAAATGGGAATACGCTCCTTTTCAAAGCGCCGCAGCAGCTTTTCATGGCCCTCCGCTGTGGTATCCGCATCCATCCGCAAGATTCCAACGCCGGGAAACAGAGCCTTCAGCTCCTCCTCCACCCGCTGGGTCCCCGCGCCCACGCGCTTCATAATACCGCCACAGGACGGGCAGGCATCGAAGCTCCGCTGGGAGTGGCCGCAATGATGACACATCAACCGCCCATTGGCAGAGTGATAGGTCAGCGGGGCACTACACCGGGGACATTCCGGCACGTGACCGCACTCCCCACAAAGAAGCATCCGGCTGCTGCCCCGGCGATTTAAAAAAAGGATGCTTTGCTCCCCTTTTTCAAGATTTCGTTCCAGCTCCCTCCGGAGATCCGTCCCAACCAGTCCGGAGTTCCCGGCCTTAATTTCCTGACGGAGATCAGCGATGACGACCTGAGGAAGATTTTGCGCATTGTACCGGCGGTGGAGCACCGCCTTGTGATACAATCCCTCCTCTGCCGCCCAGGCTGTTTCAACAGAAGGAGTGGCGGAGCCCAAAACCAGCAAGGCCCCGTCCCGGGCGCAAAGGTACTTGGCAACGTCCCGTGTGTGATACCGGGGCGGATTTTCCGAGTGGTAGCTGCTCTCCTGCTCTTCGTCCAAGATGACGACACCCAGGTTTTGCAAAGGGGCAAAGATGGCGGAGCGGGTGCCCAGCACCACACGAACCTCCCCACGCCGGATACGCTTCCACTGATCATAGCGCTCCGTCATACGAAGTCCGCTGTGGAGCATGGCCACATCCTCTCCAAAATAGGAGGAAAATTTCCCCATCATCTGGGGTGTCAGCACAATCTCCGGCACCAGGACAATGGCGGTTCTCCCCTTGGACAGTATCTCCTGAACCAACTTCAAATAGACCTGGGTCTTTCCGCTGCCGGTAACGCCTTGCAACAGTGCGCCAGAAGCCTTTCCCGCCTCTATCAACCCACAAAGCTGGTCAAAGGCCTCTTGCTGTTCCACGCTCAGCTGGATTGGCGGTCCCGGCTCCACTGCGACAGGCAGGGAGACGCGTAGCTCCTCCTCCTCGGAAAAGCGCAAAATTCCCGCCTTCTCCATGCCCCGGAGTACCCGGAGGGAAACTCCGGTGAAATAGTGAATGTCTGTGTAAGCCGTCCTTCCGTTGGCGGCCAGCAGCCTCACTACCTCGTATCGAGTTGGGGAAGAACGCCGTTTCCCCTCTGACAAAGCCAGCGCTTCTTCGGCGCTGAGGGCCAACTCCACCATCCGGCGGGTCTTGTCTCCCACTTTTTGCTTCGCCGCCGTCTCGTGCCAGACGACCCCCGCCTTCTCTAAGGCCCGAAGGGCCGGGAGCGCTTCGCCGCCATAGACATCCCGCAAGGCCTCCAGGTCGGCAAAGCCGCCGGAGCGCACCATTATCTCCAAAACCTCTGGCCCGTGGCGCACTCCTCCGGCGGCAGCTCGGGCCGTTTCAAGGTCCAACTCCCCTTGTAGATGCCAGATTTCCCTCAGGCGATACCACAGTCCGGCGGGCAAGATGGTACGGGCCGCCTCGAACATGGTGCAAAAATACCGCTGGCGCATCCAAAGAGCCAGCGCCAGTCCTGTGCTGTCCAGCACCGGCTCTTGATCCAGCAGCCCGGAAAGAGTTTTCAATCCCCGGACCTTCTGTCCCTCTCCCCGGGCGAGAATCAATCCCTCTGACAGCCGGTTTCCCCTGCCAAAGGGCACGGTCACCCGAACACCGGAAACCGCCCGCTCCTCCAGCTCCGCCGGAACCAGATAATCATAGGGCTTGTCAATGTGGTAGGGCGCGGCGCTGACCGCCACTTTCACGATAGCCGCGGTCTCCATTGGCGGGGGTTACGCCTCCTCGGAGGCCGCATCTCCGCCAGCGGCGGTGAGTTTGCCGTCCGCCACCTCGTGGATAGCCAGAGTTACAGGCTTTTCATCCAGATGCAGACCAGTCACCTCGGCTTCCTCGGCAATCTGACGGGCCCGGCGGGCCACTACATTCACCAACATATAGCGGTTGGGAATATAGGAATTGAGCTTGCTCATGGCGGGATACAACATCATAGGGATCAACTTCCTTTCAAACTTTCAACATTCAATATATGGCAATCAGCCGCCGCTGATGATCTCCATACGGTCCATGGAGCGGCAGTGCTCCGCCGTCATAATGGCGTCCAACTCCATTGCGGCATTTTCAATGGTATCATTGATGACAAAATAGTGATATACACCGGCGGTCCGGCACTCCACTTTGGCCCGAAGCAGCCGTTTCTCAATCTTCTCCGGACTGTCTGTGCCCCGGAGGGTCAGACGGCGGGCCAATTCCTCCCAACTGGGGGGGGCAATGAAAATCAAAATCGCCTCAGGACGCTTTTGGGCAATTTGCAAGGCGCCCTGTACGTCAATTTCCAAAATCACATCCCGGCCTGCGGCCATAGCCTCGTCCACAAAGCGCTTGGGGGTGCCGTAGAAATTGCCCACATACTCCGCATACTCCAAGAAGGCGTCCTGGGCCATCCACTCGTGGAAGGTGTCCACGTCCAGGAAATGGTAGTGAACGCCGTTCTCTTCCCCCACCCGTGGCGGGCGGGTAGTGGCGGAAACAGAAACATATACGTCTCTCCGTTTTTCCAGCAATACTTTCAGCACGCTGCCCTTTCCCACGCCGGAAGGGCCGGACACGATGAACGTCTTTCCCCTTTTCATGCTTCCTCCTGTTCCCCCGCGCCGAATTTCTCCGGCGGCAAGGCTGATAAGATCACATGGTCACTGTCCATGATAAAAATGGATGCGGTCTTTCGTCCATAAGTGGCGTCAATGAGCATCCCCCGCTCCCGGCTCTCCTGGGTCATGCGGCGAATAGGGGCGGAGTCGGGGCCAACAATGGCCACCACCCGCTCCCGGGAGACCATGCTTCCAAAACCGATGTTGATGAATTCCATACTCACTCCACGTTCTGCACCTGTTCCCGCATTTTTTCTACCTCAGCCTTCAAGTTCACCACCACCTGAGCAATAGAGACGTCTCCACACTTGGAGCCGATGGTGTTGGCCTCCCGGTTGACCTCCTGAATCAGGAAATCCATTTTTCGCCCCATGGGTTCCGTGGACTCCAGCATGGACCTAAGCTGAGCCGTGTGGCTCCGCAATCGGACGGTCTCCTCGTCCACAGCCACTTTATCTGCGTAAATCGCCGCCTCCGTGAGGATTCGCTGAGGGTCCACCGAGGCGCTTTGCAGCACATCCTGCATCCGGGCGGTGAGCTTGGCCCGGTATTCCGCCACCGTCTCCGGAGAGCGGGCCTCCACCTGGGTGGTGTAATCCTCAATGGAGGTAAGGCGATTGCCGATGTCTTCCGCCAATCGAGTTCCCTCCACTCCGCGCATATCGTTGAAGGCGGCCAAGGCCGCATCCAATACGGCGCACAGATCAGCGCTGACGGTCTCCAGGTCCTCGTCCGCCTTGGTAACGGCAAGCACGTCCGGAAACCGGGCCAGGACTTCCGGCGTCGCCTTGTACGCCACGGCGCCGCTGACTTCCGCCAGCTCATACAGCGCGGCGGCGTACTGACCTGCCAACTCCCGGTTGACACTCACCTTGGTCACGTCTGCGGCAGAGGCGTCCACGGTGACAAAGACATCCACCTTTCCACGGGAGACCGCCCGCTGGACTCGCTGCTTCAAGGCATCCTCGGCAAAGATATACAGCCGGGGCATTTTCACCACGCAGTCCAGATAACGGTTGTTAACCGCCCGAACCTCCACAGTGATATCCCGACTGTTCCGCGTCTGTCTCGCCCGGCCATAGCCGGTCATGCTTTTGATCATGGTGATTTCCCCCTAATTTTAAATCGCGGTAACTCATCTCGCCTCAGCGCGGCATCTTGTCAACGCACTGGGAACAGATATAGCAAGCGCCGCCACAGGCCCCACAAGTTCCGCAGACACCGCAGACCTCACAAAACACGTAGCCAGCTGCCAGACTCAAACAGAACTTTTCGGCAAACAGCGTGCCAAAGGGCTTTCCATCCGGCCGGTACCGGGTCCCCTTTCGCATCCGCTCCACCGTCTGGCGGTACTCCGGATTTTCCGGCTCCATCCGCGCGGCCACCTCATAGTGCCGCTGGGCCTCATCCATCCAGCCCCGGCGATAGTAGACCGCACCCATGAGAAAATACCACTCCGCGCCCCGGCTTCGGACGCGCTCCAAAAGCATTTCCCCACCAACCGGATCTCCTCTATGGATCGCGGCGCGAACTTCAGAAAAAACGCCGCTTTCCATATTCTCGCTCACAGTACCGCCTTTTTCAGATACAGCAACAGTAACCGCCGTTGCAGAGTGTATAGGCACAGCAAAGAGTCAGGCAGGGATTTCCGGCACAGAGGGTGCCAAAAGGTTCTCCTCCAGGGCGGTAGGGCGACCCGTTTTGCATCAGGTGCAAGGCCTGCCGGTACTCCAGGTTGTCCGGCTCCATCTGACAGGCGGTCTGGTAATACCGCAAGGCCTCGTCCATCCAGCCCCGGCGGTAACACACCGCTCCTTTGAGGAAGTTCCACTCCGCGCCATGGTTATTGACGTTGTTTAAAAGCGCCTCAGCCCGGGCGATATCGCCCAGCTGAATGGCGGCCCGGACCTGGTGGAGAACGGAGGAACCGCCGGGACGGTAGGACTGTTGCCAACCTCCACCATAGCTGGAGCCAGGCCCCGCCGCTCTGCTTCCGCCGCCGCTGCGCCGCTTGTTGATCTCTTCATAAGCGGCGTTGATTTCCTTCATTTTTTCCTGAGCCAGGTCCGCCAGGGGGTTGTCATGGTAGTTGTCGGGGTGGTATTTTCTCGCCAGTTCCCGATACGCCCGTTTGACTTCCTCGTCAGTGGCGCTTTCCGAAATACCGAGTACCTGATAGGGATCGTTCATGTGTTGTTCTCCTGTGTTTCTCTCTTGTCTCCTCCGCCTCTGCGGAAGGTCCCGTCCAACACCGCCTTTCCCACACGGAAAAGCCCGGTATAGAGGGTGTTTTTCAAAACCGGCGTCCAGACGCCGAAGTTCCACAGTTCAAAAGCGGTGGCCATCATATGGATGGATTGATCCAGGGTAGCGGCAAAGCTCCGGCGGGCTTCCTCCGTCCAGACGCCGCCGGTCAGGCCGTAGCGCAAGGCCACAGGGTTATAATTCCCGGAGGCGGCATCTTTTTTCAGATCATCCGCCGCGTCCACCAGATAGACCCAACGGCCCAGGTGATAAAAAATCTGTTCCAGCACCCGCCGCCGGACCGGCTCGTCCACCGCTTGGGCGGCTCCTTGCAGCAGCACGGCAAAGGTGTCCGCCGCCCGGTCCATAGAGGGACATTTTTCCCTCTCCAACCTTGCCAGCAGGTCCAGCTGAAGTCGGGTGGAGCGGTCGAAGTCCGGCCGAGTGCCGGCGGCCTTCCGGTAGGCCCCCTCCAACACAGCCGAGGCTCCCCGGTATTTCAACCCGTGAATCCAATCGTGGTCCTCCACGCCGTCCCGAGCCTGCCAGTAGGCCAAAATCACGCTCTCATCCGCCGCCAGGGCCAGGGCCGGACTACTCTCCAGCCGGTCCCGCCCATGGACGGGATGCGCGGCGCACCTGCCATGGTGAGTTGGACCTTCCTCCGGTCCGGAGAGAAGGATGGCCAAAAAGGTGAAATCGTAATTCAAAATAAACCGGGCCGCCGTTCCGTACCGCTCTCCCAGGGTGTGGCAAAGGCCACAATAGGCCCTGGCGAAGCGTTTCCGCTCTTCTTCCGGCAAGTCCTGAGGCGGCCTGACATAGCCAAACATCAGAACAGCCGGACGATGGTAAAGGACAGCCCTCCTCTGGCCCGAAGGCGGCGGTCATAGCCAATGGCCCCCAGAACTCCCAGGACAAAGCCCGCAAGGGCGGCGGTATACTGAACCGCCACACGGGCAGTCACGGCCACAGCGGCAAAATAACCCAGGAAAAACAGCGCTACAGGGATCAAATAAACCAGGGCCACAATGCGGAGCATCTTTTTTGTGCTGCTCTCCACCACCACCTTCTGGCCTGGAGCGGCGCCGATGGGGTTCCGGGCTCTTGCGTGGACCGCCGCGCCGGTGACGCCGCATCCGGCGCACTCCTCACAGTCGTGGCCGCAAGCGGATTTCCGGGGTACGGAGATCTCCGCGTGGCCAGAGTCTAAAATTCGTTCAACAGTGGCGATTTGTGTCATGACTTCCTCCAAATACAGCTCTTATCCCACGGGCTCTTCCTCATCCGGTCCGGCATTCGGCTCCTCTTCCTCCGGTGGCGGGTCCTCCCCGCCCTCTCGGATGGTGACCTGAATCTGATACAGGCCGCTGATGCCTACGTCACCCTTGTTCACGGTTACCTCCGCCGGAATGGTATAGGTGCCGGAAGCGGCGGAATAGTCATCCAGATCCACGGTCACAGCCACGTCCTCCCCGGTGAGGGCAGCCACATCCGCCTCTGTACCGAAGACTTTTACTTCCAAATTCTCAGTAAGCAGCTCCACACGTTTCCCTTCCGGCAGATTCAGCCAGGAGATGTTCTCCGTGTTTACTGTGGCACTGGTCATGTCCTTAAAACGAATACGCAAGGCCGCTCGGGTGACGCCGCTGACATTGGTACAGCCCTCCGGCAAGATGATGGGGTAGTTGGTAGTGGTGTAGTTTTCCGAGGCTGTGGTACCCAACTCTGTTAGATTGTAATTACCAAGCACCAGGGTCTCCACGTTTTTCAGCTCTGTGGCATCGCCGGAGACCGCAATGGTGGAGGGTTCAATAAAATGCTCGGTGTTCCGCTCACGGCACCCGGGAGCGTCGTTGAAGTTCACAATCAGACGCAGCTCCTTGGTGACGAAGACCGGCAGGGCGGCGTTAATATTTTCCACAGAGGAATAAATGCCGGACTTGTCCAAAAGCTGGCCGTTCTTGTCGTAATACTGGAGTTCCAGGTCTCTGGACACCGTCTCCTCCGCGCCGCCGCCAATGTCTAAGGTGACTTTGGCGTAACTGATGGGGTTGATATCCTCCTGAAGGCCCCGAACTTCCACTTTGGTGTGGGAGAGCTCCACCTGACCGGCGGAATAGCCCTCCGCCACGTTGCCCACCAGCTCACAGCTGACATCAATGGTCCGGCTGTACAGTTCACTGATGTTCACCCGGGCCATGCTGATGCTGGCGTCCTCCCGTTGAATGGCGTTATTCCCATATCGGGAGTCTGTGAAGCTGACAACATAGTTGACCCGCTGCACCCCGGCGCTGGTCACATCCAGAAGGCTGGCGGTAACCCGAATTTTAGACCGGTCCAGACTGGAAATATTCCAGCGGGTGCCCTTCAACTCCAAATCAATGGTCCGGTCCGTGTCCTCATCTACCAGCATCAGTCCCCGGTCCGTCAGAGTACTCTCATACAAATAGTCAATGGGAATTTCCAAAAACTCCCGGGTCTTGGTTCGTGGCGTGCCGTTTGGGCCGCTGGTCAGATCGGCGTAGAGCCAGATACCGGCAGCCACAAGAATGGACAAAAGCAAGTAGACAACCCGGCGGCGTCCTGTCTTTTCGTTTTCCACCTTACGCACCTCCGTTCTTCCTGGAGCGCAGCAGGCTCGTCAGGCTGAATTTCTGCTTTTCCGTTCCGGCCTCCTCCTGCGGAAGCAACTCGTTCCGCAGGAGGTTATCCAGGGTCTCCGGTTTCAAATGCCGCTTTAGCATTCCGCCGGTGGCCACGGAGATGGAGCCGGTTTCCTCCGACACGATGACCACCACCGCATCGGAGTTCTCACTCATGCCGATACCGGCCCGGTGCCGCATTCCCAGGTCCCGGGAGAGGTTCACGTTCTTGCTCAAAGGCAGCATACAACCCGCCCCCAGCACCCGCCCGTGGCGGACGATCACCGCCCCGTCGTGCATAGGCGCTTTGACGAAGAAGATATTTTTCAAAAGTTCGCTGGACACCGACGCGTCCAGCACCGTGCCACTGCGCACCATGTCGTCCAACAGAATCTCCCGCTCGAACACAATCAACGCCCCCGTCCGGGACTGGGACATCTCAGAGCAAGCCAGCACGGTTTGCTCAATGGTCTGTTCCAACAAGCTGGCATTTTCCGCGTGGGTGAACAGGGCCAGAATCCGGCGGCTGCCCATCTCCTCCAGAATCCGGCGGATCTCCGGCTGAAACAGAATGATGAGGGCCAACACGCCCACTTCCACCATGCGGCTCAAAAGATAGTAAATGCCGTTGAGCCCGAAGAGATAGCTCAAAAGCAGCGCCGCCAAAAAGACGAACAGTCCCTTCAAAAGGCTGGCGGCCTTCGTGGTCTGGACCAAGGTCAGCACTTTATAAATCGCGAACACCATTATGGCGATATCCAGAACGTCTGTGGCCTCAATGGTCAACAAATACCGGCCAATGATGGCGAAGAGTTCCGTCAGCGTCACGTTCATTTTTACGTCGTCATCCCTTTCCTCTGTGCCGCCGGGAAAGCGGCTGTCCCCACCGAGAGAAACGTCAGGTCATGAATACTTTAGATTATATAGAACCTGGCGGTAAAAAGCAAGGTAAACCAAGGGAAAATTACCGGAAAATTCACGGTCTGTTCAGAAAGCCCGCCCCAGAACCCCATGAATCGCCCGGAGCAGACGAGCCACCTCCTCCGGCGTGTTAAAATCAGAGAAGCTGATTCGGACGGTGCCCGTGTCCAGTGTTCCCACTGTGCGGTGGGCGTAAGGGGCACAGTGAATACCCGCCCGAACGGCGATTCCCCGCTCCGCCAGGGCGGAGCCGATGGCTTCCACATCCATGCCCTCCGCTGTCAGAGAAAGAACGCCTGCCTGAGATCGAAGGTCCGGGGACACAAAAAGCCGAAGGCCCTGCATAGCTTCCAGGCCCTGGATCGTCATTTGGGTCAAATGCCGCTCATGAGCCAAAATCTTCTCCAGTCCCCCCCGGCGGACATACCGCACGCCTGCCAGCAGGCCCGCGATTCCCGGCATATTGAGGGTTCCGGCCTCCAAGCGGTCCGGCAGAAAGTCCGGCATCCGCTGCTGGATGGACTGGCTGCCGGTGCCTCCTTCCAGAAGGGGCCGGACCGGGGCATCCTCCCGGCAAAGCAACACTCCGGTGCCCTGGGGACCGTAGAGCCCCTTATGTCCCGGCATGGCGACAAAGGTCGCCTCCAGAGCGTCCATATCCAGAGGCAGAACTCCCGCAGACTGGGAGGCGTCAATGATAAAGGGCACACCCCGACTCCGGCAGATGGCCGCGACCTCCTCCACCGGCTGAATGAAACCAAAGACATTGGAGACATGGCTGCAAATCACTGCGGAAGTCCCAGGCGTTATCAGGCGGTCAAACGCCTCTGTCACCGCTTTTGGATGAAAGAGCGGAGCGGCAGCTACGGAGATTTTCGCGCCCAACGCCTCCAGGGGCCGGGTGACGGCGTTATGCTCATAGCCGGAAACCACCGCTCTTCCCCCAGGCGGGACCAAACTTTTTATGGCGATGTTCAAAGCGTGAGTGGCATTGAGGGTAAAGACCACCTGTTCCGGGTTTTTCAGCCCAAACAGCTCCGCCAACTCCGAGCGGCACTGGAAAGCCGTGTCGGCGGCCCGCGCCGCAGCAGGATATCCCCCCCGTCCCGGCGAGCTCATGGAAGCCAGAGCCTCCCACATGGCGGCGGCAACAGAAGCGGGCTTTTGGAAACTGGTGGCCGCGCTGTCAAAATAAATCATGCCTCCACCTCCTGGTAAAGGCCTTTTTGGAACAAAAATATTTGAACGGGGTCCAGGCCGTCCCTGTGGAGGGCAGTCAGGGCCTCCGGCAGATCGGAAACCGCTATGCGCACGGCATAGGCGCAACCCATATCCGTCAGATCTCTGGGAGGCCGGAAGATATGGCAGCGAACGCCCGCCCGACTCAGGGATTTCTGCATCCGCTGAGCGTAGGTTACGGAGCGGGCAAGGATGATATAGTGCTCCACAAACACTCCTCCTTTCTCTCCTATTCTATGGGGTTTGGAGCGAAAGGTGTCATGGCACAAAAACGCCCCGCCAAAGGCGGAGCGAAAAAAGCTATCGAGTATATAGGAGCCTTGTGGAAAAACGGCCACGCAGGCAAACTTGCCGGAGCTCCTTTAGCGCTTCGTCTTCAAACTCTACGGTAATCCGGTCCCGGAGATCATCACCGCGAACCAATCCGCCGAATAGGGCAATTTCATAGGTTATGTTCCACTTTCTCCACCAGCACCACGGCGTGAGCCGCCATGCCGGAACCGTCTCCCGTAAACCCAAGCCCCTCTTCGGTGGTGGCCTTGACGTTGACCCGTTCCGCCTCAAGATTCAAAGCGGCGGCAATGTTCTCCGCCATTTGGGCCTTGTAAGGAGCCACTTTCGGCGCCTGAGCCAGCAGCGTGGCGTCAATATTTACCGCCACTCCGCCCCGCTCCCTCAGAAGTCGGCCCACTTCTCCCAGCAGTTTCAGACTGGAAATGTCCTTATAGGCTAGGTCTGTGTCCGGGAACAACTTCCCGATGTCCCCCAACCCGGCGGCTCCCGCCAGGGCGTCCATGACGGCGTGGACCAGCACATCCGCGTCAGAGTGGCCCAAAAGCCCTTTTTCCCAGGGAATCTCCACGCCGCCCAGAATCAATTTCCGTCCTGGAACCAGACGGTGGACATCATAGCCGTGACCAACGCGCAGATTCGTCATCGTCCTTCCTCCCTGGCCTTGACAATAGCCTCCGCCAAAATCAGGTCCATAGGCGTGGTAATTTTCAGGTTTTCCTCCTCGCCCTCCACTAAAAAGACAACCTTCCCCAGGCGTTCCACAGCGGAGGCATCGTCGGTAACGGAGGCCTCTTGCTCCAAAGCGGACTGGAGAGCAGCCTTCAGGAGGCTGGCCTCAAAGACCTGAGGCGTCTGGACGGCACGAAGCCGTTCCCGGTTTAAGGTCTCCCCCACCCCGCCGTCCTCCCGAACAGCCTTCACGGTGTCCTTCACCGCCACAGCAGGAGCGGCGGCAGCGGAGCGGGCAGCGGCGTAAACCACCCGGTCAATGAGCTCCGGCGTCACCAGAGGGCGAGCGCCATCCTGCACCGCCAGAAGTTCCGTTTCCGGCGATGCCTCAAGAGCCGCCAGAAGCACGGAATGAACCCGGCTCTCTCCGCCCCGGATCACCTTGGTGCACTTTGTCAGTCCGTAGGTTCGGCAAAGCTGGGAAATTTCCAGAATGTCCTCTTCTCTTGCGGCAACGATAACCTCGTCCACACTTCCCGCCACCTGGAGGGCCGCCAAAGTCCGCACCAACACCGGAACGCCCTCCAACGGCTCAAGCAGCTTGTTTACGCCGCCCATCCGGCGGGAACTGCCTGCCGCGGCCACAAGGGCGGCGCAACGGGGTCTTCTGGCCTCCTTCACTTTTTTGAAAAACGGCAACATGACACCCACCTCTCCGCCCCGGCGGGGCTTTGGAACCTTTACAAACCTGTACTCACAGACGCCGAACACAGGCTATTCCGGATGCTTACTGCGGAACCGGTGCCTTTTGCATCACCGCCCGGTCCAATCGGGCCTCCGCGTCCTGATAAGCGCAGCCCTCCACCAGAGAGATTTCCGAAATGATGATCTGCTTTGCGCTGTGGAGCATCTTCCGCTCCCCTGTGGAAAGCCCCCGGCGGGAATCCCGCCGCATCAGGCCCTTAACCACGCGGGCCACCTCGTTGAGATCCCCGCTTTTTAGCCGGAGAAGATTCTCCTGATAACGCTTGTTCCAGTTGGCGCTGGATTCCACCTCCAAGGTGGGAATGCCGGCAAAAAACGCCTCCGCCTCCGCTTCCGAGATGATGGACCGGATGCCGATGGCCTGACAATTGGCGGTGGGAATTTTCAAGATCAGACCGCCTACGGGCATTTTGAAAACATAATACTCTTTTACCTTGCCCGCCACCTTCTCCCGGACTACATCATCGATGATACCTGCCCCGTGCATGGGATGCACGATCAGGTCCCCGATTTGGAACATGGACACCCCTTTCTCTGTCGCGGCCTCTGCCGCTGTGTTGTCTGCCTCTTGATACGCCTAATTCCATGCTGATTCCCGTTCCGTGCCGATATTTCCGATTCCGTGCTAAGACTGCCCTGGGTAGGGACTGCTGTCCAACGAAGTTCCTGTGAGACAAACACCACACAGCAGAGGCCCCGCAGAGAGCGGCGGCTCAACGCTTGTTAGAGCGCCGCCAAATGCGCATTTTTTCCGCCTCGGCAATGAGTTCTTCCCGGAACTGAGGATGGGCCAGACCGATCAGACCCTCCGCCCGCTCCCAGGTGGACTTGCCTTTTACGTTGAACTTGCCGTACTCCGTCACAATCCAGTGGAGATTTGTGCGGGTGGCAGTGACGATGGAACCTTCCATCAACGTGGGACGGATTCGGGACTTGAGCTGCCCGGTTTTCTTGTCCATATAGGAAGAGGAACAGCAGATAAAGCTCTTGCCGCCCTTGGACAGGTACGCGCCCATAACGAAGTCCTGCTGCCCGCCTGCGCCGGAAATATGGTTGATCCCGGTAGACTCGGAGGACACCTGTCCGAACAGGTCAATGTCCACCGCGCCATTGATTGATGTAAACTTGTCAATTTGAGATACCCGCGCGATATCGTTAACGTAGTCTACCGGCGCGGCCATACATTCGGGATTGTTGTTCAAAAAGTCATAGAGCTTCTGAGTTCCGGCGGCAAAGGCATAGGTCTGCCGTCCCCGGTCAAAGGGCTTGTAGGCGCCGGTAATACGGCCCGCCATAGACATATCCACAAACGCGTCCACGTACATCTCGGTGTGGACACCCAGGTCCTTCAAATCGGATTCGGCGATCATCTTACCGATGGCACTGGGCATGGAACCGATGCCCAGCTGAAGGCAGGCTCCGTCCTCGATCTCCGGCACCACCAGGTTGGCCACAGCCATATCCACCTCGGAGGCCGCACCGGCTCCGCCCAAGGTTTCCATGGGGGGATTTCCCCCTTCCACCACCATATCAATCTCACTGATATGGATGCAGTTTTCATACCCGCCCAGGCACACGGGAATATTTTTATTGACCTCGACAATGACGGTTTTCGCGCATTCGCACACCGCCTTCATATGAGAACCGCCAGGGCCAAAGTTGAACCAGCCGTGTTCATCCATGGGGGTTGCCTGGAACATGGCCACATCCAAAGACTTGATGCAGTTCCGGTAAAGTCCGGGAAGCTCGGAATACCGCAGGGGGATGTAATAGGCAAAACCCTCTTTAATGACCTTTCGCTCAATGCCGGTCATATGCCAGGAGTTCCAGGTAAAATGGCTGGCGGCGTCGGGCACGTCGAAAATAGCGGGCCGGCGGGTCAAGATACCGCCCCGAATCTTTACATCCTTCAACTCCTCCATCCGGGCGGCCAGGGCCTTGTCCAAAGCGTTGACGGTGCAGACTGTCCAACCATAGTCCACCCAATCGCCAGATTTAATGGCCTTGACCGCCTCGTCGGCGGTGGTCAGTTTCTGGCGGTATTCCTCCTGATAACTCATAGTTGATTCCTCCATGTGTTTTGTTTTTCTGTCTCTTCGCAAACAGCGAAGGAGAAGTTCCGAAGCATGACATCTATGATCAATAGTATATCATCTTTGGGAAAATATTGCAATGCCAAAAGGTGAAAGAAATACCAGCTTTTTAAGGAAAAGGCGGCAGGCCCATCGGCCTGCCGCCTTGAATTTCAGAGATTTTGAGGTTTGTAGAGACTTACTCCTCCATGCCGCCGTCATCCTCCATGGGCTCATCCACAGAGGGCGCCAGCAGGGCGCGGATGGACAGAGAGATCTTTTTCCGCTCCTCATCCACCGCCGTGACCTTGGCGTCCACCATCTGGCCCTCGGACAGCACGTCCTCCGGCTTTTCAATACGGCGATCGGCAATCTGGGAAATATGAATCAGGCCGTCTACACCGGGAACCACCTCGGCAAAGGCGCCAAAGGTCATGAGCTTGACCACCCGGACAGAGGCCACGTCGCCCACGGCGTACTTGTCCATGAACACCTGCCAGGGGTCCACGTTGTGGTCCTTGACACCCAGGGAGATCTTCCGCTTCTCGGGGTCAAAGGAGATGACATAGACCTCCATCGTGTCGCCCACTTTGCACACCTCGGAGGGAGTCTTAATGCGGCTCCAGCTCAGCTCCGAGATATGTACCATACCGTCCACACCGCCAATGTCGACAAACACGCCGTAGCTGGTCATGGATTTCACCGTACCAGTATAGCGCTTCCCAACTTCAATGTTGGCCCAAATCTCCTCCTGAGCGGCCCGGCGAGCCTCGTCGGAGACGGAACGGATGGAACCCACAACCCGGCGGCGGGCCCGGTTCACCTCGGTGACACGGAGCTGGACCTTCTGCCCCTTCATGGCGGAGAGGTCGGCGCCCCGTGGCTGGCCGCTTTGAGAGGCGGGGACAAACACCCGCACACCCTTGACAGACACCACGATGCCGCCCTTGTTCTCCTCCGTAACGGTGCCTTCCATTACGGTTTTCTCTTCCACGGCCTGTTCGATGTTCTCCCAGACCTTCACAGCGTCCAGACGCTTTTTGGAAAGCTCGGCGTAGCCCTCCACATCGTTGACGCGGACAATGTAAGTCTCAATTTCGTCGCCCACCTTCACCACGTCTTCGGGTTTGGCGTTGGGATCGTCGGAAAGCTCACTGAACTTGATGTAAGCCGCCTGTTTGGCGCCTACATCCACCTGCACCTCCGTCGGGGTGATGGCGGTGACGATGCCGGTTACCTTCTCTCCTGTATTTAAAGTTTTGAAGGACTGGTTCAGCAGTTCCTCAAAGGACTCCTCGTTGTTCTCCACCGCTCTGATTTCTTCACTCATGGCTGCAAATACCTCCTTAATAATGCCCGCTGGCGTGGAAGCACCGGCCGTAAGGCCCGCAACAGAACAACCACTGAAAAAATCCGGCGGGAGCTCGTCCGCGCTTTCGATCTGGACGACACGGGAACAGCTCTCCTTACAAATTTCCGTCAAATGCTTGGTGTTGGCGCTTCTACGGTCCCCTACCACGACCATGACGTCCGCTTTCGCGGCGAGAATGGCCGCTTCAGACTGACGCTTATGCGTAGCGGTACATATTGTATCAAACTTTTTCGCGTTTGTACACTCTTTTTTTAGGATTTTCCAAGAAGTTTCAAAAAGTTCATGAATACACGTGGTTTGTGCAACAACCGTCACGGGTGTTGTCCGTGCCTCCGGGTCCTCTTTCAACCAGGCGCTCACCGCCTCCGGACCGCTGAAAATCAAGGGATTCCGGCACCAACTTGCAATCCCGGCCACCTCCGGGTGGGTTGCGTCTCCAATGATGACGGGGGTCCGTCCCTCCGCCTCCGCCTGGGCCACCAAGGCTTGAATCCGCCGGACATTGGGGCACGTGGCATCTACGCAACGGACCCCCTGCGTCTCCAGACGGTCCAAAATCTGCTTAGACTCTCCGTGAGAGCGAATGATCACCGTGTCCTCCGGCTGTAAAGCCTCTATCCTTTCACAGCGTTGAATCCCCACGCTTTCCAGCTCTTCTATTACGTGGATGTTGTGAATCAAGTCCCCCAACATCCAGCAGCGGCGCTCTTCCGCCGCTGTCTTCCGGGCCAGCTCCACCGCCCTGCGGACGCCGTAACAAAATCCGGCGCATTTCGCCAGAGTGACTTTCAAAGCGGCTTCCCTCCCACGGCCTGCCCCCCCAGGGCATAGGCCGCCTCTAGAAGGTCGTCGGCAATTTTTTGCATTTCTTCGGAAGTTCCGCGGCGGCCCGTATAGTGGGGCTCATAGGGGTCGCCAAAGATAATGCGGGTTTTGTGGAAGAGTTTCTTCTCTCCGTCCACAAAGACCGGCACCAGCGTGGCCCCGGTGCGCACACCGATCATGGCGGCCCCCGCCTTGGCCTGCGGCGGCAGGCCGTCTATGTAGCCCACGCCGTTGCGGACCGTGGTCCCCTCAGGGAAAATCAGAAGGTTATCCCCTTCTTTCAAAACCTGAATGGCGGTGCGAACAGTGCTGATGTCATTATTTCCCCGGCTGACGGGGAAAGCTCCCACTTTTCTCAAAAGCCACCCCAGAAGCGGATTTTCAAACAGCTCCTCTTTCGCCATAATGTGAAGCCGGTAATTGATGGGCAAACGGAGTGCCACCAAAATAGGGTCCCAATTGCTGGAGTGATTCGGGCATAGCAGCACACCGCTTTGAGGCAACTTCTCCATTCCCTCCACAGAGGTGGGGTGAAGAATGCGGGAGATCAGGCCCACCACATAATAAACGAGCACGAACAAGCGGTTAAAGGGTCTCATAAGCCAGTCCTTTCCCGAATAATTTCCAACAGCGCCTCCAGGCTCCTTTGAAAGTCCATCGCCGAGGTGTCCAGCAACGTGGCCTCCGCCGCTTTCCGCAAGGGCGCGGCCTCCCGGTGGGTATCCCGGAAATCCCGGTCCTCTATGTCCCGGAGAACCTCCTCAAAAGGCTGGGGGGTTCCCCGGCCTTCCAGCTCCCGGCAGCGGCGCTCCGCCCGGACTCTGGCGGAAGCGGTCAGGAAAATTTTGACCTCCGCATCCGGCAGGACCACAGTTCCAATGTCCCGGCCATCCATAACCACATTGTGTTTCCGGGCCAGTTCCCGCTGGGTTTCCATCAAATAAGCCCGCACCACCGGCAAGGCGGAGACAGCGGAAGCGTAACGGGAAATCTCCGGCAGGCGGATCTCTTCGCTGACATCCTGACCATTGAGGTACATCCGCTGCTGTCCCGTTCCGTCATACCGCAATTCCACCTGAAGAGACGGCAGTATTTTCGCCATTGCAACCTCATCACCCGGGTCCACGGCCCGATTTCTGGCGGAAAGGCCAACCGTTCGGTAAATGGCCCCGGTATCTACATATAAAAAACCCAAATCAGCCGCCGCTGCTCTGGCCAGGGTGCTCTTCCCCGCGCCGGAGGGACCATCAATGGCCACGCGAATGGTGTTCATGAAAGAAACCTCCCCTTTATCCTTCATCCGCCGCCGAAAATCCGGCGGTCCGCCCGGTGGACCAGGCGATCTGGAGATTAAAGCCGCCGGTATAGCCGTCCACATCTATTATTTCTCCGGCAAAATAGAGACCCTGAACCAATTTCGACTCCATGGTGGCGGGGTCAATCTCTCGGACCTTCACGCCGCCGGAAGTGACAATGGCATCCGTCACCGGGCAGGGACCGGCAATGACCACAGGAAAGTGCTTTAAAATTTGCAGCAGTCCCCGGCGCTGCTCTCTGGTAATACCGTGAACCTTCTGCCGGGGGGCAATACCGGAGGCCCGAATAACCTCGGGAATCAACTTCTTGGGTAGAAGATCATCCATAGCATTGCAAAAATCATGGTTGCTGTATTTCTCAAAATCCCCCAGCAAACGCCGGTCCAAGGTCTGCTGGTCCAAAGCGGGTTTCAGGTCAATTTCCAAGTGATAGGCCCGCTCGCCAAAGCGCCGCATATGCGCGGAGGCTGAGAGAATCAGCGGCCCACTGAGCCCAAAATGGGTGAACACCAGTTCCCCAAAGTCCGAGTAAATTTTTTTGCTGTTTTCAAAGACCGTCAGTCCCACATTTCGAAGACTGAGGCCCTGAAGCGTCCTTCCAACCCCAAAGTCCCGCAGGGGAACCAGGGACCCCCGGAGAGGCGTCACCGTATGTCCGGCCTCCGCAGCCATCCGGTGCCCCTCGCCAGTGGAACCGGTGGCAGGGTATGATACCCCGCCGGTAGCCAAAATCACCGCGTCTCCCGGATAGGATTTTTCCTCTCCAAGGACGCCTCGCACCTTGTCCTCTAAAACCTCCAGCGTTTTCGCCCGGTCCCGGACGACCCGGACCCGCAACTTTTTCAACCGCCTCTCCAAGGCGGCGCTAACGTCAAAAGCCCGGTCCGACACCGGGAAAACCCGATTTCCCCGCTCCGTTTTCAAAGGGACGCCCAAGTCTTCAAAAAAGTTCATTGCATCCTGGGCATTAAAGCGGAAGAGAGAACTGTAAAGGAATTTTCCATTGCGGGGTATATTCGCCAAAAATTCCTCTGGCCCCACGTTGTTGGTCAGATTGCACCGGCCCTTTCCCGTGATGTTCAGCTTTTTCCCCAACCGCTCGTTGGGCTCCAGCAGCGTGACGGCGGCTCCCCGTTCTGCAGCCGAGAGGGCGGCCATCATTCCGGCGGCTCCTCCGCCAATTACTACAATCTCTTTACTCATCGTCCATTTTTCCAAACACACCGTATTCGTTCCAGATGTTCTCCAGTTCCGCGAAGGTGGCGGAGACGTCCGCGCCATAGCGATTGGACAAGGCCACCAACAGCGCGTTAATGAGAGACAGCGGCGCCACCATGGAGTCCACAAAGGAGATCATCTCACAGGGGGCCAGCAGCGCCGCCTGTGAAAGCTGATACACCGGGGACAGTTCGTTATCCGTAATGGCAATGATCTCCGCTCCCCGGTCCCGGGCAAATTTCACCGTGTTGATGGTGACTTTAGAATACCGGGGGAAGCTGATGGCAATCAGCACATCCCCGGAGCCCATGCGGAGCATCTGCTCAAACATCTCCCCTGCCGCGTTGGACTGGATCAACGTTACGTTTTCCGATAAAAGGTGCATATAGAAGTGGAGATAGCCCGCCACAAAGGAGGAAGACCGGACCCCCAGAATGTAGACATGGCGGCTGGAGAGAATCTTGTCGACCACCCGGTCAAATTCGCTCCGGTTTGTGTGGTTGAGCATCTGCCGCAACTTTTCGATGTCGGACTGAATCACCGCCGGCAACACATCTTGAAACATATCTCCAGCCGCCTGGATGCGTTGGGTGGAGGTCAGGCGGCTCCGGATCATGTCCTGCAAGGCCCGCTGCATACTGGGATACCCGTCGTAACCAAGCTCAGAGGCAAAACGCACCACCGTTGATTCACTAACCCCCGCCAGAATCCCCAAGCGGCTGGCGGTCATAAAAGCCGCTTTGTCATAGTTCTCCAGAATGTACGCGGCAATGCGCTTTTGCCCCTTGGAAAATCCGCTCATGCCCCGCTCCAGGCAGTTCAAAATATTCTTTGCCACTTCTTCATTCCCCCTGGAAAACCGATCTTCCCTCAGTTCTTCCGCAACGCCAGACGGTCCGCCAGTTCCGCCAAAAACGCCGTGTCCCCCGGCCAACATCCGGCACGCAACGCCTCTTTGGCCTTGGTAGTATATTCCATCACCTGTGTTTCACAGGATTCCACTCCCAACAAGGTCACATAAGTGGCTTTCCGGTTCGCCGCATCGGAGCCGATGGGTTTACCCAGCTCCTCCCGCGTGGAGACAGCGTCCAAAATGTCGTCCCGGATCTGGAAAGCCAACCCCAAGTTCGTTGCGTACTCTCTGGCAGAGCCCATGCAGCGCTCGTCCACCTCCCGGCGGCCCATGGAAGCACAGACCCCCATCATGCAGGCCGCCCGGAGCAAGGCTCCGGTTTTCTGGTTGTTAATAGACCGCAAAGTCTCTACCGTCCGGGGCTGCCCGTTGCCAACAGTATCCCAATACTGCCCGCTGCACATACCGGCCTCCCCGGCGGCCTCCGCCAAAATTTTCGCCGCCAGAGCCACGGCGCTCCTTCCTCCGTGGCGCCACGCTCCCTCTACAGACAACACCGTTCGAAACGCCGCCGCCTGAAGAGCGTCTCCGGCCAGCGTGGCCACGCACTCGCCAAATTTCTTGTGGTTCGTGGGCATCCCCCGGCGGAGATCGTCGTTATCCATACAGGGCAGGTCGTCGTGGATCAGAGAATAGGTGTGAAGCATTTCCACTCCACAGCCAAAGTCCAGAGCCTCTTCCAGGGTTCCCCCTGCCGCCTCACAGAATTTCATGGTCAAAATGGGCCGGATGCGTTTTCCTCCCGCCAGAAGACTGTAACGCATGGCCTCCTCCAGCCCCCCGCCGGGAAAGAACGTCTGTAGACGGGCCTCCACCAACTCCCGCGCCGCTTCCAGTTGCTGTTGGAACTCCATCTCTCAAACCTCCTCCGTGGTTTCAAAGGGCAACTCAACCGGGGCACCGTCAGGCCCCTTCATCAGCTTTGCCACTTGCTGCTCCGCCTGGTCCAGCTGCTTTGTGCAGGCGGTGATCAGCTTGGTTCCCTCCTCAAACAAGGCCAGAGAGTCCGCCAGCTGAACGTCCCCCTGCTCCAAAGCGGAGACGATCTCCTCCAGGCGGGCAATCTGCTGCTCAAATGTCATTTTTTTCGCGGTCATATCATTCTCTCCTTTTCTCGGGGCTCGTCCACGGTGCAGAGGAAGCCCCCTTCTCCCAGGGTGACGGAAACCTGTTCCCCGGCTTGCACATCCCGCCAAGAACGTAAAATCTCTCCCCCCGGCCCTTTCGCCATGGCATAGCCCCGGCTGAGAACCTTTAGGGGACTCATAGCGTCCAGCGCCGCTCCCAGCACCGAGACCCGTTGCCGTTTCCCGGCCACCAGTCCCGCCGACAGGTCCCCCAGACGCTGTTGGACGTGGACCAGGTCCATGCGCTTATCCTGCACATAGGCCAGCTGGTCCCGAAGGACCCGCTTTTCCGCCAGGGCCCCAAGACGTTGCCGAAGGGCCGACAAGCGGGCGGTCTGGTTCCGTTCCAAACGAGAGGCCGCGCCGCTTAGCCACTGTCTCAGGGCCTCCCGGTCCGGCACCGCGATTTCTGCCGCGTTGGAGGGTGTGGAGGCCCGGGCGTCCGCCACAAAGTCAGCAATAGTTACGTCCGGCTCATGCCCCACAGCGGAGATGACGGGCAGCTCCGAGTTGTAGATGGCACGGGCCACCCGCTCGTCGTTAAAGGCCCACAGGTCCTCCATGGACCCGCCGCCCCGGCCCGTGATGATCACGTCTCCCACGCGCCATTGGTTGGCATAGCGAATCGCCCCCACAATCTCCGGCGGGGCCTCGGCCCCCTGGACCCGAACAGGCAGGAGAATCACCTTTGCCAGAGGATACCGCCGCCGCAAAATGCGGATCATGTCGTGAACCGCCGCCCCGGCGGAGGAGGTGATGACGGCAATCTTCTCCGGGTAGAGCGGAAGGGGCTTTTTGTGGGCGGGATCGAAGAGTCCCCCGGCGTAGAGCTTGGCTTTCAGCTGCTCAAAGGCCACCGCCAAATCCCCCGCCCCCTCCGGAGTCAGGGAATTGCAGTAGAGCTGGTAGGCTCCGTCCCGGGGGAAGACGGTAACCCGCCCTTGGGCGATAACCTTCATGCCGTTTTCCGGGCGGAAGCGAAGGCGGGATGCCTGTCCCCGGAACATGACGCACCGGAGGGCCCCCTCCGGGTCTTTCAACGTGAAATAGTGGTGTCCGGAGGGATACATTTTATAGTTGGAAAGCTCGCCTCGCACGTACACGTCCTGGAGCATGGGCTCCCCGTCCAGCAGGAGCTTGACCAGCTGGTTGACCTCGGCGACGCCGAAAATGTGTTGTTCCATAGGTCACCTCTCGTCGGTGCGTCCGGCCAGATAATCCAGGCTCACGCCAAAGTGGTCCGCCAAGGCACAGAGATTTTCAAAACCCGGAAGATTCTCCCCCGCCTCGAATCGCTGATACTGACGGTCGGTAATCTCGATTGCTTTTGCGGTTTGCACCTGTGTTTCTTTTTTCTCTTTTCTAAGTTCTCGCAATCTTTCCGAAAAATCCATGACAAACTCCTTGACACGACGAATTCTGCGTGCTACAATCGTTTTGCAACACGACGAATCCGTCGACTTTGAGAAAGGTGGTTTCTATGTCCGACTTTATGCTCTGGCTTCATGCCAACTACATCCGGCCCCAAATTGACACACAGGAAAAGGGAGACTACAGCTTCCATTTCGACCTGGTGCAAAACAGCCTCCCGCCCTCTGAACGGTCCTCCATGGACAAATGCCTGGAGTTTGCCGCCCTTCACGCCTTCGTCCTGGGTCTCAGGACCGGGGCGGGTTTGGCCGCCGCCGTCCCCAGGCGGTAGGGGGGAAACAGGCGGACACGCCCAGCGGACCCCTCCACGGGAAAAAGCAGAGCCGGACATGGTTCGCCCCATGCCCGCTCTGCTGTTTTTTATTCGGAGAGCTCCTGCCGGGAGAAGCTGCCCAAAATGCCGTTGATGAATTTCACCGTCTCCGGCGTCTCGTATTTTTTGGCGATTTCCACCGCCTCGTTGATGGCGGCGGCGTTGGGAACATCCGGCATATACATCACCTCGTACATAGCCACCCGCATAATGGCGGAGGCGACCAACGGAATGCGGGAAAATCTCCAGCCCTTGGCATACTTTTCTATATAGCCGTCCAGCTCCGCGCCGTGTTCCCGGACGCCGCTGACCAAACGGCGGATATACGCCACCTGCTTGGCGTTGGGCACCTCCCGGTAAAGGTCCTCCTCCTCCGCCAGCTCCGCAAAGGACTCCGCCGTCAGCCGCTGGCTCAGCAGCGCGTCCACGGTCTTGTCGGTAAAGCTCAGTTCATAAGAGAGATGTATGGCAATCTCCCGGGCGGTGTTCCGTACCATAGTTTTCCGTCCTTTATCTGTCGTTCCGATCCGGCGCTTAGCTCAGCGTCACGCCGCCCACGTGGATGTTCACCGCCTCCACGGCGCAGCCGGTCATGGCCTCTACGGCGCTGGACACGGCCTTCTGGGCGTTGCCCGCCACCTCGGGAATGGGGTGGCCATATTGGACGGTCAGATACAGATCCAGAACCAGCGCCACGCCGGTCATGTCGATTTTCACGCCCCGGACGCCCTTCTGTGCGTTTTTCCGGTTGTTCACCAGATCGCTGACGCTGCTGCCCAGGTTGGTCATCATTCCAGAGACGCCCTCCACCTCCCGGACCGCGCCCACGGCTATGGCGGCGATGACCTCCTCCGAGATGTTGATACTGCCGTTTTCCTCCGGCAAGGTCATATATTCCTTACTCTCGGCCATGCTGTACCTCTCCTTATTTTTTCCTTCGTGAAATGGAACCGCCATTTCACGGCGGGAGTTTTCCGCTAAAATCATGCTGAGTGATTATACCACGTCCCGCCGGAAATTACAACCACTAATTTGCCGCCATAATCTTGATATTTCCCGCGGAAAGGCCCGTCTCCGTCATGGTGATGTCGGTGATTTTTGCCACATCCTCCGCTGTGAGCTCACCGCTTTTGGTGGACACCACCACGCTGACGCTCTCGTCCCCCATAAAGGCCACGCAATCCGTGTAGCCCTTGGCGGTGACCAGGTTTTCAATCTGGGCCTCTTTCAGCGTGTAGGACGCCAAAACCTGAATCCCCTCCGACGCCTCGTTGGCCACGGCCGTGTCGGCGTTTTCCTGCTCCGCCGCCTCCTGGAGGAGGGAAATGGCGTTGTCCCGGGCCTGCTGCCGGGTGAGCCGGGCGGAGGCGAAGTAGTCCGAGCCGGTGTAAATCATCCCCTCGTCCGGCGGGGCCCCGGTGTCCTCGGCGGGACCGGGATTTGATTCTCCTTCGGTCTTTTGCTCCCCGCCGGACTTGGCGTCCTCCGCGCCCTGGCCGGAGACCAGCTGAGCCTCTCCCAGGAGCTTGCCCCCGGCGGACTCCTGCACCTCCTGCCCGGTGTACATCCAGTTCAGCGCCACCGCCGAACACACCAGCACTGCCATCACCGCCACCACGGCGTTCCGCTTCCATCTCGCGCTCATAGACCCTTTCCTCCTCCAAATAATCACTGCCATTTTGCCACCGTGACCCGGTCGGTGGGCAAACCGGTGAGGGCGGCCACCGCCCCCGTCACCGCCAGCCGGACCTCCGCGCTGCCTCCCCCTTGACACACCACCAGAGCTCCCCGGTAGGTGGGCCAGGTCCTCCGCACCACCACGGTTTCGTCTCCGGAAGAACCGTCCAAGCGGACCGTCTCCGTCTTTCGGGCGTAGTCCTCCGGCGCGGCGGTGTCCCCGCTGTAGCTCAGCTGAGTGTCCTGAGCCAGCTGCCGCTCCCCGTCGGAGTCCACCGTCAACATCACCTTCACCTGCCCTACGCCATCCATGGCCCCCAGAATCTCTTCCATCTCCGTCTGGATGGTCTGGAGATCCCAGCCGCTCTGAGAGGCCGGGGCGGAGGGCTTCTCCCGGCGAAGACCCTCCTCCCCGCCGCTCAGACCCGGCCACAGCAGCAACCCCGCGCCGATCAGCGCCACCAATGCCGCATACTTGTATTTGTTCCATATCTTTTGCACTCCTTCAGTTTTTTCCTTCATGCCAAACCTGCCTCTCCGCCGGAATCCCAAGCTCTCCCGCGATCCAGTCCGCCAGAATCTGGGAATACGGTCCCGTTAATTTCACACAGGCCGGGAGGGGCGTTCCGTCCGGCCCCGGCTCCGTCTCCACCTGGGCCGTGAGTTCCCCAAGCCCCAGCGCGTCCGCTTTGTCCGATATATATGCCGCGGTACGTCCGGCTATGATTGCCGCCAGCTCTTCTTTTCCGGAGGCGTTCAGCTCCGCCGTCCGCGCTTCAATGGCCTCCTCGTAGCTGGAAAAGTCCAGCCGCAGCCGTCCCAGGTCCGTTTTCAGCACCGGCTGGAGCAGCGCCGCCAACAGCAGCAGCCCCCCTGTGAAGCTGGAGATCTTTCGAAGAGTCCCCTCCGGCACCAGGGTCTGAACCACCGTCAGCATCAGCGTCACCGCCGCAATGGAGGTGAGCCAGCTCCGCACCGCCCCAATCATGGCGTCACCGCCGCCACGGAGCTGAGAACCGACACCAAAAGCAGCAGTGCGCAGCTCCCGGTCATCCCCAGCACCAAACCGAACGCTCCGCCGAGACCGTCAATGAGTTTGCAGAGTTCCGGCGCTCCCACCGCAGCCGCCAAAAAGGCGGAGAGCTTGTACAACAGGTACTGCACTCCCAGCTGCAAAAAGGGATAGGCGCAAGCCGCCAGAATGGCCAGCATCCCGAAGACGCCAATGGTGTTTTTCAGCATTCCCGCCCCGGCCAGAACCGTCTCCGCCGCCTCGGCGATGATGCCTCCCACCACCGGCACCGCGCCGGAGATGGCCGCCTTCGCCACCTTCACCGACGCTCCGTCCGCCGCCCCGGCGATGATGCGGACGGTGGAGAGGTACACCGTGAACAGCAACAAGGACGAGGTCAGTACCCAAGTGACGATTTTCTTCAGCGCCTCGGCAATGGCCCCCAGCCGGTTTTCCGGCAGGCAGGCTCCCGCCGCCAAGGCCCCGATATACAGATACACCAGGGGGATTAGCAACCCGTTTATGAGTTCCATCAACAGGTCCGCCAGAAAGACGGTGGTCACCTGCTGGAAGGTGGCGGTGCTCACCGCCCCGGAGGCCGCCGTGGCCGCCGCCAGAGTGGGCAGCAGCGCCTTGGAAAAGATGTTCAATTCCCGGATGGTCTCCGCCCCCAGACCGATGAGGTCCTCCAGACTTCCCGCCGTCAGCAGCGTCACCGCCAGAGCCCCCGCCATGGGGAGAAAGTCGGCAGACTTTCCCGTTCCCCTGGCAAAGCCGTCCACCGCTCCACAGGCCACCGCCACCAGCAAAATGGACGCCGCTCCCCGGAGACGTTGCCGCAAAACCGTGCGCACCTCCCTGGCCAGACGCTCCACGATCCCCGCCAGTCCCTGGGAAAACCCTTCCGGACCGGAAAGATCCCCTATTTCAAGCACGTCCTCCGCCGCCTCCGGCAAAGCACCCGTCAGATCTCCCGGCAGCTCCGCCGCCTGAACCTCCACTGTCAAAGCCAGCAGCAGGAGCGCCAAACAAATCCACCGCTTCATCGCATCAACTCCAGTAACAGCGTCAGTACCGCCCGCAAAAGCGGCAGGGCGGTCAAGAGGGCGCAAACCGCTCCCGCCGTTTCTACCACCGAGGCCAGGGCCGACTCTCCGGCGTCCCGGCAAAGGCTTCCTCCCAGCTTTACTACCAAGGCGATGCCCACGGTTTTGTACAGGGGGATGAAGAGGTCCTTGGATAGACCGCTCTCCTCCACCAATTCCCCCAAAAAGTCCATCAGCAGCTTCAGGCTTCCCGCCAGGGAGAGCAGCACCGCCACCGTGGCCCCCAGGGTCAGCAGCAGCGCGGCCTCCGGGCTTCCCCGCCGCACCACCAGCGCCAGCAACGCCGCAATGACGCACAGCGCCGCCGCCTGGACCGAAAGCTCCACGGCTAAAAATTGAACAGAGTCTTGATGAGGTCAAAGAGATCGCTGATCTCCTGGACCATGATCATCAAGACCACCACCAGCCCCGCCAGCGTCGTCATCATGGCCTGTTCCTCCCGGCCAGAGCGGACCAGAAGCTGGTTCAGTACCGCCACCAGGATGCCAATGGCGGCGATTTTGAAAATCAAATCCACATCCATGTCTCGTTCCCCTAAATCAATAAGATCACCAGCAACGCCGAGGCGGAAAACCACAGCGCGGCGGCCCGTTTCTCCTCCTCCGGACGTCTCCGCTCCACCTTATCGGCGCTTTTTGCCAAGATATAGGTGACATGGGAAATTGCTTTACAGATATTCTCCTCGTCGCCTTGCAGCTCCGCCGCCAGCGTAGATACGGCAGATTTGTCGCCCTCTCTCAGAGGGAGACCCTCCGCACACTCCCGCCAGATCTCAGGGAGGGATTCTCCCCTGCTGGCAGCCTGCGAGACCGCTTCGAAAAAGTCGGCGGCGGGCCCGCCATAGTCCCCGGCCAGCCTTTTCAAAAGCAGCGGCAGAGGCGTCCGGGTCATGCGAACTTCCTCTCCCATCCTTCGGAAAGCCTCCTGTAGATCGGACAGCACGTCCCGTTTCCGGCGGCGCTCCACCAACTGGATGTACCATGCCAGTGCGCCTCCAGAGGCAACGCAAAGGCTTCCCAACAACTTCAACATGGCAATTCCTCCAGCTCATAGGCCCGTCCGTTTTCCTTTTGCAAAATCCGGACTGCCAGACGAAAGACCTGATTTTCCAACAGCTGCCGGTACAGGGGTTTTCGCAGCAGTTCCGGAACACCGGCGGCGTGGATGGTTGCCAGCAGCCCAACGCCACAGCCCGCCGCCATGCTCATGGCGGTCAGGTCCTCCCGAAGCGTAATTTCGTCCACGGCGATAATCTGGGGATTCATAGCCCGTAGAACCATAGGGATGCCCAGGGCCTTTGGGCAGGCGTCCAGCACATCTGTTCGAGGTCCCACGTCCATTTGAGGCGCTCCCCGGTAAACCACCGCCACCTCTCCCCGCTCGTCAATCAGGGATATCCGCTGGGGCGGGCGGTCCGCTCCCCCCTCGGAGAGGCAACGAATCAGGTCCCGGAGCAACGTCGTCTTCCCGCCCCCCGGAGAAGAAAGAATCAGCGTATTGATAAAGCCGCCCCCTTGAAAGAGCCTGGGGGCTATGTGCTCGGCCACGCCTTTCCGCTCTCTGGCAATGCGAATCACGGCCGAGGAGAGGTTTTTCAGGTTCGTGTTCATCCCGTCCTTCATCACCGCTGTGCCACAAAGCCCTATCCGGAAGCCTCCCCGAACCGGTAGAAAACCCTCTCGGATGGTCTCCGCCGCAGCGTAGCGGGAAAACTCTGTTGCAATGTCGCACAGAGTCTCCAGTTCCTCCGGCTCCACCTCTGCCTCCAGAGGCAACTCCCCTGTGGGCAGCAATACCGCCAGAGGCCGTCCCGCCCGGAGGCGCAGCTCCTCCGCCTGGGCTTTCTCCCCGTCGGATAGGGACAACGCCACCTTTCGCAAGCGGCTGGGCAGGATGGTAGCAGCCTGTTCATATCGAGAAATCAGTTCGTTTTTTTGCAAGGGAGATTCCCCCTTTCTTTGGTTACTACACTCTATGAAGGCCGCCAAGGCTCTATGCCGGGTTTGTCCAAAAAATTTTATGGAAAGTACGCTTGATATTCAGGGGAGCCTGTGCTACTCTGATAACGGAAAGTAAACTTTCCATTATGCCGAAAGGAGACAATTTATGAAAAACCGGCTGGAGGAGTTGCGCAAGGCCCGAGGACTTCGGCAGGAAGAGCTGGCGGAGGCGCTGGAGGTCTCCCGGCAGACCATCGGTTCTCTGGAAAACGGACGGTACAACCCGTCTATCCTGTTGGCGTTCAAACTGTCCCGGTACTTTGGCGTACCCATTGAGGAGATTTTTATTTATGAGGAGGAACCGTCATGAATGGGTAACCCTGGCAGCAGTTGCGACCTTTATCTCTAAAAGCTTGCTGGAAGTTTATCTGGTAGAGCGGTACCAGCGGGAGATGTGACCCTCTGCCCCTGCACCCGGCGGCAAAAGGAAGCGCCTGTCCCCCGACAGGCGCTTCCTCTGCTCCGATTCATTTTTTGGGCTTTTCCAGAGGAATCACCACGTCGCCGAAGCGGATGGATTCCACCTTCGAGAGATCCACGGGGAAATCCCAGCTGCAACGGGTTCTCTCCAATCCCCGTCTTCTTCCAACAGCCTGGAACTCCGCGCCATCCTTCATTTGAAGGAAAATCTCACTTGTCACGTCTGTCATCAGCAGCTCTGGTTTGATCTCCGGATCTGGCTCATCTTCCGTGAAGCTGACCCCCGTTGTGGTGACGCGGATATCTCGAATTTCCATAGGACCCTCCGGCTGCTCCGAACCGAAGTCCCGGGCAGGAACCACTGCCCGCTCCACGGTCAGCATCTCCTGCTCCTCTACCGGCTCCAGGATGAAGGGTAGCGCCCAGAAACCCTCTACCAACTCGTATTCCGGCTGCCCTTCTCCCTCTTCGGTCCCCGCTTCGTGAAGCAGAATCAAGTCGCTCAGCTCCAATACCAGCCTGCCGCCTTCCAAGAAGGTCACACCCTCGGGGGCAATATATTGAATCACCAAGTCCTGCTTTCCCTCTTCCGTGTTACTCATGGGATAGATTGACATACCCATCGGATGGTCCAGGCCCTCTCCGATCACCTCTTCGTTGATGAAATGCCACTCGTCCTCCAGCATATCTCCCTTTACTTTTAAATACATCCACAGGCAGTTTTCACCGGGGGTAACAGAATCCAATGTCACTGTTACACCATAGCCACTTGATGTGACATCCACCGGCTGGACCAGACTCTCAATGACCTCCGCCTGTTCCTTGGGCATCTCCTCCGCGCCTCCGGCCTCCGTCCACTGATGGCCAAACCACTCCTGTAAGGTCTGTGGAATGCCGATGGCCGCCGCCAGAGCTGTCCCGGCCAGGAGGACGGCCAACGCTGCCGCAATGATAAAGGATAGGGATACTTTTTTTACAACCTGGGTTCTCTCCTGCTTTGTCATATTCAGAACCTCCTCTTTTAGATTCTGGGAGGCGCGGACCTCGTCAAACAGTTCCCGATATGATGCTTTCAAGGCTCACACCTCCTCCAATTGTGTTTTCAGCTTCTCACGGGCCCGGGCCAGCCGGGTCTGGACCGTGGACGCGTTCAGGCCCAGTAGCTCCCCGATTTCCTGAACGCGGTATCCCTCGTAATAATAGAGATACAGCGGCACCCGGTATTTGGCAGGCAGCTCCATGACCTCCTGATAGAGCGTCTGTCGGGCCGGATCGGAAAACACCGGCTCCGGACACTCCGACAGAGACACCGTCCGCTTACGCCAGGGGTGGGCGCTAATCCGCTTGCACTCGTTCAGGGTCACCCGGACCAGCCAATGGCGCAGATGATCCCCACCCTGAAAGTCCGTATCCGTTTTCCAAAGGCGGAGCATGGCGTTTTGAGCCGCGTCCTCCGCGTCGGCGGGATTCCGGAACCAGTTCAGAGCAATCCGGTACACCATGTCCAGGTACCGCTCCGCGGCATCCGTGAATTGTTGTTCTGTCAACATATGCAACTCTCCTTGAAAGGACCTTTCAGCAGCAATACCCGGTATAAGCAAAAATTATCTCAAAGCTCCGCAAAATTTTATTTTTAAACAAAAACTAGTTTTTGTTTAAAAAATGCCGGGACTATAAAAAAAGAGGGCGAACGCCCTCTTTTTTCAATCATTTGACATAGGCCCGGTGGAATACTTTCTTGCCCTTTTTGACAACGACGCCCTCTCCCTGGAAGTCCGCCTGGTCGAAAGTAGAGGCAATGTCCGTTACCTTTCGGTCATTCACCATCATACCCCCCTGCTGAATCAGCCGCCGGGCTTCCCCGTTGGAGGGGCACAGGCCACAGGCCACCAGCAGCGCAATGGCCCCAATCTTCCCATCCTCGAACTTCGCGGCGGGCAACTCCGTGGAGGGCATATGCTCCGTGGAACCCACCCCGGCAAAGAGACCCCGGGCAGTCTCCTGGGCCTTTTCCGCCTCCTCCTGGCCGTGAACCAGCTTGGTCAGCTCGTAGGCCAGAATTTCCTTTGCCCGGTTCAGCTGGCTGCCCTCCCAGCTGTCCATGGCGTCGATCTCCTCCAGAGGCAGGAAGGTCAGCATACGGATACATTTTAAAACGTCCGCGTCTCCCACGTTCCGCCAGTATTGGTAGAAGTCGAAGGGAGTGGTCTTGTTGGGGTCCAGCCACACCGCGCCCTTGGCGGTCTTGCCCATCTTTTTCCCTTCGGAGTTCATCAGCAGCGTGATGGTCATGGCATAGGCGTCTTTCCCCAGCTTCCGGCGGATGAGCTCCGTGCCGCCCAACATATTGCTCCACTGGTCGTCGCCGCCGAACTGCATATTGCAGCCCAGGGTCTGGAACATATGATAAAAGTCATAGGACTGCATGATCATATAGTTGAACTCCAGGAAGCTGAGGCCCTTCTCCATCCGCTGCTTGTAGCACTCCGCCCGGAGCATATTGTTAACGGAGAAGCAGGCCCCCACTTCCCGCAGAAGCTCAATATAGTTCAGTTTCATCAGCCACTCGGCGTTGTTCACCATGATGGCCTTGTCCGGTCCAAACTCAATAAACCGTTCCATCTGCTTTTTGAAGCAGTCGCAGTTGTGCTGAATGGTCTCTGTGGTCATCATCTGCCGCATATCCGTCCGGCCGGAGGGGTCCCCCACCATGCCGGTGCCGCCGCCGATGAGGGCGATGGGCCGGTTTCCCGCCATCTGGAGGCGCTTCATCAGGCACAGCGCCATGAAATGGCCCACGTGGAGGCTGTCCGCCGTGGGGTCAAAGCCGATGTAGAACACCGCCTTGCCGGTATTCACCAACTCCCGGATCTCCGCCTCATCGGTGACCTGGGCAATCAGGCCCCGGGCCTTGAGTTCCTCGTAAATCTGCATATGGTATCTTCTCCTTTGTTGTATTTTCGGAACGAAAAACGCCCCCGTCCCGGTGGGGACAGAGGGCGAAAGCATTCGCGGTACCACCTCTGGTTCGCCGCCTTCTCGCGAACACGGCCTCACGGAGTGCCGACACACTCCCGCGCGGTAACGGGCGCACCCGGTGCGCGCCTACTGGGAGTTCCCTCCGTTCGGGCGCCAGCTCCAAGGGGTATTCGCCGTCCGCCTCCCTCCCCCTTCCACCAGCCGGGGGCTCTCTTTGCGAAGGACATAACGGGTACTGGGCCTTTTCATCGCTGTGAGTGGTATTGTAGCAGACGGACCGGGGATTGTCAATACAAACTGGCGGAGATCTGTCTGACAGCGTACGTTACATCTATCCGGAAAATCGAATGGGAAAATAGGGTGGGCGTTTTCCCGGCGGAGCCCGCCCTTGTGATTTTCCCAAATACGTGTTATGATGGATCCATCAAAAAAGGAGGCCCGCCATGAAAAAGGGAATGCTTGCCGCGCTGCTCTGCCTGTTCCTCCTCTCCGGTTGCGGAGGGAAGCCGGAACCGATTCCTCTGGAGGAGCTCCCCCAGGACTACAGCCTGGAACAGGCCAAGGCGGATGGCTGTCTCGTCACAGAAAACGGCACCATCACCAGCGGTCAGGAGCGCTGGGAGGATTTTCTAGAAGCTGTTGACGCCGGAAAGGCCGCCTCGGTGCGGCTATGCAATTACTTCACACTGGATTCGCTGGGCGTTTCCTCCCGGTATGACCCGGATTATTATGCGTCCATCAAGAACGACTATCCCAAGATGTCTCTTGAAGACCTGTCCTATGACGGGGAGGGCTTTACCTCTGTTTCCTATCAGGAGGGCACGCGGTGTGAATGGAGCTACTCCCTTCTTCGAAGGTTTGAGGAGGAGGCCCAGTCCAGTCTGCTCCCCTATGATCTCTGCATCTCCTACATATTGACCGATGACGCTGAGGCTACTTATGACCAGCTTCTCGACAGTCTCGCCAGTTCCCAGCTGAACGATCACATCCCATTTCACATAGTATACCGTGAGGAAATCGCCCTGGAAGACTGAACCACCCTGCCCAAGAGAGGAGAACCGGATGGAAACTATCCCCGCCAAGTCCATCGTGAACCGGACCAAAGACCCCAGCTGGTTCGGCACGGAATACAATATGAACATTTACCGGGGCTGCTGCTACGGCTGTATCTACTGCGACAGCCGAAGCGACTGTTACCACAACGAGAACTTTGACCGGGTGAAAGCCAAGGCGGACGCCTTGCGGATTATCCGGGATGACCTGGAGAGCAAGGTCAAGCTGGGCGTGGTGGGCACCGGCTCCATGAGCGACCCCTACACGCCCTTTGAAAAGGAGCTTCAGCTCACCCGCCGGGCCTTGACGCTGCTGGAGGCCTATGGCTTCGGCGTGGCCATCGCCACGAAAAGCGACCTCATTGTCCGGGACACAGATGTGCTGGTCTCGATCAACCGAACCATGCCGGCCATCTGTAAAATCACGCTCACCACCTGCAACGAGGCACTGGCCGCCAAAGTGGAGCCCCGTGCCCCTTCCCCCTCCCGCCGTCTGGCGGCGGTGGAGCAGCTCAGTGCGGCGGGACTGTTTACCGGCATCTTGATGATGCCCATACTTCCCTTTCTTGAGGACAGCCCGGAAAACGTCCGGGAGATCGTGGACCGGGCGGCGGACGCGGGGGCACACTTTATTTATCCCGCCCTAGGTATGACCTGCCGGGCGGGGCAGCGAGAGTATTTTTACCGGAAATTAGAGGAGCATTTTCCTGGCCGGAACCTGGCGGAAAAATACCGGCGGCGGTACGGTCCCCGGTACGAATGCCCCAGCCCCAGGGCCAAAGCGCTGTGGGAGGTCTTCCGGGAAGCCTGTAACCGCCGGGGACTGCTGTACTCTATGGGGCAGATCGTCACCGCTTCTCGCCGGGGGCACGAGACGGACCAGCTCAGCTTATTTTAGGACTTGGTTGGAAAACGGCAAAACGCCGGTTCTCAGCCAGGTCCTAAAAAAGGAGGGCGTCCGGCTGGATTACCAGGAATTTGTCTTTGACGCCGCCCCGGAGAACTTGAGAAACTACACGCTCCGTGGTGACTTTTACACCGCCGCTTCTCGGATTGACGGGAACTGGCGCATTACCTTCCCTCTGGAAAACGCTAAGTAAGGTCCCCGCAGTTCCAGCGCAAACATAAAGCGCCCCAAGCCATGCGCTCTGCATAGCCTGGGGCGCTTTCTATCTTGGGTTTCCTCAATCCAGAGGCTTCATCGTGGGGAACAAAATTACATCCCGGACGGTATCCGCCCCGGTCAGCAGCATGACGCAACGGTCAATGCCCATGCCCATGCCGCCGGTGGGAGGCATACCATATTCTAGGGCCGTCAAAAAGTCCTCGTCCAGCATCTCCGTCTCGTCGTCTCCCCGATCCCGAAGCTCTACCTGCTTTTCGAAGCGGCGGCGTTGGTCAATGGGGTCGTTCAACTCGGAGTAGGCGTTGGCCAGCTCGCTGCGGCAGACGAAGAGCTCGAACCGCTCCGTCAGCCGGGGATCTGCCGGGCTCCTCTTGGTCAGAGGGGAAACCTCCACCGGGTACATGGTGATGAAGGTGGGCTGGATCAGCTTCTCCTCCACCCTCTGGTCAAAGCAGGCGTACAGGGCGTTGCCCCAGGTTTTGTCCGCCGTCTCCGCCAGCTCTACGCCGATGGCCTTCGCGGCGGCCACGGCCTCCCCGTCGCCGGAGATGGAGGCAAAGTCCACACCGGCGTATTCCTTCACGGCATCCACCATGGTCAGCCGCCGCCAGCCGGGGGTCAGGTCAATCTGCCGGCCCAGCCACTCCACCTGATAGCTCCCCAGAATCTCCTTGGCCGCGCCGGAGATGATCCCCTCCGCAATGTCCATCATACCGTGGAAATCCGTATAGGCTTCGTACAGCTCCACAGTGGTGAACTCCGGGTTGTGCTTGGGGTCCATGCCCTCGTTCCGGAAGATACGGCCGATCTCATACACCCGGTCCATGCCGCCCACAATGAGCCGCTTCAAGGGCAGTTCCGTGGCGATGCGCATATACATATCAATGTCCAGGGTATTGTGGTGGGTGACGAAGGGTCTGGCCGCCGCGCCGCCGGCCAGGGTGTTCAACACCGGAGTTTCCACTTCAATATAGCCCCGCCCGTCCAGATAGCGCCGCACGAACTGAATGAATTTCGACCGGATAAAGAAGTTGTTCTTCACATCCGGATTCACCATCAGGTCCACATAGCGCTGGCGGTAGCGGAGCTCCTTGTCCTGGAGGCCGTGGAACTTCTCCGGCAGAGGCAGCAGGGACTTGGAAAGCAGGATGATGTTCTTCGCCCGGACGCTCATCTCCCCCCGCTGGGTGCGGAAGACCTCGCCGTCCACGCCCACAATATCGCCAATGTCAAATTTTTTAAATTTCTTGTAAACCGCCTCGTCCATCTCGTCCTGTCGGGCGTAGAGCTGGATGCGGCCTTCTTTGTCCTGCAAATCACAAAAGCTGACCTTACCCATGCCCCGCTTGCTCATGAGGCGTCCCGCTATTTTGACGGGCTTACCCTCCATGGCGTCAAAGTTCTCCTTGATCTGCCGGGATGTGGCGTCCCAGTCGAATCGGGTCAACTGAAACGGATCCTCCCCGGCGGCCTGGAGCTCTGCCAGCTTCTCCCGGCGGATTCTGGTCTGCTCTCCCAAATCCTGCTCGGGCTTTCTCATTTGTTCAGCCATGCTCTCTCTCCTCATATAATGGCGGCTCAGCGCTCAATTTTCACTACCTTGTACCGGATGTTTCCTCTGGGGGCCTCCACGGTAACCGTATCCCCTTCTCTGGTTCCAATCAAAGCCTTGCCGAAGGGGGACTCCTCGGAAATAATGCCGTGCATGGGGTCGGATTCCTGGGAGCCAACAATGGTATAGGGTGTGGGCAAAACCTTCCCGTCCGGCCCTTCTACCGTCACTTTACAGCCAATGGCCACCATGTCGGTATTGTTGCTCTCGTCCACTATAACAGCGTGCTGGAGGATTTCCTCCACCTCCGCAATGTGGGAGTAGAGTTTTCCCTGTTCATTTTTGGCTTCGTCATACTCGCTGTTCTCGCTGAGATCGCCAAAGCCCCGGGCCACTTTAATTTGCTCCGCCACTTCATCGGACCGGGTGGTCTTGAGGTAATTCAGTTCCTCTTGCAGCTCGTCATAACGGGCTTGACTCATCTTGTATTCTTTTGCCATGTCGGACGGTTCCTTTCTTCTCCTATGCTTTACCCCGAGGAAATGTTCCCCAGGGCGCAATTTTACAAGATGATATTATATAGAAGGAGTCCGGGAATGTCAAGGGTGGGAAAAGGCCCCCTTTTGTCTTTCTAACACCCTACCACGATTTGCTCCCGCTTCAAAATCCCCGCCTCCCGGAGAACCGCCAGCAACTGGCCCCGGTTTGCGCTCTCCGGTAAGGCCTCCTCCAGACTGGGCGGCAACGCCAGGGACGGCAGGGCCTGCCCCTCGTCATAAAGACGCAGAGCCACAGGGTTTTTCAAGGACAAGTCCACCCGAGGGTCAAAGAGGACCAAAGCCTCCGCTCCCTCCAGCTGCTCCTTGGAAGGTCCCAGCAACAGCGACACGCCGTATTCCCGCCGAAGCTGGCGGCACAGCTCCTCCCCGCCGTAGGGGAGGTCTAACAACACGTAGCGGTGCCGTAGACACAGCTCTGTTACGGTCCGGACCGTCTCCCCTGTCAACGCCGCCGCCGTCACCGCCACCCGGGCTCCGGCCACCGGCTGGCCCTTCGCCGCCAACCCTGTCCGAACCCAGTCCGCCGCGATGCTCCGCCGGAGCGCCAGGGTTCCAACGGGCCGCAGACCGCACTTTTTCAGCAGCTCCTCACAATCGAATGCCTCCGGCGTCACCACCTGGGTTACCCCGCGCTTTCGCAGCTTCTTTCCCGCCGCCAGCACCCGGCGGCGGAGCACCGCTCCGTGGGGGCTTTTCACCACCTCCGCCTGTAAAAACCGCATCCGGAGAATCTGCCGCTCTTCCAACCGGAGACTTCTCTGTCCTTTTTGGGGCTCCGCCCAAGTCAACAAACCTACCATAAAACACTACCTCCCGCCCCATGATATGGGGCGGGAAGCTGGTTTATGCCGTAGAAGAGAGGGTATAGCCGGTGAGATAGCCCTTTGCGATGGGGTTAATAATGGTGTTGTTCTCTTTCACCTCAAAGTGGAGGTGGGGGCCGGTGGAATTTCCGGTAGAACCTGTGATCCCCAAGACGTCGCCCTGTTTCACCGTTTGTCCCACGCTGACCTTGCGGCTGCTCATGTGGGCGTACAACGTGGTGTTTCCCGCGCCGTGGTAAACCACCACATAGTGCCCATAGGACTTGGAATATTCAGAAATTATGACTTGCCCCGACTTGGCGGCATAGATGCTGCTGTTATAGCCCACCCGGCCAATGTCCGTCCCTTTGTGGTTGGTCGATCCGATACCGCCGGGAGAGGCTCTGCCGCCCACCGTAGAGGTAATATAACGGCTGCTGGTAGGCCAGATGTAACCGCCGGGATTGGAAGTCGGACCAGACTGCCCCGCCGCGGCCCGGCGGGCCGCCTCTTCCTCCTCCATCTTCTTGATCAGCGCCTTGATCCGGGCTTGGACCGCCTCTTCTTCCTCCGAGAGATCGTCCAAGGCGTCCTCCTGCTCCTGCTGTTGTGCCCGGAGCTTGGCAACCAATGCGTTAGCTGCGTCCCGTTGAGAATCCAAGTCCCGTTTCTTGGCCTCCAGATCCGCCTTGGCCTCCTCGGAGGCGTTCTTTTGCCCTTCCAACTCCGCTTTTTTTTCAGCCGTAACGGCCTGGAGCGTCTTCAAATCCTCAATAACCCGCTGGTCATACTCCATGATCTCGTTCACCACGTCCAGCCGGCCCAGGAGGTCTGAGAAACTGCTGGCCCGAAACAGCACGGACCAATACTCCACCTTTCCTTGCTCTTCCATGGCCCGGACGCGCTTGCAAAAGAGCTCGTACTGAGCCGCTTCCTTGGCCTCCGCGTCCGCCAGCTCCGCCGCCGTCTGGGCAATCAGATCTTCGTAGGTGGCGATCTCTTCCTCTTTGTTGGAAATCTCCTGCTCTGTCAAGCCAATCTGACCATCCAGAAGGCGCTTGCGCTCCATGGTGCTGCTGATGTCAGAGGACAGTTTGTCGATCTGGGCTTGGAGATCCTTTTTCTCCTGGGCCAAGTCCTTGGCGTCGCCCTTCAGTGCGTCAATATCCGCCTGAGTCACCGCCACGGCGGCGGGACTGAGGTCCGCCAGAATCAGGCACAGCGCCAGGACCAAAAGAGGCAGCGTCCGGAGGAAGAACCGCTTGCAATTTTGCTTCATGACACCCTCCTCAAACCTGCAAATATTTCCGGATGGCGGAGAGGCTCCCCCCTACGCCAATAAAAATTCCCGCCGCTGCAAAGGAACCCGCCACAGGGACCCTGAGCTCCTTGAAGGGGATTACCTCAATGAGCTGCATAGCGTCGCTGGTGCTGACCCCCCGGGCCACGGCCTCGTAGAGGCCCCACTCCATCAAAAAGGCGATGGAGGCCCCCAGGAAGCCCATAAGGAAACCCTCGTACACGAAGGGCCAGCGGATAAAGCCGTTGGTGGCCCCCACCATCCGCATGATGGCGATTTCCTCTCGCCGGTCAAAGGTGGTAAGGCGGATGGTGTTGGAGATGATGAACACGGACACCAGGAACAAAATGGCAATCAAGGCAATGCAGACCACAGTAGCCACGTTCCGCAACGTGATGAAGCCCCCGGCCACCTCCTCGGCGGCGTTGACCCGGGCAATGCCGTCTACGGCGGCCACGGCTGCTTTGGTCTGAGAAATACGCTCCAAATCCAGGATTTTCAGGGAAAAACGGTCCCGGAGGATCTCCGGGTCCAAATCCTGAAACATCTCCTCTTCTGGGTACTGCTCCAGGAAGTTCTCCATGGCCTGCTGGCGGCTGATGAAGGTAACGGAATCTACATTCGGAATGGCTTCCAGCTTTTGCTGAAGGGTATGCGTTTCCGTGAAATCCTCCTCCACAAAGGCCAGCATCTCGTTCTCCCGCTCCAGGTCCTTCAAAAGCCCGTTGGCGTTCACCGCCACTAAAGTGAAGGTGCCCATGATGAGAAGGCACGCCACGGTGATGCCGATGGCGGCAAAGCTCATGAAGCCGTGGCTGAACATATTGGAAACGCCCTCATGGATAAAATATCCGAAGTTGTGCTTAGACATGGATGCGTCCTCCCACATAGCCGCCGACGCTGTCATTGACCACCCGGCCGGAATCAATGGTGACCACCCGCTTGCCGAAGTGGTCCACCAGGTCCTTTTCGTGGGTCACCACCACCATGGTGGTGCCCAGTTCGTTGATCTTCACCAGCAAATCCATCAGTTCCAAAGACCGCTCCGGGTCCAGGTTGCCGGTGGGCTCGTCGGCGATGATGGTGGCCGGGTTGTTCACCAAAGCCCGCGCGATGGCCACACGTTGTTGCTCCCCGCCGGAGAGTTCGTCGGGATAACTGTAGGCCTTTTGCTCCAAACCCACCAGCTCCAGCACATAGGGAATGCGTTTCCGGCTCTCCTTGGCGGAGGCGCCCACGGCGCGCATGACGAAGGCCAGGTTATCATAAACCGTTTTCTTCTCGATGAGACGGAAGTCCTGAAAAATAACGCCCAGGGTCCGGCGCATCAGGGGAATCTGCCGCTCGGAGATATTCCGAGTGGAAAAGCCGTTGACCCGAACCCGACCGGCGTTGGGCTCCACCTCGCCGGTGAGCAGCTTGATGATGGTGGACTTGCCGGAACCGGAGGGGCCCACCAGAAACACGAACTCACCGGGGTCGATTCGCAGGGAGATCCCCCGAATGGCCCTGGTTCCGTTGTCGTATTCCATTTCCACGTCCTTCAATTCAATGAGGGCGCTCTCTGATTCTAACATAAGTACACCTCCAAGTGGCGTCGAAAACCGGGAGCGGCAAGGATAGTCGACATAATTCGGATGTTATTGTAGCATAAAGCACGGTCCCCGTCAATGCGAAGGGCCGCAATTCATTAGATCAATCACCCGCAAGCCCCGGGTTCCGATCGCCCCCGGCCCGGCAAATACTCCCTGGGAAACGCCGTCCTCTTTTCAGCCGCCGTGATCGTTCATCTATTTTTATGTACTTTCCGGCTTTGAATTCCAACAACATATCCACAAAGAAACGGCGGACTTTTGTCCGCCGCTCCGGTTTCAGGCCTAGGAATCAATCCCCCGGGAAGTCAGGTATTTCTTAACCATTAACGCCACTTTGAACGTGATGGCATCGTCAAACTCCCGCAAATCCAGTCCTGTCAACTTCTTGATTTTCTCTAACCGGTAAACCAGAGTGTTTCGGTGAACAAAGAGCTTTCGGGCCGTCTCCGAAACATTCAAATTGTTTTCAAAGAAACGGTGAATGGTGAACAGGGTCTCCTTGTCCAGGGCGTCAATGGGGTTCTTTTTAAAAACCTCCTGGAGGAACATTTCGCAAAGAGTGGTGGGCAGCTGATAGATCAGACGGCCAATCCCCAAATTCTCATAATTGATGACGTATTTTTCCGTGTCGAAGACTTTGCCCACATCAATGGAGATCTGAGCCTCCTTATAGCTCTTGGCCAGATCCCGGAGATGCGTGGCAATGGTGCCGATGCCCACGACAACGGTACTCTCCGTGCCGGAGCGGAGACTTTCTTCGATAGAGGTAGCAATCTTGTTCAGTTCCCGGAAGCCCGCTCCCTCGGGCATCTGCCGGACCAACACCACGTCTCCGTCGCCGATGTTCAAAACAAAATCGTTCTGCCGGTCGGGGAACATGGCCTGCACCACATCCGTGGGTACAGACTCCCCTTTTTTCAGGGCCCGAACCACGAAGACACCCCGGGCCACGTCTGCAGTAACCCGCAGCTCCTTGGCCCGCATATAGATATCGCCCAGCATAATGTTATCCGAGATAATGTCCTTGATGAAAGACCCCCGGTCGTGCTTTTCCTCGTAATAGGCTTTTGCGGCGTTCAGCGCCACCGTGGCCACGGAGCATACCGCCTTGCTAACATCATTCTCGCCAAAAGCAAAGGCCGCGTAATCAAATTGGTTTCCCCAGCCGTTCAGCGCCTTGAAGGTCTTTCCGTCTGAAGAAATCAACACACCGGCGGCGTTGTTCACCACCGGAACATACTCCGTCCACCGCTGCCCGATGAGAGAGAGCTCGCTACAGGCGATAACTACGCCTTCCCCGTCAATCACTCCAATCGTGCGGTCCGTGTTCTCCTTCAATTGCAATACCACATTTTGATAAATTCTTCCAGACATGGCCGTCCTCCTCACCTAAAATACCGGGGAAGCATTGATACCATTTTTACAACATCCTTATTATATCGTCAACTTCACCAAATTGCAAGATGTTTTTTCTTTTTTCAACAAAAAACTCATTCTCTTTTTGGTAAGTATTCGGGCTTTTTCTCAGAACTATACAAGGGCACGAAGACCTTCTATCTCCTCCTCGGTCAAAAAGCGAAAGGAGCCCCGCGAAAGCCCCAAATCCAGCGGCAAATTTCCCATCTGCACACGCTCCAAGTAGAGCACCGGCTTCCCTCTGGCAGCCAGCATTCTTTTCGCCTGGTGGAATTTTCCCTCTCTAAGAGTTACATGGGCCTCGCTCACTTCCCCCACCGAAAGAAGTTCCAATTTAGCGGGAAGGCATTGCAGTCCGTCCTCCAAAGACAGTCCGGCGGCAAAGGCCTGACAGTCCTCCTCCGTCAAGCGACCTGCCGTGCGGGTATAATATACCTTGTCCACATGACGCCTTGGGGACAACAACGCGTGAGCTAAGCCACCCTCGTTGGTCAGCAGCAAAAGCCCCTCCGTGTCCTTATCCAAGCGGCCCACAGGAAAAAGCTCCTGCCGGCGAAGGTCCTGAGGCAGAAGGTCCATGACCGTCTTCCCCCTTCCATCCTCAGTGGCGGAGAGATATCCAGCAGGCTTGTTCAGCATGATCCAAGTGTATCGGCGATAGAACAGCGCCTCTCCGTTTACGGAGATCTTCACCGACTCCGGATCAAATTTTTCCTCCACAGAACGGACGGCAAAACCGTCCACCGTTACCAGCCCCCGGCGGGTCAGTTCCTTTGCCTCCTTCCGAGACCACTTTCCTGTGGAGGCGATGATCTTGTCCAGCCGCTGCTTTTCCACGGCAGTTCTCCCCCTTTCCGGTTTTCTTTCGCGGAACACAGTGATTGCTTGTTTGATTGTAGCATATTTTTATGGAAAAATGAATAAGGAACTGTCAGGAGGGATCGTCATGTTGATTTGGACCGCAAAATTTTCCCGAAAGAAAGCTGTGTCTACCGTCATTTTCATGGGCGTAGTCATGGCAGCGTTGATCGTCTTGATGGGCCGCACCCCGGAAGAGCCAGAAATCCCCTTGCCCAAGCTGACAAACAACGAGGAACGAGTGGCCTATCTTCAGTCTCTGGGTTGGGAGGTGGAACCCGAGCCCATCGAAACGCTGCAATTCTTGCTGCCTGCGGAACTGGAGGAACCCTATCGCTCTTACAATGAGCTTCAACTCAGTCAGGGCTTTGATTTAACGCACTGTTGCGGAAAGCAGATAAGCCGCTGCACCTACACTGTCAAAAATTATCCGGATCAAACAGACGGAGTGCAAGCTAATCTCTACATCTGTGAGGATATCCCGGTAGCTGGAGACGTCTGCTCTTCCGGGGCGAATGGATTTCAAATCCCACTGATTTCCAAAGAGGAGTGAAAAAAAGGACTGCCGCAAAATACGGCAGTCCTTTTTATAGGGAAAATTACTCAGCAACGTCAGTGACAGCACCGGAGCCAACGGTACGTCCGCCTTCACGGATCGCGAAGCGGAGTCCCTTTTCAATAGCGATGGGAGTGATCAGCTCCACCGCCATCTCGACGTTATCGCCGGGCATACACATCTCGGTGCCCTCGGGCAGGGAGATGACGCCGGTGACGTCGGTGGTACGGAAGTAGAACTGGGGACGATAGTTGTTGAAGAAGGGAGTGTGGCGGCCGCCCTCGTCCTTGGACAGGACGTAAACCTGGCCCTTGAACTTGGTGTGAGGATTAATGGACTTGGGCTTCGCCAGAACCTGGCCACGCTCAATACCATTGCGGTCAATACCACGGAGCAGAACACCGATGTTGTCGCCCGCTTCAGCAAAGTCCAGCAGCTTGTGGAACATCTCAATGCCGGTGACAACGGTCTTCTTGGTCTCTTCGGCAAGGCCGACGATCTCAACTTCCTCGCTGAGCTTCAGCTGGCCACGCTCCACACGGCCGGTAGCGACGGTGCCGCGGCCGGAGATGGTGAAGACGTCCTCAACAGGCATCAGGAAGGGCAGAGAGTCGTCGCGGGGAGGAGTGGGGATATAGTCGTCAACAGAATCCATGAGCTCCTTGATGCAGGCATACTCGGGAGCGGCGGGATCGCTGGAATCAGACACCAGGGCGTTCAGCGCGGAACCCTTGATGATGGGCAGATCATCGCCGGGGAACTCATAGGTGCTCAGCAGCTCGCGGACTTCCATCTCCACCAGCTCGAGGAGCTCCTCGTCGTCCACCTGGTCGCACTTGTTCAAGAACACCACGATGGCGGGCACGCCCACCTGGCGGGCCAGCAAGATGTGCTCGCGGGTCTGGGCCATGGGGCCGTCGGAAGCGGCGATAACCAGGATGGCACCGTCCATCTGGGCAGCACCGGTGATCATGTTTTTGATATAGTCAGCGTGGCCCGGGCAGTCAACATGGGCATAGTGACGCTTTTCCGTCTCATATTCCACGTGGGCGGTGTTGATCGTGATACCACGGGCTTTTTCCTCGGGAGCCTTGTCAATGCTGTCATAGGCCTCAAACTCGGCTTTTCCCTGGAGAGACAGCCACTTGGTGATGGCGGCGGTCAGGGTGGTCTTGCCGTGGTCAACGTGGCCGATAGTGCCAATGTTGACATGGGGTTTGGTTCTCTCAAATTTCTGCTTAGCCATTTGATGATCCTCCTATAAATGTTTCAATTGCGGTTGCGGCATTGCAAAACGATAATCAGCAATGTCTATTCTACAGTATTCCGCCTGGAAAATCAATCCCTTTTTCCCAATTTGGTCCAAGGCTTTTCCGCGGAAAGAAGGTCAGTTGGGCTTTGTCCGGGTCTCCACAATCTTTTCCGCAATGCTCTTGGGAATCTCCTCATAACTGTGGGGCTCCATAGAGTACTGGCCGCGGCCCTGGGTGCTAGAGCGCAAATCGGTGGCATAGCCAAACATATTGGCCAAAGGTACCAGCGCGTCCACCTGCTGAGCGCCAGGACGGGCTTCCTGCCCTTGAATCTGGCCGCGGCGAGCGGTCAAATCGCCAATCACGGTGCCCAGATACTCGTCGGGGACGATGACGGAAACCTTCATGATCGGCTCCAGCAAAGTGGCTCCCGCCTTGCGGCAGGCCTCCTTGAAGGCCATGGAACCGGCGATCTTAAAGGCCATCTCGGAGGAGTCGACCTCGTGATACGAGCCGTCGTACAAGGTGACTTTCACGTCCACCACAGGGAAACCGGCCATGACGCCTGCGTTCATGGCGCCCTGAATACCCGCGTCTACAGCGGGAATATATTCCTTGGGCACCGCGCCGCCCACAATGGAATTGATAAACTCGTAGCCCTTGCCGGACTCGTTGGGCTCCACACGGATTTTGACGTGGCCATACTGGCCCTTGCCGCCGGACTGGCGGGCATATTTGGTGTCCTGCTCCACCGTTTTCTTGATGGTTTCCTTATAGGCAACCTGAGGAGCGCCCACGTTGGCCTCCACCTTATACTCCCGGAGCAAACGGTCGACAATGATCTCCAGATGCAGCTCGCCCATGCCGGCGATAATGGTCTGTCCGGTTTCATCGTCGGTGTAAGTCTTAAAGGTGGGGTCTTCCTCCGCCAGCTTGATAAGGCCGATGGTCATTTTCTCCTGACCGGCCTTGGTCTTGGGCTCAATGGCAACCCGGATAACGGGCTCGGGGAATTCCATGGACTCCAGAATAACAGGATGCTTTTCGTCGCAGAGAGTATCTCCGGTCGTAGAGTTTTTCAGGCCGATGACTGCGGCGATATCGCCGGAGTACACGGTCTCGATGTCCTCCCGGTGATTTGCGTGCATCTGAAGGATGCGGCCAACGCGCTCTTTTTGCTTTTTCGTGGAGTTGAGCACTTGTGTGCCGGTGTTCAGCGTACCGGAGTAGACACGGATAAAGGACAGGCGGCCCACATAAGGATCGGTGGCAATCTTAAAGGCCAAAGCGGAGAAGGGTGCGTCATCCGTGGAGGGGCGTGTCTCTTCCTCCTCCGTGTTGGGGTTGACGCCTTTGATAGCGGGAACGTCCGTGGGACAAGGCATATAGTCCACAATGGCGTCCAGCATCTTTTGCACGCCTTTATTTTTATAAGACGTGCCACAGGTAACAGGCACCATTTCGTTGGCGATGGTAGCCTTGCGGATGGCGGCGCGGATTTTCTCCTGAGAGACCTCCTGCCCGTCCAGATACAGCTCGGCGATTTCGTCGTCAAACATGGACACGGCATCCATCAGCTTTTCACGATACTCGTTGGCAAGGTCCACCATGTCGGCGGGGATTTCCTCCACACGCATATCCTTGCCCAAATCGTCATAATAGATATCCGCGTCCATTTCCACCAGATCAATGATTCCCTTGAAGGTCTCCTCTCTTCCGATGGGGAGCTGAATGGGCACGGCGTTGCACTTCAGGCGGTCCTCCACCATGTGGAGCACATTGTAGAAGTCTGCGCCCATGATATCCATCTTGTTGACATAGATCATCCGGGGAACCTTGTAGTTGTCAGCCTGACGCCACACGGTCTCGGACTGGGGCTCCACACCGCCCTTGGCGCAAAGGACGGTTACAGAGCCGTCCAGAACACGCAGGGAACGCTCCACCTCCACGGTGAAGTCCACGTGGCCCGGAGTATCGATGATATTGATACGGGTGGGCTTGAACTGGTTTTTGGAACCCGACCAGTAGCAGGTGGTAGCGGCGGATGTGATGGTAATACCGCGCTCTTGCTCCTGGGCCATCCAGTCCATCGTGGCGGTACCGTCGTGGGTCTCGCCAATTTTATAGTTCACACCTGTGTAGAACAAGATCCGTTCCGTAGTCGTGGTCTTGCCCGCGTCGATGTGAGCCATAATGCCGATGTTTCTGGTGTTTTCAAGGGATGTTTTTCTCGGCATACTTGATATCTCCTAACTAGCTTACCAGCGGAAGTGCGCGAAGGCCTTATTGGCCTCGGCCTGCTTGTGCATATCCTCGCGCTTTTTCACAGCCGCTCCCGTATTGTTGGCGGCGTCCATGATTTCGCCGGCAAGGCGCTCGGCCATTGTGCGCTCGCTCCGGGCGCGGGAATAGGTGGTCAGCCACCGAAGGCCCAGCGTGGTGCGCCGGGCAGGACGGACCTCCATAGGAACCTGGTAGTTGGCGCCACCCACACGGCGTGCCTTCACCTCCAGGCTGGGCATGATGTTGTCCATAGCCTGGGTGAACACTTCAACGGGGTCGTTTCCGGTCTTTTCCTTAATCTGGTCAAAGGCCGCGTAGACCACCTTCTGCGCCACGCCCTTCTTTCCTTCCAGCATCACGTTGTTGACAAGACGCGTCACCAACACGGAGCCGTACATAGGGTCGGGCAGAATCTCTCTCTTGGGAACATTACCTCTTCTGGGCACTATGCTTCCCTCCTTCATAATGATTCTATGATCTCATAGGTACTCAAAAGGCTCTCGCCTTCCGTGAATGCCTCTGCCGAAGGGCAACGCTCGCGCATCTATCATAAACCTATTCGGCAAAGTAATTCGGAATTTGTCCTTACTTGGACTTGGGCCGCTTGGCGCCGTACTTGGAACGGCTCTGCATCCGGCCGGACACGCCCTGGGTATCCAGAGTGCCGCGGATAATGTGATAACGGACGCCGGGGAGGTCCTTGACACGGCCGCCGCGGATCATGACCACGGAGTGCTCCTGGAGGGAGTGGCCCACGCCGGGGATATAGGCGGTGACCTCGTAGCCGTTGGTCAGGCGCACACGGGCGATCTTACGCAGAGCGGAGTTGGGCTTCTTGGGGGTAGCGGTTCTCACAGCGGTGCAGACGCCTCTCTTCTGGGGAGAAGGCTGATTGGTGGTCTTGGTTTTCAGTGTGTTCAGACCGAACTGCAGGGCGGGAGAATTGGACTTGTAGGAAGCCTGTTCTCTTCCTTTCCGGACCAGCTGGTTAAAAGTAGGCATTGAATTTCTCCTTTCTTCGATATTTTTGATCTTTATTTTTTACAGAAAGCCGGTGGGCTATTCCGAAAAAACCAAAATATTCTCAAGTGCGCTTAAAAAATCAGTTCCGCCACTACGGAGGCACCCACAGCGATACCGCAAGCCCGCCCCAATTGGACCATGGTCCTCCCTGTTTCCACAGGAATACCGGCGGCAGCGCACTCGGCGGCAATGGGCTCTGTCAAAGCCGGGTCCGCGTCACTGGCAAGAAATACCCGGCGGACCCGTCCATCCCGAATGGCCTTGCGGGATTGCTTCACGCCGACAACCCGCTTTTCAGGCTCCATAGGGACAACCTCCTCCAGCGACGCTTCCCCTGAGGAGCGCACAGCAAAATTCACGGACTCCGGGTCCGCGCAAGTAGGCATTATAACATGGCCCTACGCCGCCGTCAAGCGTTTTTGGCAAAAAGATTTTCATTTTCCTGTTTTTCCAGAGTTTTCCCGGCCTCCGCTCACAAAAGCGGCGGCCGGAGGAAGCCAATCAGGGCAAGAAGGGCAAAATGAGCGGGGTAAAAGGCGTACATAAACCACTGGAAGCCCTTCCCGGCCCGGCCCTTTTCCCCGTTGTCCGAAAGGGTAACCAGCATTCCAAAGTAATTGCCCAGCACATTTAAAAGGCAGTTGCGTAAAACCCTGGGCAGCTCCACGGTTCCAAAACTCTCTATGACCCACAAAACCAGCCCCCGGCGGGACATCATGACGGCGGGAAGATAGAAAAGGGCTTTTTGCCAGCGGGGGCGGTTCCGGGCGATGTAGTAGACCCAGGCCAAAATGATATAACCCTGTCCGCCCTCCATGCCGAGCTTCATGGCAAACCAAGTGGCCGCCACCGCCGCCAGGGGACTCAGCCACTTCCAGCGCTTCAGCTTCTCGTGAATCCAGAGAGTACAGAGAGCCAGGGCGAGCGTGAAGAGGATATTCAGTTCCGTTTCCCGCCAGTTTCCTTCCAAGCCCAGCACCCGCATCTCCGCCAGATCAAACAGTGTATAGGGAACCTGAGCAATCACCGCCGTCAAGAGGACGCGGCTCACATAGCGGCGAATGCTGGACGTGTGGACAAAGCCCTGGACAACACCGTATACAAAAATCGGAGCCGCCAACCGGCCGATATACATTAAATATAACGTGAAGTCCTCCAGCAACCATTCCGCAACCCCTCCCCATCCCGCATTCCACAAAATGTCCGCCAAAGGCGCGAACATCCGGTGCAGGGGAAACAGGCGGACAATGTGGTCAAAGACCATACAACACACGGCAAAAATTTTCATCTGTTTGTAGTTCATCATTTCCTCCTTCATTCGGCCCAGGCCGGTTTAAGGAGAGTATACAGGCCGTTTCTTACAAACAACTCAACAAAACCCTTACGATTTTCTTACAGATTCTGTCTCCACGGTCTTTCACGCCCTAGCAAGGCGGCAACGTGCCGTTGGACATTTTGCCCGCTAAGCTCTACTCCCTTTGTTTGTCTCAAGGATAAGACGCTCTCCACCGGGGACCTCCTTGACAAATTTCGACAAAACGGGTAGTATAGAGCAAGTTATCCCGATGAGAGAGAACGGAGGGGATGCACACCCATGGAGGACGATCTGTTCAAACCCATACCCGGCGAGGGAATCATGCCCCATAAACCGGAAACGGAAAAACCGCCACAGGAACCGCCGAAAGACGGTCCCATTCTGGCCCGGGTTCAAGATACCCGCCCCCGGCATCTGGACGGCGGCAGAACCGTTCTGCGTCCCAGCCTTCCCTATGATGACACCAGCCACATGATGAGCTGCTTTTTGGACCTGTATATCGGCGCAAAGTACACCCCCGGTCCCTCCCTCCCCGGCTGCGTTTGCCACGCCACGGTAATTTCCGGCACCGTAAGCCTGACGGCGGAGGGGCAGGATTTCCAGCTTTTGGAGCGGGATGCCATTCGCTTCCGGGCGGATCAGCCTTATCACTTTGGAAATATGTCCAGCGGCACCGGACGGCTGTTGCTGGAGTATCAATATCTTCAAAATCCCAAGTGAATGTTGAGAAGAAACCAGGTCCGAGGTCCTTTAGCGGCCTGCCATAAGGAAGCCTGACACCCGTTGAAGAGAGGTTGCTTTTCAGCGGGTGCCTCTTTATAATCCTCGTGATCTTGCCGGTAAATCAGGGATTTATCGAAAGAACACGGTAATGTTAATTTGCGTTGCTTGCCGCAACGGGCTTTCCTCCCTATGATGGTAGTGAAAGGAGGTCCTTCCTGATGCTGAATGAAAACATGAAAACAATCAGAAAATCCAAAGGGCTTTCGCAAGAAGAACTTGCAATCAAACTGAATGTGGTGAGGCAAACCATCTCTAAATGGGAACAAGGTCTCTCGGTTCCAGATGCCGATATGCTGATTTCCATAGCAGAGGTATTTGAAACGCCTGTAAGCACTCTGCTTGGAGAAACCCTTGTCGAGACGAAGGTTGACGATTTAAGATCCATTTCCGAGAAACTCGAGGTCATAAATCTGCAACTTGCGCGCAGAAAAACGGCGAGACAAAAAATGATTCACTGGTTTTTTGTCTTATTATGTCTGGTAATTGTGGCTGCTTTTGCGGTTCTGGTGGAGCTAAATAGTCCTTATTTAGGCTGGGATTACAACCAACCAGAAACCACGGTAATCGGAGTGGCCTTTCACGCATTTGAGTGGGCGTTCGTCAGAATAGCGCCCCTTGTCTTGATTGGTTCAATTGCAGGGGTCTGCTTGACACGGAAACACACGTGAAATTATCCAGCTTCCGGGAAAACTGCCAAATTAAAAATTTCATTTACCCCGCACGCTCTCGGGTTCTTCCCCTGAACGTGTCATAGTGGGTAATACAGCGCAAAAAAGGACAAGGCAGACCGTTGTGGCCTGTCTTGTCCTTCATTTTTCTATCAAGGCTTCCCCTTAGACGCCGGACTTTTTTCAAGGATACTACAGAATCTAAAATCACTGGACATATTTTTCTATGCGCCGGGACACCAACACCGCCAGAGCCAGCTTGATTATGTCCGGGATGATAAAGGGAAACACACAATAGCTAAGAGCTGCCATTACTCCCACAGGATTTCCGGCCTGGGCGTAGAGCGCCAGATACCAGACGGTTCCAAAGGCAAAGCACAGAACCTGCCCCAGAACGCTGGCGGCAATCTTGACTCTCAGGGTTTCCCCCAGCTTTGCGGTCATCAGCCAGTAGAGCAGGGCCTGCACCCAAAAGCCCAGGATGTAGCCGCCCGTAGTTCCCAGCAGCACGCCAAGTCCTCCCCTGAAATTGCTGAACACAGGCGCGCCCACAGCTCCTAAAAGCAGATACGCCGTGACGGCATAGGTTCCCCTCTTCCCCCCCAGAGCCAGCAGCGCGGCGAAAATTGCGAAGGTTTGCATAGTGAATTGGACGAAGGGCGGAGGCACCGGTATGGAAATCCAGGCACACACCGCCATTAAAGCGGTAAAAAGGGCCACAAGCGTCAGGTCTTTCGTCCGCAACCGGGACACGGTCTTTTCAGGCATAGGTGGGTTCCTCCTTTTCTTTCCTGAGCCCCATCATAACGCGGAAACGCAAAATTGTCAACCTAATTTTCTATTATAGTTTACATTTTTGGGTGACACACAGGGAGAGACCCAGTCTCTCCCTGTCTCAAGGGTTTATAGCTCCGTATGCTCACACAACTCCCGTGCCTTGGCCTGGATAGCTTTCAAGTCCTCAAAGGTATCCGGACGCTTGCGGACATCCCGCAACAGCGCCGCCGGGTGGTAAAGGGCCGTCATCCACACGCCGTTCCTCTCGAACCACTGGCCATGCTCCTGGGTGATTCGGAAATCATCCTTGATCAGGGATTTGGCGGCGATACGGCCCAGGCAGACGATGATTTTGGGGCGCAAAAGCGCCGTTTGGCGGCGGAGCCAGTCGATGCAGGCGTCTTGCTCCACCCCCAAGGGATCCCGGTTCTGAGGCGGGCGGCACTTTACGATGTTGGCGATGTAAACTTTTGTACGGTCCAAGTTCACCATTTCCAGCATCTCGTCCAAGAGCTTCCCGGCCCGACCCACGAAAGGTTTGCCCTGCTCGTCCTCGTTCTGACCAGGGCCCTCGCCGATAAGTAAGATCTCCGCATTCTCTGCCCCATCGCCGAAAACCACGTTGTGGCGCGTGTCTGCAAGGGAACATCCTTTACAGGCAAGACACTCCGCCCGCAAGCTTTCCCATGTATCCATTTGGTCCTCCTCTCTATCTTTTTCTCGAGAGAAAAAGAAACAGAAAATTTTAGCTCACTCTCCGGTCCGGAAGGAAGCGGCGGCAACTAAGCCTTATGATTATAACATGAAAAAACTACCGGCGCAAGGGGCGGATACCCATTCTTTCTTCGGAGACACTGGGCTTTGAGGTGATAACATGAATTCCTGGATTTGGTACTTTTGGATTTACAGCTTTTTAGGCTGGCTGGTGGAGCTGGCATTCGCAACCGTCTCCCGGTCTGAAGAGCGGCGGCGGCGCTGTATGCTGTTTTTGCCCCTGTGCCCGGTGTACGGGCTTGGAATGTTGGCGGTTCTATGCTTGCCTCCTATGGGGTGGTTGGGACTCACCGTCTGGGGAGGGCTGGCGGCCACGGCAGTGGAGTATGTTTACCACTGGGCCGGGGAGCGGTTTCTGGGAGTATGGTTTTGGGACTATTCCCAGGTTTTTGGCAACCTCCGGGGACGGATCTGCTGGCCTTTCGCTGTGGCTTGGGGGCTGCTGGTATGGGTGGCGGTACGCTTCATTCAGCCCTGGGCAACCGTGCTGGCGGAGGCGGTTCTCCCGGCGGTGACTTACATTGGCCTGCTGGTCTTTACCGCCGACACGGTTTGCTCTTTCCGGTTTCTCCGAGTCACAGGGGATTTAAAAGAGATGCGGGCAACAAGACTTCTTTAGGTTCCAATCCACATTTCCAGAAGGCCCAACGTGACCTTAGCCGCAATTTCCGAGGCTTTTTCACAGTTCCGCGCGAAGGCCTCCGGGCCGCTGTCTTTCTCGGTATCGGTAATACTCCTCACCGCCAGAAACGGAACGCCGCTCACATAGCACGCGTGAGCGACGGCAGCTGTTTCCATGTCCACCGCCAAAGGGGCGTGCTTTTGGCGGATTCGCTCCCGTCCCCTATTTCCAATGAACCGTTCCCCCGTTGCTATGCTCCCAAAGAAAATGGGATACTCCCCAGTTTTTGCATATGTTCTGGCGGCGGAAAGCAGTCCCTCATCGGAGGGGAAATAGACCGATGGCATCCACGGGTGAAATTCCGTCAGGATGTCTTCCGCCACATCGTGATAGAAGGAACGCTCCGCAATAATCGTGTCAAACAATCCAGCCTCCGGGTCCATGCCCCCGGCCGTTCCGGCGTTGATCACCGCTTCCACATCAAAACACTCCATTAGCAGCTCCGCAGCCACAGCGGCGTTCACCTTGCAAACGCCGCTGTATACCGCCACTACGGGAATTTTCCCTGCGCTCCCCTCGTAAAATTTCAGCATCGCTTTTTCAGCGACCCCGTCAACCTCCATCTCTTTTAAAAAAGGAGCCAACTCCGTATCGCTGGCACATAAAATACCCACTCGTTCCATGACTGGCTTTCCCCTTTACACCACTTGGAATAAATAGAATTTTAGATAATTTGTCTCCTCCACTCCCCATAAAATCGGATGATCGCAGCTCTGCTGCCGGGCCTCGATCTGCCGGAGGCGGACCCCGGCATCCCGGGCGGCGGAGTGAAGCATAGCGGCAAACTTTGTCTCTTCCGCAAAATGGGAACAAGAGCAAGTAGCCAGATACCCCCCTCTTGGGAGCAACTTCATGGCCCGATAGTTGATCTCTTTATACCCCGTCATGGCATTGGCCGCCGTTTTTCGGGACTTCGTAAAGGCCGGCGGGTCCAGGATGATGAAATCATAGCGCACAGGCTCCTTTTCCAGGGCCGGCAACAACTCAAAAACATTGGCCGCCACACAGTCCACCACACCGCTCAGGCCGTTGCGCTCCACATTGGCCCGGGCCATCTCCACAGCGGAGGGCGACACGTCTACGGCGGTGACAGACTTTGCCCCGCCCCGGGCGGCGTTTAAGGCAAAAGAGCCGGTGTGGGTGAAGCAATCCAGCACGGTCTTTCCCTTTGCCAGCTGTCCAACCGCCCTTCGATTGTACTTCTGGTCCAGGAAAAAGCCGGTTTTCTGACCGTTTTCTACATCCACTAAATATTTGATTCCGTTTTCCAAAATCTCCGTCACCGGGGACTCCTGCGGAGCCTGCCCCGGCAGAGGGAACCACCCTTTGTACTGGGGCAGGCCCTCTTTCTCTCGCAGTGGGGCGTCGTTCCGCTCAAAAACGCCCCGGATCAACTGTCCATCCTCCCGGAGAATGCGGACTAGCAGAGGCAGCACCAGGTCTTTCATCCGTTCCATACCAACGGACAACACCTGGACGCTGAGGAGATCGTGGAACTTATCCACCGTCAGGCCGGGGAACATATCCGCCTCTCCAAAAATAATCCGGCAGGCGTCCAGGTCCTCCGGGGCCATGACGGTTTTTCGGTACTCCCAGGCCCAGCGGAGCTTCCTGTCCCAAAAGGCGGCGTCAAACCGGTCGTTGGCGTTTCGGGAAATCAAACGGACCCGAATTTTCGATTTTTCGGACAGAAAACCTGTGCCAAGATACGCCCCCTTTTTGCTCCGCACATCCACCAGGCCGCCGTTTTCCGGCGCTTTCTCCATGGATAGAATTTCCCCGTCATAGACCCATGGGTGCCCCCGAAGAATGGCCGTCTCTGCCTTCGGGGTGACGGTGACGCTGGGGTACATACGCTCTGCTTTCATAGGACAAGCCCTCCTGTTGGCTTTTTCTCTTTGGGATATGGCAAAACACCGTCATGCCACACCATCTTTCTCAGCCAACCTCTTGGGGCGGAAAAAGACAGAAAAAATCATGTGATATGGCCTCTATGATAGCACACTTTTTTCCAAATTTCCATAGAATTCATAAGAGAAGGAGGAATCACGATGCCTACGATTTACCTAAGCCCCTCCACGCAAGAGTGGAATTCTTACGTCACCGGCAGCGGTTCGGAGGAATACAACATGAATCTGCTGGCGGATGCCCTCATCCCCTATCTGCTTTCCAACGGGATCCAATACAAACGCAACAAACCCGAAATGACCGCCGGCTCCTCCATCCGGGAGGCCAACCGGGGAACCTACGACCTCTATCTGGCGCTCCACTCCAACGGCGCGCCGGAGGGGCGCTACGGCGAGGAGCGGGGAATCATCGCCTTTTACTACCCCGGCAGCCGTCAGGGCCAGCGGGCGGCGGAGCTCATCGCCCAGGAACTGCGGAAAATCTATCCCCTCCCCGGCAAAGTCACCACCCGTTCCACCACCACCCTGGGAGAGGTGGCCCAATCCAACGCCCCGGCGGTGCTGGTGGAAATCGGTTACCACGACAACTGGTCCGACGCCACATGGGTGGAAGGGCATATGGACGCCATCGCCCAGCAACTGGCCCGGGCTCTTACCGAATTCTTTGGCCTGCCCTTCATCTATCCCATGGACCCTGTGGAGGGCCGCGTGGCCCTCAATTGGGGAACTTTGAACCTCCGAAACTATCCTGCTCCCACCGGAACCATTCTCGCCCATCTTCCAAACGGCGCTCCTGTGACCATCTACGGCGAGTGGCAGGGCTGGTACCTTGTCCACCACGAAGACCATGTGGGCTACGCTGCTGCGGCATACATCGACACATAAACCCCCGGTTTTTCAGGCACTCCGCCGGAACTTTTTCCGTCCTGCCAAATTTTTCATGTAATTTCGCCTCCGGTTTGAGGATTTTGCTTGACAGCGGTCCAGTAAAAGTTTAAACTAAAGGCAGATTGCCGTCGGAGGGCAAAGGGGTGCCCTCCGGTCGTTTTCTAAAACGCTCCTGTTCGCGGGTTTCGTTTTGGAAACCGGCAATGCGCCCAACAGCGAAAGTCATTCCGCCCTAAAAAGACAAGCGTCCCCCATTTGGGGCGCGGGCGGAACACAAGGAACAACCCATGTCCAACATCCGCTGGCGGCCATACCGCCCCGGGGACATCCCGTGCCCTTGGAGGGCCCCCCCTCCGCCGTATGGGCGTGTTGACGGTTTTTGAAACGCGCTTCCCGCGGCAATACCAAAATTGAATGGAGGAATCAACAGCCGTGATTCAGATCATCATCACCCTCCTCATCGGGATGGCGGCCGGCGGCGTGATTTGCTTCCCGCTTGGTATTCGCTATCGGAAGAACGTCTCTGAAAAAGAAATCTCCAGCGCCGAGGAAGAGGGAAAACGCATTGTCAACGAGGCCATCAAAAGCGCCGAATCCAAGAAGCGCGAGGCCCTGTTGGAGGCTAAGGAGGAGATCTTAAAAAACCGCAGCGAGTACGAAAAGGAAGTCAAGGAACGCCGGGCCGACCTTCAGCGTCAGGAAAACCGTTTGCAGCAAAAAGAGGAAAACCTGGACCGCAAGATCGAGGCCGTGGAGAAAAAGGAAGAGTCCCTGACTCAAAAGCACGCCGCTATTGACAAGGAGACGGAGGAGATCAGACTTGTCAAGCGCGGACAGACCGAAATGCTGGAACGCATCTCCGGCTTCACCACCGAGGAGGCAAAACAATACCTCATTGACCAGGTGGAGTCCGAGGTCACTCACGAGACCGCCCTCAAAATCAAAGAGGTGGAGTCCCGGATGAAAGAGGAGTGCGAAGCCAGGGCCCGGGAAATTGTGGCCCAGGCCATCCAGCGCTGTGCCGCCGATCAGGTGGCCGACATGACCGTCAGTGTGGTTCCCCTGCCCAATGACGAGATGAAGGGCCGGATCATCGGCCGGGAAGGCCGTAACATCCGCACCATCGAAACCCTGACAGGCGTGGACCTCATTATCGACGACACGCCGGAGGCCATCACCGTCTCCTGCTATGAGCCGGTGCGCCGGGAGATTGCCCGTCTGGCCTTGGAAAAACTCATTGCCGACGGACGTATTCACCCCACGCACATTGAAGAAATGGTCGAAAAGGCCCGCCGGGAAGTGGACGCCACCATCAAAGCCGAGGGCGAGCGAGTCACCTTTGAGTGCGGCATTCGCAGCCTTCACCCGGAACTGGTGAAAATGCTGGGCCGCCTTCACTACCGCACCAGCTACGGTCAGAACGTCCTCCAGCACTCTGTAGAGGTCAGTCACATTGCCGGCATGATGGCGGCGGAGCTGGGGGTGGACGTTCAGGCCGCCAAACGCGCGGGCCTTCTCCATGACCTGGGCAAATCCATAGATCATGAGATGGAGGGCACCCATGTGGCCCTGGGCGTGGAATTTGCCCGGAAGTACAAGGAGCGGGATGAGATCATCCACGCTATAGAGGCCCACCACAACGACGTGGAGCCCAGGACTATCGTGGCGTGCCTGGTACAGGCCGCAGACGCCATTTCCGCCGCCCGTCCCGGCGCCCGCCGTGAAAACCTGGAAAACTACATCAAGCGCCTGGAGCAGCTGGAGACCATCACCGGCTCCTATCCCGGCGTGGACAAGGCCTTCGCCATCCAGGCGGGCCGGGAGGTCCGGGTCATGGTGAAGCCCGAGCAGGTCAGCGAGGATCAGATGGTCATTCTTGCCCGGGACCTGGCCAAGAAGATCGAGGAGGAAATGGAGTACCCCGGTCAGATCAAGGTCCATGTTCTCCGGGAGACCAAAGTGGTCGAATACGCGAAATAATCCCCTTTGCAACGGATTGCGAAGGACAAAAGCGCAAGGAACAGAAAGCGGTCGTGATAACCTCACAGCCGCTTTCTGTCTTTTTATTCTAGTTGCGAAAGAAAGGAAGTTGTTCCCATGAGCGTCCAAACCCTTCTCAACACCCAGCCTCCCACGGAAAGCCGCCACGCCGCCTTCCAGCCCGGCACAACCCCTTGCGCCTCTTTCCAGGCCCAGCTGGAACAGGCCGCCTCCGGCGTCTCCCCGAACCGCCTTCCCCCCATTTGCATGGGGGAAAATGTGGCCGCTTCCGGGAGCCACGCCGGGAAAAACGGCGTCATGCAGGGCTACTGTGCCCATTACACGGAGAACTCCACCCCGGAAGACCCCGTGGTTCGCATCACCGGCGTTGGAGACAGCGGGCCTTTTGACTTTCTCTGCCACCTCAATGATGTGAACCCCGCCAACGCCTCCTATGTGGAGCTGGCCGCTTTACGCGGACACCTGGCAAAAACCGGGGTTTACACCAACAGCCAATATAGCTCCGGCCCCCTTCCCTATACCATGGACTTTCGGGACGACATCACCCAAAAGCACAACTTTATCGCGGAAATCCAGAACAGCCTCACCCAGCCCTCCCACATCATCCCCACCCCTTCCGGAATCCTCGGGGCAAAGGAACTGCTGGCGCTGTACCAGAATTACGTCTCCGGGGACTCTGCGCTCTCCCCCCAAAGCGCCTCCGCTCTGGACCACAGCGGCTTTATGAAAAAAGATCTCCTCTCCGCCCTGGCTGATCTCCAGTCCTCCGCCCTGGACCGCATGAAAAAAGCCAAAGAACAGGAAGAGGAGCAGGAGTCCTGGGAACGGCTTATGAAGTATCTGGACGCCTGGATTGAATCTTTGCGGGAGGAGGCCGACATCCGGAAAATTGCCCGGGCCCACGCCGCTTTGATGTCCCTTCAAACAGATGTAGAGCAAAAAGACTCCGGCGATTACATCATTGATCAACTAACGGAACTTTTGGGCGGTTGATAACAGTCCCTATAACATACGCTCTAAGGGTCTTCTCATTTTACATCGGAAACCACCAGAGCCGCACTCCCCATTGGACACTGGCGAATAGCGCGGGCAACAGCCACAAACTTCCCCCACTTCCCCATATCACCCAACCAATCAGCGCGGACAACGCCACCACCGTAACGGTTCCCGCCCAGCGGACAGCCCGCTCCCCCGCCGCCGGTCCCACTGTCCAAGCCATCAGCAGATACAGCGCCCTCCCCCCGTCCAAGGGGTACACAGGCAAGAGGTTGAAGGCACAAAGCACCAGATTCGCCCCCACGTCGGCGGGACAGCGTCCCTTTCCCAAAATGTTCAGCGCCAGAGCCGCCAAAAGATTGACGGCGGGCCCCGCCAGCACCGCCGCCAACTCTCCTCCATAAGAGAGCCGCCGGCTGTCCGTCTCCAGCACCGCTCCCAACACGTTAAGGCGAAAACCCGTCACCTTCGCTCCCAGAAGGCGAAGCATCACCCAATGCCCCAGCTCATGAATCGCGGCGGCCCCCATCACCGTGGCCAGCGGTTCCCAGCCGTTGGCCAGAACGAACCACACCACGAGAAGGACAAAACCGCCGCTTACCTGAACTTTACAGTGAGGATACATAGTAAATAGGATTCAGGTACGTGCCCTCCCGCTGAAGCTCAAAATGGAGATGCGGTCCTGTAGCCATGCCCGTCTCCCCTACCTCAGCAATCTTATTTCCCCGGCTTATCGCCGCGCCGGAGGACACGGTAACCCGGCTGCAATGGGCATAGAGGGTGGAGTAGCCTCCCTGATGAGCCACAACGCAATACCGGCCATAGCTGCTGCTATCCCCTACGGCGGTGACAGTGCCGTCAGCGAAGCAGCGTATTTCCGTTCCAACGTCCGCCGCCAAATCCACTCCGTAGTGAAACCGTTCCTCCCCCTCCGTCGGATGCTCCCGATAGCCGAAATCTGAACTGAGGGTCCCCGCCACCGGCGCGCAATAGTCGAAGCCCAAAATGGCCTGTTCCATACTGACGCCCTCGGGAAGATTCTCCTGAGAGTAGAGCACATAGGCCAGGTTGGAGGCCGTCTGCGCCTCTTCCGGCTCAGAAGACGGGTTCCCGGCCTCCGGCGCCCTCCGGTAGCTCTGTAGCGTTTCCAGCGCCGTACGGTCTAGGAGTTTTGGCGTAGGGGTGGTCGTTTTTATGTCTTCGGTCTGGACCTCATTGTGGGCAACGGTCCCGGTTCGTCCGGCTTCCGCTTGAGGGTGAAAAACCGCCTGATAAACCTCTTCCACGCCGCCGCCCACTTCCCCGGAAAAGGCCCGGCCCACAGCGGAAAAGACCGCCTGCACGTCCATATTTTGTTCCATGGCGGCGGACAACTTTTCGTTAAAAGCCGTCATCCTGGCCGGCAGCAGCAATTTCGCCGCCACCAAAACCACAAAGATACCGCCGCACACCACCAGCTGCAACAGCCGCCGCAAGTCCTTCGCCGCCAGAGGCTCGTTCTTCCGGGTTCTGTTTTGGACGCTTTGGGACCGCCTCCGCCGCGCTCCCGCTGCAATCCTTCGTCCCGCCTGCCTTGAGGTCATGTCCGTCCCCTCCTTCTGGAGTTTCACATAGCTTGTTTCTCTCTATTTTATGAGCTTGCCCCTGTAAAAATGCCGGGAAAGCCACGCCCCTTTTCACCCTCTTGAGAATCTTATGAAAAAATGAAAAAAAAACCTTGCTTTTTGGAGCTTTCCCTGCTAGAATATAGGTCTGTACGGTAGGAGTTATCTTACCCGCATGAAATCAACAGCCAAAGGAGGTGTTTGGTTTGCCGAATATCAAGTCTGCCAAGAAGCGCGTCCTCGTTGGAAAAGCGAGAAACGCCCGCAACAAGGCCACGAAGTCCGATCTCAAAACCGCGATCAAAAAGTTCGAGGCCGCCGCGGCGGAGGGCAATCGCACCGATGCCGATGGCGCTTACAAGGTTGCGGTGAAAAAAGTCGATCAGGCTGTGGCGAAGGGGGTTCTCCACAAGAACACGGCCGCTCACAAAAAGAGCGCCATGACCCTGAAGCTCAATCGGATCGGTTGATCCAAACATATCCCCGTTTCGGGGGAGTGACGCTTCCGTGTGAACGCCCGGAGGCCGTCAGGCCAAAAGGGCATCCGTTCGGATGTCCTTTTTGTTTTGCGCGTGTGTTTTTCCCATTTCCAAAGGAGGTTCCCTCATGCCCATTTTTGACACCCACGCCCACTACGATTCCGGCGCCTTTCAGTCCGACCGGGATGAAGTTCTCTCCGCCCTTCCCGCCGCCGGTGTAGGGCTGGTGGTGGACCCTGGCTGTGAGCTGGAGAGTTCCCGGGCCGCTATTGCCCTGGCGGAACGGTATCCCTTTGTCTACGCCGCTGTGGGTATCCATCCTTCCGACTGCGCCGGGACCGGCGAGGCAGAATTCGCCGCCCTCGGGAAGCTCTGCCACCATGAGAAGGTGGTGGCTGTGGGGGAAATCGGCTTGGACTATTACTGGAAGGACAACCCCTCCAAGGAGTTTCAGCAGATGGTTTTCCGGCGGCAAATAGAGTTGGCGCTGGAGCGGGACCTTCCTGTCATTGTGCACGACCGGGAAGCCCACGGGGATTCTCTGGCCCTTGTACTGGATTATCCGGAGCTCCGGGGGGTGTTCCACTGCTTTTCTGGCAGCCCCGAAATGGCAGAGACACTTTTGAAGCGGGGCTGGTACCTGGGCTTTGACGGGCCCATCACCTACAAGAACGCCCAGAAAGCCCCGGAGGTGGTTGCAATCACGCCTCTAGACCGTATCGTCGTGGAGACGGATTCCCCCTACCTCTCTCCGGTTCCTCTGCGGGGGAAGCGGAACGACAGCCGGAACCTGCCCTATATCATTGAAAAGCTGGCGGAGTGGAAAGGTGTCTCCCCGGAGGAGCTGACCCGAATCACCTGGGAAAACGGCCTGCGGCTATTTTCGCGAATTCGGAATGTGGAATCAGGTATGGGGAAACATTTTTAAGTAGGAGGAATTTCTGATGTTTGAGGATCTGAAAGCCTTTTTAGGCTGTCCCTGCACCGAACTCCCCGCCGGGACGCCGGTGGAGAAAATCATGGAAGCCTATCAATCCGCAAAAGCCCGGAGCATTAAAGAGGGCTTTGTGCCACTGCTTATCTCCGCAGCGGACTGGGAGGAGGACGTGGACATCCCCCGGAAAACATCCCCCTCGGCGTACTTGAAGCAGCTCCAGGCCACGGAGGTGCCGGAGGGCAAGGCTTTTTTCCAGCAGCGGACTTCGTATTGGAAGGAAGAGGCGGAAGGTGATTCCTGGCCTGACGAGGCCGTCCTGAGCCCCATGGAGGGCGGCGAGGCCATCCACCACTTTCTGGGAATCGCCAACTACCAGGGCAAAACCATCCCCTTGGTGCTGGCGGAAATCCCGGCGGAACATCCCTGGGAGGTCTTTGCCTGGATGCCCTTCGGCGGCTGGAACGAGTGCCCCAGTGATGGGGAGCACATAGCGGCAGCCAAATACTGGTACAAAAAATACGGAGCCGTCCCGGCAGTGATCACCCGGGACGTTCTGGAGTACGACCTCTCCGCCCCGGTAAAACGGGAGGAGGCCATGGAGCTTGCTATGGAGCAATACGCCTTCTGCCCGGACATCGTGGACCAGGGCTGTGAGAGTGTGGGTTATCTGGCGGACTCCCTATCCAAGTCCACCAAGTGGTTCTTCTGGTGGGATTAACCTACTTTTTCTTGAGAGAAAAAGTAGGCAAAAGAGCTTTCCCACGCCCTGAATGTCTGGAGAACATCCAACCCGAAGCGACGGCGACGAAGGCTGGCCGGAAAGGACAGAGACGAATGAAGAGACGGTTTCTTTTCCCTCTCACACTGTTTATGCTGGCGGTACTGGCCGGATGTGAGACCCCCACCCCGGAGGAACCGGAGGCTTTGCCGGACAAGTCCCCGGCAGAAGCCGTCTTCCTGCCGGAGCCCCGGCGGCTGGAACCCCTCTCCGCCCCCGCCGTGGTGACGGAGGGGCGGGCCCCGGCAGAGAACTATGACCTGCCGTCCTCCATAACCGACCCCCGGTATAACCCAGAGGGCTGGATCCACGGCGGTGTGGTGGGTTTTCTGGCGGAAGCGCCGGAAGCAGACGCAGCCTTTTACGCCGTCCCCTATCAGGCCAATGGAGAGAGTCCCGCCCTCATTCGCTGGGGAAACAGTTTGGCAGAATTCGACTGGTCCTTTCTTACGCCCAGGACAATCCTGCCCAGAATGAAATGCTTTGATGTAGACGGTGACCGGGAGGATGAACTGATCGTCATCTGCTACATTGGCAGCGGGACCGGCGTCTCCATTGAAGAGCTGCATATTCTGGAGAAAGGCCCGGACGGAACCTTAACCGCCTATACGTTCCCTACGTGCCTTTGGCAAGAGCAACTTCCCGCACTGTTTGCTACCGCCGAACCCGGCGGCAGAGCCTTCGCCATATTGGGCCATGAGCTGGTGGAGCTTCAGGACGGGAATCTGGATTTGGATACGGCTTCCTCCGGTCTAATCGCCGGGTTCAGCATAGAGGAATGGGGCGGCCTCCGGTTCCAGGGTGCGTTCTGTATGAGCCATAAGGGCAGCGCCGCCCCCTGCTATGTAGCGGAAACCTCTGCCGGGATTCTCTATCGGGACGGTATGTTTACTCTGACGCAAATCCACCTGAGCTGACAATCAATAAGGAGCAATCTCTATGGAAAAAGGTTTTACCATCACCTATGAGTACGGGGAAAACCTGTACGTCAACGCAACAAACCGTTGCAATTTCAACTGTGAATTCTGCCTCCGGCACAACGGCCACGGAGGCAGCATCTACAGCCATAACCTCTGGCTGGAGCGGGAGCCCACCCGGGAGGAGATTCTGACAGACATTGAAAGCCGGAACCTCTCCCAATATAAACAGCTGGTGTTCTGCGGTTTCGGCGAGCCCAGCTACCGGATTGATGATATCTGTTGGGTCATTGACCAGTTAAAGGCCAAGGGCAAAAAGCCCTTCACCCGCATGGACACCAACGGAACCGGGAACCTAATCCATGGACGGGACATCTGTCCGGACTTTGCCGGACGGTTTGACATGGTGTCCATTTCCCTGAACACCGATACGGCAGAGAAGTACGACGCCCTCTGCCATCCGGTCCATGAGGGGGCCTTTGAGGCCATGAAATCTTTCGCCAAGGAACTACAAATGTATGTACCCACCGTCATGATGACGGTGGTGGATACCATTCCCAAGGAAGAAATTGAGAACTGCCGGAACATTTGTGAGAAGGAAATCGGAGCGGTTTACCGGGTGCGGGAATATATTGAAGACTGAACGATTCTTCTTTGGACGGTGATGACAACTCATTTCGCGACATAATATCCTGGTCTATTTGTTTTGAAGAGGCGGTTAAATATACCCTTTGCCCTTTCATTGCTAGACTACAAGGGCGAGAAAAAAGTAGAAAGGAGAGAAGAACCTATGAATTTCTTCGGTATAATCGGAGCTCTGATTATGGGCGCACTCGTAGGGTGGATTGCCGGAAAATTGATGGATGCGGAAGGCAGCCTGTTTCGTAACATTCTCATCGGTATTATAGGCTCCGCAGTGGGCGGCACAGTATTTGGTCTGTTGGGCTTTTACGCCCATGGCTGGATCGCCAATCTGATCGTCAATGTCGCGGGCGCCTGCCTTTTTATCTGGCTTGGGCGGAAATTGTTCCACTGAGTCTTGGAATATGAAAAGGGCTTTCACGATATGTAGTGAAAGCCCTTTTCCCTTTACAGCATTTGCAGCAGCTCAATTTGCTCTCCGGATGGTCCGGTAAAAAACCAATTCTGCAACCCTCCAAAGAGATCCGGCAGCACTTTTTTCTCCGGCGTCATAAAGGTGTTCACCCCCGCTGCCCGAATAGCGGCGGCGGCGGCATCCAAGTCATCCACCAGAAGGGCGAAGTGAGGAATATTCCCCTCTCCCATGGGCATGGTCCCAGGGTTTTGGATCAGCTCCAGCGTAATGCCGCCAAAAAGCACCAGCGCCAGCTTTTTCTCCCCCTCCGGCGTGGGGACGCAGCCTTGATCTTTCAGAGAGCCTCCCAGCTTTTCATAAAAGGCGATGCTCTCCTCTATATTTCGCGTATAAATAGCCACGTGCCCTAAACCCTGATTATGCTTGTTCATTTTGATCTCTCCTCAATAGCCAAAGAGGGACCCGAAGGTCCCTCTTTAAAAATCTGACATTTTCGATTGCGTAGCTCCCGCTCTATGTGTACTCCACCAAAATTCTGCTTCGCAAAATCATGTGTGGTCACAAACTTTAAAGGAAGCAATCAGCACTTTTCAAAGATGGTGGCAACTCCCATGCCGCCGCCGATGCAGAGAGTCGCGAGGCCCTTCTTGGCATCGTCGCGCTTTTGCATCTCATGCAGCAATGTGACGATAATCCGTGCGCCAGAAGCGCCCACAGGGTGGCCCAGGGCAATGGCGCCACCGTTGACATTCAATTTGGCGGGATCAAAGCCCAGCTCGCGGCCCACCGCAATGGACTGGGCGGCAAAGGCCTCGTTGGCTTCAATGAGGTCGATATCGTCAATGGTCACACCGGCTTTCGCCATGGCCTGACGGGAGGCAGGCACAGGGCCCACACCCATGATCTTGGGGTCCACGCCACCCTGACCCCAACCAATGAGCTTGGCCATGGGCTTCAGGCCGTATTTCTCCACGGCTTCGCCGGAGGCCAGGACGATGGCGGCCGCGCCGTCGTTGATTCCGGAGGCATTGGCCGCGGTAACACGCTGTTGACCCTTATCTTCCGTTTCCTTCTTTCCGGTGACCTCGAAGGTATGGACAACCTCAGGATTAGGGGACTCGGGACCCACGGGGAACGCGCCGCGCAGCTTTCCGATACCCTCGGCAGTGACACCGGCCTTGGGGAACTCGTCAACCTTGAAGTCCACGACCTGCTTTTTCACCTTCACCGGAACGGGGACGATCTCAGCTTCAAACTTGCCAGCGGCCTGAGCGGCCTCGGTCTTTTGCTGGGAGGCAGCGGCAAATTCGTCCTGCTCCTGGCGGGTGATTCCCCAGATGTCGTTGATATTTTCCGCAGTGGTACCCATGTGGTAATTATTGTAAGCATCCCAGAGACCGTCTTTGATCATGGTGTCTACCAGCTTTTTGTCGCCCATCCGGGCACCCCACCGGGCGTCCATGGAGGCGAAGGGAGCGGAACTCATGTTCTCAGTGCCGCCGCAGACGACCACGTCGGCGTCCCCGGCCAGGATGGAGCGGGCGCCTTCAATGAGAGACTTCATGCCAGAACCGCAAACCATACCCACAGTGTAAGCGGGAACAGAGTAAGGAATACCGGCCTTAATGGAGACCTGGCGGGCCACATTCTGGCCCTGGGCAGCGGTGAGGATGCAGCCGAACATGACCTCATCCACATTCTCCGGCGCAACACCGGCGCGGTTCAGGGCCTCTTTGACCACAATCGCACCCAGCTCCGCAGCAGGAGTGTTCTTCAAACTGCCACCAAAGGAGCCGATGGCGGTGCGGCAGCAGTTTACAACATAAAGATCTTTCATGATGTTCCTCCGTTTTGTAATATTTTGGCAGCTCGGCGGGCCGCCGGACTCTCAACGGGCGAGACGGGTACCAAATTGTCAATTTTTTGACAAGCCAGCGAACACCCTTCTCTGCGTATTATTATAGAGTCTTCTCTCCCTTTCGTCAATGGGCTTTCATCAGGTTTTACAATTTCGTTAAATCTTTGACAACATCATGGCTGTTTTCGTCAAGGTGACGAAAATCCATCCTTTTCCAATCTCCAAAGGGGGCCCTCGAACGCTCCCAAGGCCACTGCCATACACCGCAAAAAGCGGCCGGAAGCTAAACTGGAGCCCCCGTGGGCAAGGTGTTCGAGGCGCGGCAATGAGGGCATTTGAACGGACGGCTATTTTTCTTGCCGCAGCTTCGCAAGCGCTTCATCGAAGACGGCGGCGTCCAGAAGGTCATAGGCCGGAGTGGTCTGAACCAGAGCCCCTTCCGCCGCCGCCTGAAGCAGGCGGTCAAATGCTTCCCCCGCCAGAGCCTCTCCCTCAGTGGCCAGACGCTGGAGGATGGAAAACCCCTCCTCCGACTCGACAATGCCGGAGTATTGGCCTTCCTCCAGGGCCTTGGCTGCCTCCTCCAGCGCCTTGGGAAGCGTTCCGTCTCCTGGCAGCAAAGTCCGGGGCCCTGCTCCGTCGTCCCCCTCCGCCGCCAGAGCCGGAAAAGCCGCCTCCGGGTCCTCCGCCCCGTTGAGACGGGAAAAGACCTCCGCCGCTTTTTCCCGGGCGGCCTCCCGGTCTTCTCCGGCTGAAATCAAGATGCGGTTCACCGTCAGACTGTCCACCTGATCCAAAAGTCCCGACAATTCGCTGCCCTCTGTGAGACACAGCTGGTAGAGCTTTGCGTAAAGCATCCCGACCTCTGACAATTCCTCGGAACGCAGACGATCCAGCCCCAGGTCTGCCAACTCTTTCAAGTACATCTCCTCCCCGCCGTGGATTGCGGACTGTTCCTCCCAGGTTTTTGTCAGGGCAGCCCGCTCCGCCTCGCTGAGCACGCAGCCATAGCGTACCGCCCAATTCTCCACCGTGGCGTAAAGCGCCGTGTTGGCCAGGGCCTGGTCCTTGGCGTAGTCCGCCAGAGTACCGCCGGTGACGGGGGACTCCCAGTCCAGTGTCAGGCCGGAGTCCTTATACTTCTCCCGGATCTGGTCACAGGTGAAGGCCAGCCAATAGAGGTAGCGCCACGCGGGAATCTCCCGGCCGTCCACTGTCAGTAACACCAGCTCCTCTCCCAATTTTGCGGCCCGTCCCAGTAAAGAAACGTCCTCTTTCTCTCTTTTTAAAGCACAGCCGCTAAGCACCAGGCACAGGGTCAGGACCAAGGCCGTCATCCGTTTCCTCATCGCTCCCACTCCTTTTATCATGGTAGGTTGTCCGGAACCATTATATTGGAAGGGCGCGGTGGTTATGACTGTAATCGAATAGCCGTGCCCTGGCTTTTCAAGCTCTCCCCGCTTCCCTGGAAAAAGCAAAACCCCATGGAGTACTCCATGGGGTTTCAACATCTCAGGCCACTTCCAGCTGCTGCCTCATGGCCTGTTCAAGTTCCTGCATTTTCCCGGAATTCGCCAAGGACCCCACCCAAAAACACAGTCGGGCCTTGGGCAAAGCGGTGAGCTGTTCCACCAGGGCGGTGCTCTTCTTCCTCAGGCCAAACCCTGTCACGCCCACGTGGCAGGGCATAGGCGGCTTGGCGGAAGAGGTCAGCGGCACCACCGTAACCACTCCCGAACCCCGGTTGGTCAAATCGCTGCTGACAACAATCACCGGATGCTGCCCTCGAAGCACATCGCCTCCGGCGCAAATAAGGTCCGCCATCCAGAGGTCGCCACGCCGTACACATCGCTTTTTCATAGATCATCCTCCATTTCCGTTTGTTGATAAAAGCGCTTATAAGCCCGCTGCCTTTCCGCTTCCAGTGCTTCAAGCTGCTCTTCGACAAGCGCATTCGCCTCTCGGAGCTCCGCTGCGCACTGAGTTTGCTTTGCAAGCGGGATATAATGGAGCGGAAAACGCTCCAAGTCCGCCGCACGGATCATGGGAATACTGCTGCCCATCTGGATCCGTTGAAACGCCTGCCACCCTGTGGGGCTCTGCAAAAAATAGTAAAGATACCACGGATCCACCTTCGCCCGGTCCACGCGAATTCCCAGGAAGTCATGGGAAAGGAGCAAGGAAGCGTCTTCCGAAACGAGACACAACTTGATCGCCTTCCCCTTACAGGACACCAAGATATCTCCCTCGCAGATCCGATACCGCATCTGCTTTTCACCGTCGGTAACATCATAGCGGGTTACGCCCTCCTTACGGATTTCCCCATCCCGCACATCAGAAAGGCGCAACACCCCAATTCCCGTCTCACTGCGGGAAAGCCCCGCCACATTGATTCCCCGATAAATCTTGGCCACTTCTCCCAGCTCCACCGTCTCCCGGATTTGAGCATCACCACTCTCCTTCACGGAATTGTGAACCCTCCACTGGCCGCCGTCGTTTCTCCACTCGGTGGGCAAGTAACGCTGGGGAGATAGGTTATAGTCATTCATGGCAAACTCGCAAGCCGGTATATTCCGTTCTTGAACCGCGGGGGAAACGCAGATTGCCCGGCCAGTCTTGAAGTAATTTTTCCTGCCCAGCAGCTCGGAAACCGGAAGCTCCATCATTCGGATGGCCTCTCCCCTCTTTCGTCCCTTGCGCAAGACCACCAGAGACGTCGCCGGAGCAGACGGCCAGAAAGGGGCGCTGTTTTTCGGCAAGGCAATAACGGCGTCCAACACATTCTGATTCAACAAATATTCCCGAAAAGCCCGATTTCGCGCATTGAACAACGCGCCGTTTGGAACCCTGCAAATGCCTACTCCAGTTTCATTCAGCGCCTCAAGCTGGCGATAGGCAAAAGACCAGTCCTTGCCGCAAACGAGGGAATCGGAAATGTAAATCGAACTTCCTGCCTGTAAAGGGGGGAACATAATAGACAGGTCCACCTTGGAGGACGGTTCTTCTGTGCGCAGGCAATCCTTGTCCGTCTGCTCAAAGGAGAAACCGTGGATCTTTGCCCGCAGGACAGAGAGACGGTACAGATGCTGGTCCCCCTCGCTGGTGAGCACCTGAAGCGGCAGCTTTTTTTCTTTCCAGATCCGGGCTATTTTCAGCGCCACGCCTCCCATGCCAGAAGTTCCATTGTAAAACGTGCCGCCACTCTCAGGCAGAAGCTTGATCGCCAAACGCTCCAGCCAAGACGACACCGCCAGATCAGGGCGGTAAGCCCGGGCAAAATGGGGATTGATCAGCCGCTCCAAAAAAACGCGCAGCTTTCTCTTGTCTTCGCCAAACCCTACCCAATAGGAAAAGAGCTTCTGAAAGTCCTCCTCTCTCAGGCGTGTTTGCGAAAACCCGCGGAAAGAGGCGGCGGCCTCTGGGTCTGTCTCGTTCAAGGCGTTATAAACCATCTCTTCGAAATCATCTTGCCGGACCTGGCCGTCTTGTAACTTTTGAACCGCCTCATTGTCCAAAAAGTAAAGACCCACACAGATTGAAATACACCGCGTCAAAAAATCAACGCTGGTATAGCCCATGTTCCAGCGGCGGGAGAGGCTTTCTTGAACAGGATCAGGAGAGATCGGGGACACGGCGTTCCACCTCGCTTTCTTGAATAATTTGATTATTCCTCATGCGCTTAGTATACACGTTTCCACGCTGTCTGTCAAGTAGTTTTTAAAGAATAATTTTATTATTCGATGGTGGCTGCCCATTGCGCAACGCTTTCGGCTTCTCTTTTGTAATGCGCCTCTCTTCCCTATGTCTTTTCCCCAAGAGGCTGCCTGACCCATTCGCAAAACCTTCGCAAGAGACGGCATAGGCCGTCCGGATGGACTGAAACGGCGTATTGCAGGTCAGCCCCGGCTTGACGGTTAGAGGGAGCCTCTGGTAGTTTGTGTATTCTGCGGCTTCACCGGACAATGGAAAAAGCGTGAACGCCCTGTTTACCAGGCGTTCACGCTTTTAATCACAAAACGGTCAGGCGATATGGAACCGGCTGAGCAAACGGTTCAACGTCCGGGCCTGCTCAGAGAGTTCCTTTGAGACCGCCGCGCTCTTCTCAGCCGTGGCGGTATTCGTCTGCACTACCGAGGAAATCTCCTTGATTCCATGCTCCACCAAAACAATCATCTCGGATTGCTGGACACTGGCGGCAGCGATTTCATCCATCAGCGCCTTAATGGACTGCACACATTCGCCGATATCCCGCACAGCAGAAACGGCGAGATGTGTGGACTCCGTCCCTGTTTTGACATCGTGGATAGAGCGGTTAATCAGCGTATTTGTATTCTGCACGGCTTCAGCAGACTTGGCGGCGAGATTTCGGACCTCATCCGCCACGACGGAGAAGCCCTTTCCGGCAGAGCCGGCCCGGGCGGCCTCTACGGAGGCATTTAGCGCCAGGATGTTCGTTTGGAAGGCGATATCTTCGATGGCCTTGATAACCGTGCCAATTTGAACCGAGGACTGGTCAATATTACGTGTGGCCATTTTCAATTGATCCATTTTGACATCGGCCTCGGCGGCACAGCTGGTCGCCTGGTCCACCAGTTCGCTGGCACTGCCGCAACGCACGGTGCTGGTCTGAATTTTTGAAGTGATCTCGGTCACGTTTGACACCAGTCCGCCAATGGAGGCCGCCTGTTCCATCGTCCCTTGAGACAGGGCGTGAGCGCCGGAGGAAACCTGGTCCGCGCTTATATCCACTTGTCTCGCCACCTGGGAGATATCCCGGATCATGTCCGTCAGGTTGGCGTGAATGGAGTTCAAGCTCACAGAAAGGGCCTTGAAATCCCCAATGTAATAGCTCTCATTTTTGGCCACGTCCACCGTGAGGTCTCCGTTTGCAATCTCCCCCAGAATGCGCCCTACATCGTCGATGGTTTTTTGTAGGCTGTTGCAGACCCGGTGAACCGTCTGGGCAATCATGCCAATCTCGTCCGACCGGCCGTAAAAGACGTCCAGCTCCCTGTCCGCCGAGAGATTTAGATCTCCCAAACGGTTGATGGCACGTTCCACCACCATTAACTCCCGGCCCTCCCGGCGCAAAATCAGAAGGGTGATCAAAATGATCCCGGCGGCCATGACCGCGCACAGCGCGCCCACCACGATCCGCACCGTTGTCACGGCGCCATAAACCTTGGCGGCGTTCTCCCGGACCATGAAAATCCAGCCCCGGTCCTTTAAATACTTATAGACCACCAGCTGGTTGACCCCGTTTTCATCCTGATAGGAGTATGTACTGGCTTGAGTACTTCCGTCCGTCTTGACCCGCCGGATAATTTCCTGGTATCCGGCATCGGAGGTCTCCGTGTTCAACAGGGCCGCGTCCTCGTGGTAGAGATAGACGCCGGTATCCGCGTTTAAAAAGGCATACTCGCTTTCCGGCAGGCCTTTGATGTCCAGATTTAAAAGCGCGTCCATCAGATGACTGGCATAGACTCCCGCGCCCACATAACCGGTGCAGCGCCGGCCCTCATAGATAGGGTAGTACATGGAGAGAATCATACTGCCGGTGCCGGGGGACTTCATAATCCCCAGATTCGTCAGCTCCTGCCGGGATAAAATCGTATTGCGGAAAGTTTCCAAAGACTCCCCCGAGCGGGTGGTTATGCCAATGGCCCCCTGAGAGGTATGGGTCAGGACATAAGTATCTGGAGTGGCGATATACAGCCCCTCGAAAATGCCCTTGATCGTGGCAAAGTCCTCGGTGTACTCCTGGGCCTTCCTCAACAACTCCGGGTCCTCCGGATTCATGAGAAGTTCCCGGACCTCCCCGCCCAAGGCAAAGGCCGCCATATACTCCTCCGCTGAGGAAACATACTCATTAATAATAGACGCCCGGGATTCCACTGCGTCGGTCATTTGGTTCGTGATATCGCTTTTGACTACGGAGGCAACTTTGGAAGACACAATGAGCCACAACAGCAACATTCCCACCAGGGTAATGGCGCTCATAATCGCCCCAATGCGTACGGCAAGCTTTTTGTTTGCAAGGAACTTCATAAACTCTCCCCCGAAGAAAACAGTTTCCAGAACCCAAGGGGTTCCTCCCGCCGGAAACCGCTTGGCTATAGAAACGCCGCGTCTACGGCCCAGGCATAGATACGGCATCCGGCTTGCCCGGAATCCGGCAGCCATATTATAGCACGCTCTTTTCCCCTTGTCGAGGTCCTACTTCCATAAAATCCAAGCTTACTTTTTTATTCTTCAACAATTGCGCTTTTGGGAATTTCGTGGTACACTAGTAAAATTGAACCAGGCCCCAGCTTCCGGGGCCGGATAGCGAGGTGCGTTATGGAAAACACGAAAAAGCGAATTTTCAGCGGCATTCAACCCAGTGGGGAATTGACGCTGGGCTCTTATATGGGCGCCATCAAAAGCTGGGTGGAGCTTCAAGACGCGTACGAGTGCGTATACTGCATCGTGGATATGCACGCCATTACCGTCCGGCAGGTTCCCGCGGAGTTGCGGCGCCGGGCTCTGGAGCAGCTGGCGCAATACATCGCTTGCGGCCTGGACCCGGAAACGAACGTCATGTTCATTCAAAGCCATGTGCCCCAGCACGCGGAGCTCAGCTGGGTGCTGAGCTGCTACACCCAGTTTGGCGAACTCAGCCGCATGACTCAGTTCAAGCAAAAGTCCCAGCAGCACGCCGACAATATCACCGCCGGCCTTTTTACCTATCCGGTGCTCATGGCGGCGGACATCCTGCTCTATCAGACGGATCTGGTGCCTGTGGGAGCGGACCAGAAGCAACACGTGGAGATTTGCCGGGACATTGCCCAGCGGTTCAACGGCGTCTACAGCGACACGTTTACCCTTCCCCAGCCCTTCATCCCCAAGATGGGGGCTCGGATCATGAGTCTTGGAAATCCGGAGAACAAGATGAGCAAATCTGATCCCAGCGGCTGCGTTTACCTCCTGGAAAAGCCCGAGGACATTATGCGCAAGTTTAAAAAGGCCGTGACGGACTCCGAATCCGCCGTTCACTTCGACCCGGCGGGAAAACCGGGCGTGTCCAACCTGATGCAAATTTACGCCTCCGCCACCGGAAAATCCATGGAGGATATCGAGGCGGAATTTGACGGGCAGGGCTACGGCGGTTTCAAAAACACCGTGGGCGAGGCTGTGGTGGAGCTTCTCCGCCCCTTCCGGGAGGAGGCGGAGCGTCTGCTGGCGGACAAAGCCTATCTGGAGGGCGTCTATCGCTCCGGCGCGGAGCGGGCCTCCCGCATCGCCGGACGCACCCTTTCAAAGGTGTACAAAAAAGTGGGCTTTTTGCCCCGATAATTCCCTTTTCTCAAAAGCAAAGGGGCGCCGGCGCTTTCCCGCGCCCCTTCCGCTCATCCGGGCCAAAGCGGCGCGCGGACTTTGCGTCGCCGGATTTGCCTATACAATTTAGAGGAGAGACACTATGCCCTTAGACAACCAGCTGATCGCCTACGTGGCCCTCGCCCTGCTGGCGGCGTTGGTCATCAGCTTCCTTATGACCCCTGTGGTAAAAACCTTCGCATATAAAATAGGGGCGGTGGATGTGCCCAAGGATGCCCGCCGGATGCACAAGGTCCCCATTCCCCGCTTGGGGGGACTGGCCATTTTCATCGGTTTTATGGTCAGTGTCCTGATTCTGGGCGACGTCCGGGGAAACGGACAGATGCAAAGCATCCTCCTGGGCTCTGTCATCATTGTGGTCCTGGGGGTGGTGGACGACATCATGGCCTTGCCCGCCCTGCTGAAATTTGTCGTCCAGATCGCCGCGGCCCTGATTCCCGCCTTGAACGGCGTGGTCATCCAGGCGTTTTCCAACCCCAACATTTTCTCCGACAGCCTTTACTGGGTGCTGGGGCCCCTGTCCGTGCCCTTCACGGTTCTCTGGATTGTGGCTATCACCAACGCGGTGAACCTCATTGACGGACTGGACGGACTGGCCAACGGCGTCTCCGCCATCTCGGCCACGACGATGCTGGTCATCGCCCTGCTCGCCTCCGAGGCGGAGGTGGCCGTGGTCATGGCGGCGCTGGTGGGGGCCTGCGTGGGCTTCATGCCCTATAACCTCAACCCCGCCAAAATGTTCATGGGGGACACCGGAGCCACGTTTCTGGGCTTTATCCTGGCCACCATGTCCATTCAAGGGCTCTTTAAGTTCTACGCGGTCATCTCTTTTGCCGTGCCCTTTTTGATCTTGGGGCTGCCTATTTTTGACACAACCTTTGCCTTCATCCGCCGCATCGCCCACGGGCAAAGCCCCATGCACGCTGACCGGGGACACATTCATCACCGGCTCATTGATATGGGACTGAGCCAGAAGCAAGCGGTGGCGACACTGTACGTCATTTCCGCCATGCTGGGCCTCTCCGCCGTGGTGTTGACCACCGGAGGCGAGCAAAAGGCCATGCTGTTTTTCGTGGCGCTTTGCGTTGTGGGCGCCGTCGCTGCCCGGGTGGTGTTCCCCAAGGAGATCCGGGAGGAACTTCAAGAGGAAATTGAAGAGCTGCGGGAACGGAGCCACCATGAGGCGGAGCAAGCGGAAAACTCCGGAGACAAGGAGCGTTGAATGGAAAAACTGCGTATTATGAGCGTCTTTGGCACCCGTCCGGAGGCCATCAAAATGTGTCCTCTGGTGAAGGAGCTGTCCGCCCGCGACGGCATTGAGAGTTTGTGCTGCGTGACTGCCCAGCACCGCCAGATGCTGGACAGCGTGCTGAAGGTTTTCGACGTCCACCCCGACTGGGACCTGGACATCATGACTCCCCGGCAAACTCTCTCCTCCATCACCAGCAAGTGCTTGCTTGGTATGGACGAGGCCATCGACGCTTTGAAGCCCGACATGATTCTGGTTCACGGAGACACCTCTACCACCTTCGCCGGGGCTCTTTCCGCCTTTTACCATCAGGTGGCAGTGGGACACGTGGAGGCGGGACTCCGGACCTATGACAAATACGCCCCCTTCCCGGAAGAGCTGAACCGGGTGCTGACCTCCTCCATCGCGGACCTGCACTTTTGTCCCACTGCGGGAAACCGGGAAAATCTCCTGCGGGAGGGCCGGGACGCCGGTGTCTTTGTCACCGGCAATACCGTCATCGACGCGCTGAAAACCACAGTGCGGGAGGATTACCACTTCTCCACGCAAGCGTTAAACCGCCTGCCCTATGGGGAGAAGAAAGTGATCCTGGTCACCTGTCACCGGCGGGAAAACTACGGCGAGCCCATGAAGAACATCTTTCTGGCCCTCCGGCAAATCGCGGAGGAACACCGGGATGTGGAACTGGTCTACCCCGTTCACCTCAGCCCGGTGGTCCGGGAAGCGGTGGACCAATTCCTTCGTGGAGCCCCCCGGGTCCACCTGATTGACCCCCTCCCCGCTGATGAGATGCACAACCTCATGGCCCGGTGCTATCTGGTGTTGACGGACTCCGGAGGCCTTCAGGAAGAAGCCCCCGCCCTGGGCAAACCCGTGCTGGTTCTCCGCCGGGAGACGGAGCGGCCCGAGGCCGTGGCTGCCGGAACGGTGAAACTGGCCGGAGTTGTTCAAGACGACATCGTCACCATGGCCTCCCGACTCATTCAGGACCGGCAGGCCTATGAAAAAATGGCCCATGCCGTAAACCCTTACGGCGACGGAAACGCCTGCCGGCGCATTGCCGACGCCATCGAGTGGCGCTATGGCCTTCGAAAAGAGCCGCCCGCCGACTACCGGTCATAACCGCCATGGACAAGCGGAAACTGAATTGGATCACCTGGACCGTACTGGCCCTGGCTATGGTCATTGTCGCGCTGATACTGGGGGGCAATCTGAACCGCACCGCTCACATTACCCTTCCCCCCTCCGACCTTCCCAAGGACTCCGCCGCCGGGGACAGCGGCGCCTCCGACCTTTTAACCGTGGTGGAAATTGCGCCGGAGACCGTTCAATCCGCCATCTCCAGCCTCTCCAGGCCGGTAAATTACGGGAGAAACATGACCATTGAATACCTCTGGGAAGGCGGAGGCGGGAAACATGAGCTTTACACTATCGTCCGGGGGGCATGGACCCGGGTAGACCGGGGATTGCCGGATGGAAACACCCGAATCAGCGTCACCAACGGGCAGGAAACCTATATCTGGTACGGGTATGACAGCGACGCGGAAGTCACAATCCTGCCGGCCGGGGAGTTCTCCGCTGACATTGAGCAGTCCATTCCCACCTATGAGGACATTTTAAACCTGCCTGTAGAGGAGATTATTCTGGCAGACTACCGGCCTTTGGACGTTTTAACCTGCATCTATGTGGAAACGGCGGCAGACGAGGCGGGCTATTCCACCCGCTATTGGGTCAGCGTGGAAAACGGCTTGCTGGTTCAGGCGGAACGTCTGCTTGGAGAGGAGGTTGTCTATCGAATGACCTCCCTCTATGTGGACCAGACGGAATACGACGCCTCCCGGTTCACATTGCCTGACGGTACGGTGCTGCTGGAGGAAGACACGGCGGAACCTATGGAGCCCATTCATTGAAATAAAAAAGGACGGGAACTTCCCGCCCTTTTTTTCGTTTACAGAATCAGCAGCAATCCTAAGGCCACCAGCAACTCCTCGTCCGCGTTTTCTCGAAAGAGGAAAAACAAAAGCGCCAGCAACAGTAAATCCCCTGTATCCACATGATCCAAGTGAAACTGGTCCAGCATTCGTTGGAGAAAACCAGTAAGGGCGTCCGTAGGGCGTCCACTGTGAGAGGAACGGCCGGGACCATTGGGATGCGAACCGCCTGGCGGCGGTCCTCCTGGCGGGGGACCTCCCGGTGGCGGACCTCCCGGTGGGGGGCCTCCCGGTGGCGGATCTCCTGACGACGGACCTCCCGGCGGGGGGCCTCCTGGCGGAGGTACTCCTGGTGGGGGTCCTCCTGGCGGCGGACCTCCTGGCGGTGGGCCGCCCGGCGGGGAGCCGCTCTCCTCCGGGATGCGGCGATAGGAACCGTTATCGTTGCGAATATAGCGGTTATACATCCCTCAGCCCTCCCATCCCGACAGGAATTTCTTCCCCAGATGGAACAGCCGCGCCAGTTGTAAGGCCCGCTCCACCTTCTCCTGCCGGTCGCTTCGCAAGTAGGGCCGCAGAGCGTAAAGCAGGTTTCGGGCATTGGATTCCCGTTGGCCTCCCAACTCCTGAATCAAAGGCAGCAGCCGGGTCAAGAGCCCCGGGTCAAGACCTCCGGTCAGGGAGGAGAACAAATCCATGGCGGGCGGCCCCGGCGGTTGTGGAGCAGGCGCGGCCTGTTGCGAAGGCGGGGCGGAGGGTTGGGACTCCCCGCCTCCGCCCAGGGATTGAGCCAACTGCATAATCTGGCTCATGGCGTCCGGGTTGGACAGTATGCTGTTGAGCTTCTCATCAAATTCCGCCATACAGGCCAACCCTCCTTGCTGTCAGGCTTATTTTTGAACGGCCTTGTTTATCCGCTCCACCAGAGCCGCCCCCTCGGGGCTTTGCATGATCTGGTTCACCATTTGGGTCATGGCTCCGGTATCTCCCCTTGCGGCGGATTGAACCGCCTTTCGCAGCCCCGTGCCTCCATCGCCCTGGGTCAGCATCTGCATCAGCGTCTGGCCGTCTTGGGACTGCATCAGGGATTTCAGCATTGCCGGGTTCTTGCGGAGCTGTTCAGCCATCTGGGCCGACTTCTCATCCATCATTCTTTTGCCTCCTTTGCGGTCTTAGGCCAGTATATGAGGCCAGGGGCAAAAAAGTGCCTGTGCAAAAGGCACAGGCACTCAAGTTTCTGATTTTTCCATTTTCGCCGTGTCACAGTCCTTCGCCAGGGGACACCCCGCGCACTTCGGGCTTCGGGCCGTGCAGGTATCCCTTCCAAAGAGAACCATTCGGTGGCAAAAATTGTTGGACTCCTTGGGAGGCAGAGCCTCCCGAAGCTGCCGCTCCACCTGAAGGGGATCTTTGGAGCCGTCGGTGATCCCCAGACGGCCGGTGATTCGGATGCAATGGGTATCGCAGACATAGGCGGGCTGTCCGTAGACATCCCCCAGAATCAGGTTGGCAGTCTTCCGGCCCACGCCGGGAAGACTGGTCAAAGCCTCCATCGTATCGGGAACCTTGCCCCCAAAGTCACGGAGGAGTTTCTGGGCGCAAAGGACCATATCCTTCGCCTTACCGTTATAAAAACCACAGGAGTGTATGTACTCCCCCACCTCTTTGGGGTCCGCCCCGGCAAAGCTCTCCAGCGTGGGAAAGCGGGCGTAAAGGGCGGGGGTCACCTGATTCACCCGTGCGTCGGTACACTGGGCGGAGAGGCGCACGGCAAACAAAAGCTCATAGTCCTTCTCATACCGCAGGGAACAAAGGCCCTCGGGGTAGATGCCCTTTAACGTCTCGATGATTCGCTTGACGGCAGCTTTCGATTTCATGGAAGCCCTCCCTTTATCACTTTTATAAAGATCTTTATAATGCCTTTCGATAGGTTTCCGCTGCATCCAGAAGCTCTTCCGCGCTTGCCAGCAGCGCTTCCGTCACCTTAGAGCCCCCTGTAATCCGGGCCAACTCCGCCTTCCGGCGCTCCCGGTCCAAAAGAACCACGTGCGTGAAGGTCCTCCCCTTGTTCTCCCCTTTTTCCACAGAGAAATGGGTGTCCGCCATGGCCGCCAGCTGGGGCAAGTGCGTGACACAGAGAACCTGTTTTCTCCGGCTAACCTGGGCCAGCTTCTCCGCCACCTTCTGGGCCGCCCGCCCGGAGACGCCGGTATCCACCTCGTCAAAGACCAAGGTGCCAATGGCCTCCTGCTCCGCCAACACGTTTTTCAGCGCCAGCATGATGCGGGCCAGCTCGCCTCCGGAGGCAATTTTAGAAATGGGCTTCAACGCCTCCCCCGCGTTGGCGGACATCAGAAAGCGGACCACGTCGCACCCGTCGGGCGCAGGCGCTTTTTCGGCAAAGTCAATGGAAAACTGCACCCGGTTCATATCCAGATCCCGAAGCTCCTTTTGGATGCGGCCTTCCAGTGCGGCCGCCGCCTCTTTTCTGGCCCTGGTCAGAGCCTGGCCCGCCTTTTGGACGGCGGCCTCCGCCTTTCCCAGTTTCTTCTCCAGCAAAATCAGCGTGTCCTCCGCCGTTTCAATGGCGTCCAGCTCCGCCTTGCGTTGATCCAGGTAGACCAACATTTCCTCCACCGTGGCTCCGTACTTTTTTTTCAGCCGGTAGAGCTGGTCCGCCCGGCTTTCCGCCGCGTCCAGCTCCTCCGGAGAGAACTCAAAGGCCCCCCGGAGGTCCCGAACCGTCTCCGCCAAATCATAGGCCTCGCTCCGCAAAGCGCCCAGGCGCCGGTACGCATCTCCCAGTTCCTCGCTCAGGTTCCTCACACCGGAAAGAGCCTCCTCCGCATCCCGGAGCTGGTTCACCGCCCCGGCGCTTTCGTCGTCACCGGAGAGACAGTAGTCCGCGCCGGAGAGGGCGGAGAGATATTTCTCCCCGTTGCGCAGGAGGTTTCGCCGCGCCTCCAGCTCCTCCTCCTCGCCGGGGTGGAGCTCCGCCCGTTCCAATTCGTCTATCTGAAAACGGAGGCTGTCCATCCGGCGGGCTTTTTCCGCCTCATCCATCTGGAGGGCCCTGATCTGGTCCCGGAGGTCCGAGAGAACTCCATAGGCTCTCTGATAATCTCCCAGAACCGCTTCCGTCTTGCCAAAGCGGTCCAAATAGGCCCCGTGGAGTTCCTCATCCAGGAGCTGAGCGCCGTCATGCTGACCATGAATATTCAAAAGCTCCCCGCCGATCTGCCGGAGTTGGGCCACAGTGATGGGGCGGCCGTTCACCCGGCAGGCGTTTTTACCATCTCCGGATATTTCCCGCTGGAGAAGCAGATTTCCGTCCTCGTCCGGGGCCAGCCCGTTCTCCCGGAGACCCGGCAATTCCGCCGGAACCGCGGAAAACTCCGCGCTGACAAAGGCCTTTGCGGCCCCGGTGCGGATGAGATCCCGGGAGGTCCTTCCCCCAAGAACGGCCCCCATGGCGTCGATGACAATGGACTTGCCCGCGCCGGTCTCGCCGGTGAGAGCATTGAAGCCTGGGCGAAATTGGATGTCCGCCGCCTCAATGACGGCGATATTTTCAATGTGCAGAAGCTCCAGCATGGCGGCGCTCCTCCTTTTCAGTAGATCGTTGACGCTGGCGAAACTTCCCGTCTCCCTCCAACAAACGGCGTCTCGTTTCCCTTCTGCCGGTTTTGCAAACGCCCGTTTCTATCACAAAATAGCGCCGGTGTTTTCGGAACGGTATGCAAAACACATTGCTCAGGGCCTCTCCCCTGCCGGTGTGGAAAAATCGCGCAACCAATTCTCCAAGCCCTGATCGAAAACCCTTTATCCCCAAGAGCCTGGCGGCGCTTAGAGCATATCTTTGATCTCCTGGCAAAGAAGTTCCGCCGCCTCGGTATTCCGCATCACAAGCAAAGCCGTGTCGTCTCCCGCCAGAGAGCCCACAATGTTATTCATATCCATATTGTCCAGGGCGGAACAGGCCCCATTCGCCAGTCCCGGCATGGTTTTCACCACCACAATGTTCTGGGCGTAGTCAATGCTGACGATACACTCCCGGAAAATGGTCCGCAGTTTCGCCGCCACATTCAGCGTCGTCCGGTTACCGGAAACCGCGTACTTATACACCCCCTGACCCATCGGCTCCTTAATGAGATGGAGCTGCTTGATGTCCCTGGAAATGGTGGCCTGGGTGCAGCGCAGGCCACGGTCCCGGAGGCGGGTCAAAAGCTGCTCCTGGGTCTCGATATTCTCCTGAGAGATGATCTCCAGGATCATGGCTTGTCGGTCATTTTTCATGTGTCCAGCCCTCCCGGCAGCATTTTCTGGGCAAAAATCTCGCAGAAGCTCCGCTCTGTCAACCGCGCCAGCCTCGTCACATACCGGGAGCGGCGAATCTGGACCTTATCGTCCGCCCGCAGGGCAAAGGCCCGGCTCTCATCCACGAAGAGGTACACCGGCTTTCGCCCGTTTCGCTCCAGCTCCACAGTCAGCGTGTGCTCCGGGCTGAGAACGTAAGAGGAAAAGCGCATATTGTGAATGCAGATGGGACAGACCACCATGGTCTGGGCCACCGGCTCCACCACCGGCCCGCCGGCGGAGAGAGAGTAGGCCGTGGACCCTGTGGGAGTGGCGACAATGACGCCGTCTCCGGCGATATCTGCCAGATGCCGCCCGTCGGAGGAGATTTTCAGGTGGATGACATGGGAGATGGGTCCTTCCCGGATGACGGCCTCGTTCAAACCCAGATTCGTGTAAATCTGCCGCCCATCCCGGAAAACGGAAACGTCCAGCATCATCCGCTGTTCCAGCTCAAACTGCCAGTCCTTGAGCTTTCGAAGCTGCTCCAGTTCCGAGGCCTCCAACTCGGCGACAAAGCCCAGCCCTCCCATGTTCACGCCCAAAACCGGCATCTTGTGAAGAGCCGCCAACTTGGCAAGGTGCAATATCGTCCCATCTCCGCCGAAGGTGATCAACAAATCCGCCCCCCGGAGTTCCTGAGGCAGAGGCAGCACGTCATAGTCTGCAAACGCCCCCTCCTTCCGGTCCCGGAAGGGAGAGCAGACCACCGTCTGGAAACCCAGCTGGCGGAGAATGGACTCCGCCGCCCGTGTGGTCTTCATGCCCTGATCCCGGTTGGGATTGGGGCACAGAATAATCTTTTTGGGGCTCATAAGTGGTCCTCCCCCTCTCCATGTTCCTTCAAAGCCCGGTGGGACTCTTCCACCAGGGCCTCTAAATCCAAGGGTTCCGCCGGCGCGCCACCCTTTTGCAAAAAGCCCAGATACTCTATGTTTCCCTCCGGCCCCCGGATGGGGGAATACGTCAGGCCCCGGACAGCAAGTCCGGCCTCTCCGGCGTGGTCCAGCCAGTGCTCCAGCACCTCCAGATGGACGGCGGGGTCCCGGACCACGCCCTTCTTCCCAACCTTCTCCCGCCCCGCCTCAAACTGGGGCTTTACCAGGGAAACCACCTGTCCCCCCTCCCCCAGCAGGGCCGCCAATGGGGGCAAAATCAGCTTCAGCGAGATAAAGCTTACGTCCACCGAGGCGAAGGCCAACTCCTCCGGCACCTGTTCCCGGCTGAGATAGCGGGCGTTAGTCCGCTCCAGGCAGACCACCCTGGGGTCGTTTCGAAGTTTCCAGGCCAATTGGCCCCGGCCCACATCCACAGCGTACACCTTTGCCGCGCCGTTTTGGAGCATACAGTCGGTGAAGCCCCCGGTGGAAGCTCCGATGTCAGCGCAGACAGCGCCCTCCAGAAGGATGGGAAAGAGCTTCATGGCCTTGTCCAGTTTCAAACCGCCCCGGCTAACATAGGGAAGCCTGTCCCCCCGAATCTCCACCGCGGCGGCGGAGGGCACCGCCATACCGGGCTTGTCCGCCCGCCGGCCCTCCACAAATACCTGACCGCTCATAATAACCGCCTGGGCCCGCTGCCGGGTCTCCTCCAACCCACGGTCCACCAAAAGCAGATCCAGTCTCATCTTATCGCTCATATTCCACCGCCTCCTCCACCGCAGCGGCTATGGCGGCGGCGTCCAGACCAAACCGCTCCATTAGCTGAGGGACGCTGCCCTCCGGAGCAAAGGTACGGCCCAGATTTTTTAAAATCAGCTTCTTTGGAGCCAGCCCCTCCCCCGCCAGAATCGCGGCGATTCGCTGGCCCGCACAGCCCGCGCCAAAGCAATCCTCCAGCACCAACAAGATGCCCGGTCTCTGGAAAAAGTCCGCCAGGACCGCCCCGTCCAAGGGGGCAATCTGGTTCAATTTCAAAACCTCCGCCTCGACCCCCCGCTCTTTCAGCAGGGCGGCGGCCTCCAAGGCCTGGTTGATCAAAACGCCATAGGTGAGGATGGTTGCATCTTTTCCCCCCCGGAGACGAACCAGAGGCATTTTTGCGGAATTGTCCCGGTATGCCCCCTCCCCGCCTCGGGGGTAGCGCACCGCCACGGGGCCGGTCAATTCAAAAAGGGCTGTACTTAACATATGCCGCAGCTCCGCGAAACTAGCGGGGCAAAGGACGGTATACCCCGGCAAAGCCGGGAGAAACAGCGGATCAAAGCAACCTTGGTGGGTCTCGCCGTCAGCCCCCACCAGTCCGGCCCGGTCCACCCCCAACACCACATGGCGGTTTTCCAAGGCTACATCGTGGATGAGCATATCATAGCCTCGTTGCAAGAAGGTGGAGTAAACGGCAAACACCGGCAGCAAGCCCTGGGCCGCCATACCGGCGGCCATGGAGACGCCATGTCCCTCGGCAATGCCCACGTCAAAAAAGCGGTCCGGGAAAGTCTTGGCAAACCCGGAAAGGCCCGTACCGTCGGCCATGGCGGCCGTGATGGCGCAGACCCGCGAATCTTCCCGGGCAAAATCCGTCATGGCCCTGCCAAAAACAGAGGAAAAGCTCTCCTCCCCCGTCTTTTTCAAAAGACCCGTCTCGGGGTCGAAGGGACCCACGCCGTGGTACATATCCGGGTTCCGCTGGGCAAAGAGGCACCCCTTTCCTTTGACGGTGTTCACATGAACCACCACCGGACGGCTCAGCTCCCGCGCCCAGCTCAAAACGTCGCAAAGCCGGGGCAGGTCATGCCCGTCCACAGGCCCCAGATACGTAAAGCCCATATCCTCAAAAAACGTGCTCCCCGGCCAGAGGGTCTTTTTCAGGAAAGTTTTTAGCTTGTGGTTAAATCGGTAAATCGGGTTTTTCATAGGCCTGGAGCCAAAGAGGCCCCGGTACCACTTTTTGAAATGGTAGTACCCGGCCTTAGAGCGGAGCCGGGCCAAATGGGAGGGCATCGCCCCCACATTGGGGTTGATGGACATACCGTTGTCGTTTAAAATTACAATCAGAGGTTCGCCGGAGGCCCCGGCGTTGTTCAATCCCTCATAGGCCAGTCCTCCGGTCAAGGCCCCGTCGCCAATAAGGGCCAAAACGCTGTAATCCTCTCCCCTCAGAGTCCTGGCCCGCGCCATCCCCAAGGCCACGGAGACGGAGTTGGAGGCATGACCGGCAACAAAGGCGTCATGGACGCTCTCCTTGGGCTTTGGAAAGCCGGAGAGGCCATCCAACTGCCGGAGCGTTCCAAACCGCTCCCAACGGCCTGTCAGCATCTTGTGAACATAGCACTGGTGGCCCACGTCAAAAATCAGCCGGTCCCGCTCCGTGGCAAAGACCCGGTGCACGGCCACCGTCAACTCCACCGTCCCCAAGTTGGAGGCCAGATGCCCCCCGGTTTGGGACACGCTTTTTACAAGAAACTCCCTCAGCTCCTGACAGAGCTGGGGGAGCTGTCCGTCCGGCAGCGCTCTGACGTCGGCTGGAGAGTGGATGGATTCCAACAGCATAGGCTCTCCTCTCATCGTTTTCCCGAAAGGAACCGGATATAAAAGGGGTCACACCCGCTTAGGCCAAAAATCTGACCGGAGCGGCGGCAAAGGAAACCAAACCCCATACCATCAACGGCAAAAAAGAGACAAAAACCGCCCGGCCCAATAGACCACCTGGGTGCTCTTTTTGATAGCCACGGTCTTGCCCAGGGCTTTGCCGCCAATGGTCAAACCGGAAACCAAAGCCGTGACCGCCACAGAGATCAAAACCGTCCGCAAGTTCAGCGCCCGCTGGAGCTGGGTGACAATCACCGCCCCCGTGGCGCCGCTGACAATGCCGCAAATATCCCCCACCACGTCGTTGCAGACGCTGGAGACCCGTCCAGCATTTCGCAAAAGCATCAAAGACTGCTTTGCCCCCTTCTCCTTATGGGAGGCCATGGCGTGGAAGGGCTTCGGGTCCGCCGCCGTCACGGCGACGCCTACTACGTCAAACACGATGCCAAGGCCAATAAACAGCGCCAGCATCAAAAGAGCGGCGGCCACGCCCGCGCCCTCCAGCATCGACTCCGACGCCAGACTCAGCACAGCGGAGAGGACCACCGCCATTAAAAAGACCGTAAGGGCCCAACGATATGGGGAAGGGGCTTTTCCCTTCTGCTGCTTTTTCAAAGGAACCTCCCGAAACGCCGCCCTGTAAAGACGGCGGTTGATGTTTTTAACGCTAAGCCGGCGGCGGCAGAAAAAGTAAATCTTACGGCTTAGGTACGGGTTGGCTTTCCCCGGAGCACGCCCCTCGTTGCCGATGGAGGCGGTTTCCCTTTCAGCGCTCCGGCGCGGCGTTGCCTATCCGCGCTACCCGATTGCCACTTAGTCCGCACTGCAATCCTTTTCCTGCCCCGTCAGGACAGCCTAGGTGATTTCCACCACAGTCCGTCCGCTTCTTTAGCCTCTTTTGCAAAACGGGTTTCAAAGGGCGATCAGGAAATTGCCCTGGCCGGGGCTTCTTCCTGTAGTTCCCTGATCCACCCGCCCCACTCAAGGCAGGCTACAGCTGCACACAGCGTTACGGCCCCGAAAGACCGATGCACCGCATTGCAGGTTCACAATCTGCTTCGTACGCGGGCCGGAATTACCACAGTGGGAGTACGTCCGCGCACAAGAACAGGTCTCCACGGAAACAGGGTCGGATAAACCATGCCATTGGAAAACGCCCTGAGTCCGCAAGCGCGTAATAAACCGCGCTTCCCCCCAGCACCCACCCAAAACTGGGCGTATCAAGCAGGCACCATGGGTTTCATCGATGTGCCCTTCAGAGGATTTTTAGGCCCTCCCTAGGAAGCGGCAGATCTGACTAGAATACTGCGCCGCCACTTAGCGGGGAACAGTATAGCACATAAAAGGAAAATATGCAAGATATACAGTATATGAAATTTTTTTAAACGGTTTCTTAGCGCCCCCGCAAGGCCGCCAGCTCCTCCGCCGTCAAATACCGCCATTTCCCCGGCGGCAGGCTCCCCAAGCCCAGCGTGTGCTCCCGAACCCGGCGAAGGCGAACCACCTCCAGACCGCAAGCGGCGCACATCCGGCGAACCTGACGGTTTTTTCCCTGGTGTATGGTAACGGCCAGCTTGGCCCTTCCATCCCCCTGGCGGAGCGTCTCCACCCTGGCGGGGCGAATCGGTTCCCCCTCCAGGTCCGTCAGACGGGAAAGGCGTTCCGCCGCGCCCTCTACCGGCCCCCGGACCCAGACATGGTAGGTCTTCTCCACCTCGTGGCCCGGGTGCGTCAGGCGCTGGGCCAAGGCGCCGTCATTGGTCAAAAGCAGCAAGCCCTCGGAGTCCAAATCCAGACGGCCCACAGGATACACCCGGACGCCGCACCCCGCCACCAGCTCCGCCACCGTCTTCCGGCCCTTTTCGTCGGAGAGGGTAGTGACATAGCCTCTGGGCTTGTTGAGCAGGATATACACCGGCTCTTTGCGCCGGCACAACAAAGCTCCATCCAGGCGGATCTCATCCCGGTCCGGGTCGGCCTTGCCGCCCAAACCGGCGGTCTCGCCGTTCACCGACACCCGCCCCGCCTTTATGTATCCCTCCGCCGCCCGCCGGGAGCAGACCCCGGCGGCGGAGAGAATTTTTTGCAGTCGTTCTTCCATCGTCTCACCTGTAGCTTCGAAGCGTGTTCATGGCGGATTCCACCTTGGGAACCAGCGTCTCTCCACAGAGAAGGCCCACACGGCCCACCTCTTTACCGTTGAGGGTGAACACCGCCTCCCCCACTCTGGTTCCCGCCCGGAGCGGCGCGGCCAGGGGGCGGTCCAGCTTGATGGAGGTTTCCAGCGCCTCCCCCTGGGCCAGAGGCCAGGTGAAACTGTCCGCCGCCAGAAGGGGAACGCCGTCCTTTTGCGCCAGCTCGTGGCCCAGCTGAGCCGCCCGCTTGGAGGGATAGGCCTGAAACCCGTAGTCATAGAGGCTTTGGTGGTCCGCCCAGTCGTTGCCGTCTTGAAGGGTCACGGCGATAAGCCGTTGACCGTTGCGCTCCGCACAGCTCACCAGCGTCCGGCCCGCCGCCCGGGTATAGCCGGTCTTCAATCCCAGGCAACCGTCCATATAGCCCAGGAGCTTGTTGTGATTGGTCATGGTGCGTCCGCCTATGGTGACCGTGCGGGTGGAGGCAATACGGACCAGGGTCTCATTTTTCATCGCCGCACAGGCCAGCAGGGCCATGTCATATGCGGTGGAGTAGTGCTCTTCGTCGTCCAGACCGTTGGGATTGGCAAAGGAGGAATCCTCCATCCCCAGCTCCAGGGCCGTCTCATTCATCCGCTCCACAAAGCCCTCCACGCCGCCGCCCACGTGCTCCGCCACCGCCACGGCGGCATCGTTTCCCGAGCAGAGGAGAAGCCCGTACAGCAAGGTTTCCAGGGTCAGTTCCTCCCCCCCTTTCAGGTACATGGACGATCCTTCGGTGTAAGCCGCCTCCCGGCTCACCTTCACCGTGTCCGACAAAACCCCGTCCCGAATGGCCACCAGCGCCGTCAGAATCTTTGTGGTGCTGGCAATGAGCATCCGGGTTTTGGCGTTTCGTTCATAGAGCACCCTTCCACTGTCCATGTCCATCAAAACGGCGGCGGAAGCGGAGACCTCCACCGCCTCCACCCGGCCCGCCAGCAGGCACGCCAGGATGAGAAACAGCGTCCCCACCCGCCGGGGGAATTGTTTCGACACGCGTCATCACTCCGTTCGTCAAGAGTCAAGTGATGATAGTATGTCCAGCTCAGAGGGATTCTTGCTCTTTCTCCGCCTTTTTCTTGTCAAGGAATTTTTCCGCCTTGTCCACCAGGTCCGGAACCATATCCACAATGCGCTCCACCGTGGACACCGGGGGCACCGCCACAGGCAAAACCCGGGTCACGCCGTCTTTGATGGTCAGGAAGGCCACAGGGTCAATTTTCACCCCCGCGCCGCCGCCGCCGCCGAAGTTTTCCCCCTTCATGGATTTGCCGTAATCTCCGCCGCCGCTGCCCACGCCAAAGCTGATCCGGGAAATGGGAATCAGGGTCACGCCGTCAGGGGTGTGGATGGGCTGGCCCACAATTGTGTTGGTGTCCGCCAACTCGCGGACCTTTTCAATTGTGGAGCGCATCAGTTCGCTGACCGGGTGCTTCTTATCCATCGTGTTGTCCATTTTGTGCTTCCTTTCTCTCATCGTCAAATTCCATGTATCACATTCCCCACCGCCTCAGGCGGCAGGGCTCTCGGGTCTTGGCTTTTCCGGCGCGGAAGCCGCCGGCGGCTTTTTCTCCGGCTTGGGAGGACGGGTTTTGCACCGCTTTCGCCAGCGCAAGAACCACCTCAGAGCCGGAACGGCTATACCAAAGCCCACCGCCAGCAGCGTCCCAATGCGAAGGGTGACGCCGGCTTCTCCCTCCACCGCCGTATTGGCGGCGGAGAAGTCCACGTCCGTGTGGATATACGGGTCCCGAATGTCCAGCAGCCGCTCCAGCAGGGACATCCCCGTCCAGACGGCGGCTTGCAACTCTCCATAGAGCGCAGCGGCCCCGGCGGGGTCCTCCTGCCCCCCCAGAACCAGGGACAGCCGCAAAGGTTTTATCCGCACCCCCCGGCGAGTCCGGTTCAGGGCCCGTTTCAGCGGCGGAAGTAAGGTCCGGAGGGCATCCTTCCCGTCCTCCAGGGTAAAGGAGAGATTTGGTTTCTTTCCGGCCTTTTCCGAGGGCGTTTTCTTGGACCTTTTCTCTCTGAAAGGCTTCTCTTTCTTGGGCTTTCCCGCTTTTTGGGGCCTTGCGGGAAGGATATGTATCCGCAAAAGGCCAAGTTTCACATCCAGGCGGAGCTCCTTTCCATCGAAAGCCGCCCAGGCGCCCACCCGAGTCCAACACAGCAGGGCAATCAGCAATGCGACGGCCAGCAGTATCCAAAACCACGCCATAGGCGGCGCCTCCCCTCTTTATTCGCTATTCGCCGGAGGTCTTCTCTTGTTCCGTGGCCACAATCTCCCCGTTCTCCCCCAGACGCATCTGGCCGTCGGCCTCCGGGTCCAGGGGGTCCTCCTCTTCCGAGGGGCCGGCCAGCTCCGGCAACTCCTCCAGACTGCTTAAATGGAAGGCCCGGAGAAATTGCTTTGTGGTCCGGTACAGCCGCGGCCTCCCCGGCGCTTGAAGCCGCCCACACTCCTCAATCAGGTTCCGATTTAAAAGAAGGCTCATGGTGTAGGAGCTGTCCACCCCCCGAATCTGGTCCACATAGGCCCTGGTTGTGGGCTGGTAATAGGCAATGATGGTCAGCGCCTCCAAAGCAGGCTGGCTGAGTTTGGAGGGCTTGCGGACCTCCAGGGCCCGGTGTACCGCACCGGCAAATTCCGGAGCGGAACAAAGCTGCCAAAAGTCGTCCATCTGGACCAGGCGGATTCCCCGGCGCTCAAAGGCGTAGTGATCGCTCAGATCTTTTAGCGCCCGCTCTACGGCGGGGCGGGCCAACTCCAGGGCGGTACAAAGGCGCTTTAGTTGTACCGGCTCGCCGGAGGCGAAAAGAATCGCCTCCACGGCGGACTCGATTTCCGTTCTCTCCATGGGTCCTCCTTAGGTTTTTTCCGCCTGGGCGGCGAGATGTTCCGGCGGTTCCCCCACCTGACGCACGACGCACTCCGATTCCGAGCCGCTCAATTGCAACACATGGGACCGGCAGAGCTCCAGCACCGCCAAAAATGTCGCCACCATCTCACTGCGGCTCCGGCTGCCTTGGAAGAGCTGGAGAAAACGGGTGACGGTTCCGTCCCGCAGACGGCGCAAAATGTCCAGAGCCTTCCGCTCCACGGGATAGGGCTCATACTGGGCAATCTCCTGAAACGCGGCCTTGGGGGGTGGTAACTTCCGCTCCGCCCGGCTTTGAAGCTCCCGCATGGCCCAGAGAAGGTCCTGGGGATGATGATTATATTGTATTTCTCCAGGCTCCAAAGCCTCCGGCCCCCGGACGCAAACGTTACGCCCAAACTCCTCCAAAGGGCCCAGTTTCTCCCCCAGGGCTTTCACATAGGCGTAACTCTCCCCCCGGCGGCGCTCCTCCAGAGATTGGATCAGGGCCTCCATTTCACTTTTGGCCTCCTCATCCTCTATGGAGAGGAGCATCCGGGTTTTCAGGTACACCAGATGGGAGGCCATGGCGGCAAACTCACTGGCCACCTCCAAGTCCAACTGCTGGCGGCGGTCCAGCCAGCTCAAGTACTGATCGCAAATCAGGGAGATGGAGATATCCTGAATCTCCATCTTGTTCTTCCCCAAGAGAAATAAAATCAGATCCAGGGGGCCCTCGAAGTCCTGCAATTCCTCCGTCCGGGAGTGGACCACCTTTTCCAGCTTGAATACGGGACTTTCCAAAAAGACCTCCCACCGCGCCGGAGACCGGCCGGAT
>CAJUCO010000001.1:268422-284922 GCA_910585245.1 uncultured Oscillibacter sp.
CTCTTCCGATCTCCGGCCGGATTTAAAAGAAGAGTTCGAAAAAGAAGCGGTAGACTTCCCAAATGGCTCCACGAATCAAGCCCCCGGTGACGCCGAACCAGCTCAGAGCCAACAGGAGAAACATACCGTACCGCTCATACCGCATCAGGCCGAAGTAGACCCGGTCCGGCAAAAAGGCCCCCAACACCTTGGACCCATCTAAGGGCGGGATGGGTAACAGATTAAAGATCCCCAAGCCGATGGACAGGGGGGCCAGTGTGTAAAGAAGAAACTCGAACATCAGTTCTCCGCCCTGGCGGTATGGAAAACGCAAGTAAATCTCCCGGCTGAGAAACACCGCCGCCAGGGCCAGGAGGAAATTGGAGACCGGCCCCGCCAGAGCCGTCAGAGCCATACCCTGCTTGGGTTTTTTAAAATACCGGGGGTCCACCGGCACGGGCTTGGCCCAGCCAAAGCCCACAACCAGCATCATGGCAAGGCCCAACCAGTCAATGTGCCGGAAGGGATTCAGGCTCAGGCGTTGGCGGTCCCGGGCCGTGGGGTCTCCCAGGGCGCAGGCCGCCAGACCGTGGCTGGTCTCATGGACCGTCAGGCAGAGGAGGACGGCCAGGAGGCGCGTCAGGCTATCCTCCAGGAACTTCCAGTCAATGGCGCGGAGCAATCCGGCGAAGTCCATGGTCTTCCCCCCTTCATAGTTGTCCCATTATAGCAGTTCCCGGAATAAAATACAAGGGAAACCATAGAAAAAGGTCCGCCGGAGGCGGGCCTTGTAGAGTGTCGAAAAACCGTAAAGACCTTCCCCGACGGGAAGGAAGAGAGCTACGAGAGGAACCCAGGAAGGGTTCCTTTCGTTTTCAATCATAAGTTTTTAAAACGTTTTCAAACGTTTTGAAAACTTGCTCAGGCTGGCGAAAATTCTTTTTCGCCAGCCTGAGCAAGGTCCGCCGGAGGCGGGCCTTTCATCAGATATTCTTCTTGATAGTGTTGATGGCTCCCTTTTCCAGACGGGAGACCTGGGCCTGGGAGATGCCCACCTCGGCGGAGACTTCCATCTGGGTCTTGCCCTCGTAAAACCGGAGGGACAGGATGCGCCGCTCCCGGTCGTCTAGACGTTTCAGGGCGTCCTTCAGGGCAATGCGGTCCGTCCAGTGCTCGTCGGTATTCTGGGTATCCCGGACCTGGTCCATGACGCAAAGGGCGTCGCCGCCGTCGGAGTACACCGGCTCATACAGCGACACCGGGTCCACAATGGCGTCCATGGCAAAGACCACATCCTCCCGGGGGATATCCAGCTCCTTGGCGATCTGCTCCACCGTGGGCTCCCGCTGGGTCTCGGAGATCAGCCGCTCCCGAACCTGTAGAACCCGGTAGGCCGTGTCCCGCATGGACCGGGAGACCCGGATGGCACTGTTGTCCCGGAGGTAACGGCGGATCTCGCCAATAATCATCGGCACGCCGTAGGTGGAAAATTTCACCGGCTGATTGATGTCAAAGTTGTCGATGGCTTTGATGAGGCCCACACAGCCCACCTGGAACAGGTCGTCCACGTTCTCCCCCCGGCTGGAAAACCGCTGGATTACCGACAGTACCAACCGGAGATTCCCCTCAATCAGCTGGCGGCGGGCCTCCTGGTCCCCCTCTTTGGTCCGGCGGAGAAGGGCCATGGTCTCCTCATTTTTCAGCACCTTCAACTTGGCGGTATTGACCCCCGCGATCTCGACTTTTCCCTGCATGAAAGCCGCCCCCTCTTGTGTATAGTGACCATGCGGCGGGTGGGGTCTTTCCCTCTTCACGCCGCAAAATCAGTATCTCCAGAGGCCTTTTTTCCTATACTGGGACCTTTTGTCAGAATAGGACGGCCCAAGGGGCGCATAGGTTTTTTTGAAAGGAGTTGAGGGCCATGCAGGTGCGGTTTCGGGATCTCCGGCGAAAGGAGGTCATCAATATCAACGACGGCTGCCGCCTGGGACTGGTGGCGGATGTGGACCTCCGGGCGCCGGAGGGACAGGTGGTGGCCATTGTGGTCTACGGTCCCGCCCGGTTCTTCGGGCTCTTCGGGCGGGGAGAGGAATTTTATATCCCCTGGGACTGCATCCAGAGAATCGGGGACGACATCATCTTAATCGACAAGCCGTTTCAGCGGCGGGACCCTGCCCCGGAGCGCAAGCGCCGCCGGTGAGGGCGCCACCAAGCCCCTGCCGCAACAGTTCTAAAAACAGCTCCATGGCCGGTGTGACCCACCGGCCCTTCCTCCAGGCGCAAAGGGCCGGCGCGGGAACGCCGGAGATGGGGGCCTTCAGCTCCACCAGCCGCCCGTCCGCCAGCTCCTCCTCCGCCACAAAGCGGGGCAAATAGGTAAACCCCAGATTGCTCATCACGCAGCGCTTAATGGTCTCTATGCTCCATAGCTCCAGCGTCACGTCCAGTTCAATCTCCCGGCGGCGCAGGTAGTCCTCCAACCGCCGGCGAAAGATGCTGTCCGGTTCGTCGGTGACCAGGGAAACCCCCTTTTGTTGTCCCGGCGTGGTGAAATCCGGCTCCGTGAAATCCGGGGAAGCCAGAAGCACAATGTCATAACTTCCCACGGATTCCACCTCCAGGCTCTCCCGGTTCCAATCCATGTCGTACCCCACCCCCAGGTCGCAGGCTCCCGTGCGAACCCCCAGGGGAATTTGCATACAGTTACAGCTCCGGACAATCAGCCGGACCTGGGGGGCCCGCTCTCGAAACGAGCGAATCACCGGCTGCATCCGGTAGCACAGCAGAGTCTCCGCCATGTCCACCCGGAGAGTCCCTGTGGGAATCCGCTCCGTCCTCCCGCACTCCAAGAGCCGGTCCGCCGCCAACAGCAACTCTCGGGCCTGGGGCAGCACCCGTTCTCCCGCCTCCGTCAATACCATCCGCCGGCCCACCCGCTCAAAGAGGGGAACGCCCAACTCTCCCTCCAGCTGTTGGATTTGAACCGTAATGGTGGACTGTGTGTACCCCAACCTCTCCGCCGCCTTTTGATAGCTCCCCTGGTCCACCACGGCCTGAAAGGTGCGAAGATTTTTCAGCTCCATAGAAACGCCTCCAATCCATTGATTTTGCCAATAGTATACTTCAAAAACTTTTTCTTTTCAAATGATAGTTTTTTTGCTATGATGGGTGCATCTCAAACAAAGGACGGTACCCATCATGCCCCTGTCGCTGCTTCCCACCTTTTTGCTCTACTGTTATGTGGGCGCCATTACCCCCGGCCCCGCCAATCTCTGTAGTCTCTCCACCGCCTTGCGGTACGGGAAGGGCCCTGCCTTGCGGCAGTGGCGGGGGCTGTTCACCGGCTTTTTCGCCGTGTCCATGGCCGCCGTGTTGGTGACCTTCTTCCTGGGTACGGTGCTGAATCAATACGTGGAGCTGCTGTCCTGGGTAGGGGCGGCCTATCTCCTCTGGATGGCCTTTCACACCCTCCGCTCCTCCGGCGGGCCGGAGGGGCAGGCCCCGGAAGCCCCCGGCTTTCTCTCAGGCCTGCTGGTGAATTTGACCAATGTGAAGGTTATGATCTTTTGTCTGATGGCCCTGGCCTCCTATGTTCTGCCCTACACCCGGTCCTTCTGGAGTCTTTTGGCGGTGGGACTTTTCCTGCCCTTCACCGGGCCGCTGGCCAACCTGATTTGGCTGTTTGCCGGAGCGGCGCTGCAAACGCTCTTCGCCAATCACCGCAAGGCCGTGGACATCGGTTGTGCCGCCGCCCTGGCCCTGTGCGCCATCAGTCTGGTTTTGCCCCATTAAAAACGAGAGGACCCCTTCCGGGGTCCTCTCAGGCTGTCGAAAAAGGATTTTCGACAGCCTGAGCAAGTGTTTCAGACCTTTCAAAAGGTCTGAAACACTTCTGATTGAAAACGAGAGAAACCCCTGATGGGTTTCTCTCGTAGCTCTTTTCCTTTCCGTTTCATTTTAGACAGCACTTTTTTGACAAGCTGACGAGAGAACCCCCTGAGGGGTTCCTCTCGCCTTTTCCTTTCCGCTTCATTTCAGACGGTACCTTTTTGACAGACTGAGGGCCCCAGAAGGGGTCCTCTCTCCAGCTCTTTACTGCTTTTCCGGCGGCCAATGGAGGGCCACGCTTATGTCGTTTACATTGGTGCCCGTGGGGCCGGTGACAATCAGGCCTCCCACCTTTTCCAACGCGTGATACGCGTCGTTTTCCGCCAGCACCGCCGGAATCTCCATGCCAAACTCCTGGAGTAATTTTTCCGTCTCGCCGTCCACGTAGCCCCCTGCCGCGTCTGTGGGGCCGTCGGTTCCGTCGGACCCCACGGAAAAAAGTGCCGTTCCCTCCGTCCCCGCCAAAACAGAGGCCGCCGCCAGGGCCAATTCCTGATTCCGGCCCCCTTTTCCTTTTCCGGTGAGCCTCACCACCGTCTCTCCCCCCAGGATCAAAGCTGTGGGGCGTTCCGCCTTCCGCTCTTGAAGCAAAGCCCTGGCCAGCGCCCGCCCCACTTCCCGCGCCTCTCCCGCCTCACGGTCCGTCAGAATCCGCGCCTCATACCCCAAGTTCCGGCAGACTTCCGCCGCTGTGTGGCAAAGCTGGGAGACGCTGCCGCAGATGTGATGTTCCACATGAGGCAGCGCCGCCGGAAGGGGCCGCTTCAACAGCTCCAAGGCCTGAGAGGACAGCTTCAAACCGTACGTTTCCACTATCGCCAACGTCTCTTCCAGAGTGGAGGCGTCCACAGCCGCGGGACCTGAGGCAATCATGTCCAACCGGTCCCCCACCACGTCGGAGAGGATGACGGAAAACACCTCCGCCGGGGCGCAGGCCGCGCCAAAACGGCCGCCCTTCACATTGGACAGGCGTTTCCGGATTCGGTTGACCTCCTGGATATCCGCGCCACAGGCCAACAGTTGGCGGTTCACGTCCTGAAACTCCTCTAAGGAGAGGTCCGACGCCTCAAAGAGGGCGGAGCCTCCGCCGGAGAGAAGGAAGAGCACCTTGTCCCCCTCCCCCAGCTCCGAAACCAATTCCAGCGCCCGGTCCGCCGCGGCGAAGGAGGCCGCATCCACCACCGGGTGCCCCGCCTCCAGAATTTCCAGACCGGGGAGAGCGCCCTGGCTATGCCCGTACTTCGTCACCACCAGCCCGCCGTCCACGTTCAAAGTCTCCAGGGCAGCGGCGGACATCCGCCACGCCGCCTTTCCAACAGACACCAACAGCGTCCGGCCGGAGGGGGGGCGAAAGCCCTCCAGGGCCTCTTTCACCGCCACGTCCGGCAAGGCCCGCCGGAGGGCCGTACGGTAAATGTTTTCCGCGTGATCACGGAGCTTCGCCATCTGTCCGCCTCCTTTCAGGATTTGCCCCAGTATACCGGAACCGGCGAAAAAAGGCAACCGTTTTCCCATTTGCTTTTTCCCTTCTAATGGAGTATGATGGTAAAAATGCCGGTAGACTTTGAACCCGGCGGGAAGGAGGCGCGGCAAATGGAACGCATAGACCAGGGGATGCCCTTTCTTTTGCGATATGAAAATGTAGCCTGGTACGAGGGCGGAAAGGTCCGCATTCTGGACCGCCGGGTCTATCCCAGAGAAGTCCGGTTTGAAATCTGTGAGACTTATCAAGAGGTGGTCCAGGCCATCGCGGACATGGTGACCCAGAGCGCCGGACCCTACACCGCCGTGGGCATGGGCATGGCCCTGGCGGCTTACCAGGTCCGGGACAAGGGGCGGGCGGAACAGAGCGCCTTTTTGCAGCAGGCGGCCCATGATCTGGCCCACGCCCGCCCCACCACCGCCAGCCGTTACGGTAAGATCACCTTCCGTTGCGCCGCCGTGGCGGAGGAGGCCCTGGAGGCGGGAGCGGACCCGGTGGCCGCCGTTGTAAACGACACCCTTCAATCCCTGGAGCGGCGCTACCGCGTCATGCAGCTGGTGGGAGATCACCTGGAGACCCTGATCCCGGAGGGCGGCACCCTTTTGACCCAGTGCTACGGAGAAACCATCATCGGAACCCTCATCCGCTCCGCCGCCCGAAGCGGCAAGTCCTTCCGGGTTTTTTGCGCGGAAACCCGGCCCTTCCTCCAGGGCGCCCGGCTCACCGCCAGCTGCTTTGCCCAGGCGGGCTTTGACACCACGGTCATCACGGACAACATGGTGGCCTACGCCATGGAACGGGAGGGAATCGATGTATTTACCTCCGCCGCAGACGCCATTGCCCGGGACGGGCACATCGCTAACAAAACCGGCACCTTCCAAATGGCGATTCTGGCCAAGCACTTCGGCCTTCCCTATTACGTCACCGGCATTCCCGACAAAGACAAACGGTCGGCGGCGGACATTGTGATTGAACAGCGGAACCCCGGCCCTGTGCTCACCTCATGGGGCATTTCCAACACCCTTCCGGAGGTCAAGGGCATCTACCCCTCTTTTGACGTGACGCCCCCTCATCTGATCTCCGGCGTGGTGACGGACAAAGGGGTCTATGTCCCCGGTCTTCTGGACCGCTACTTCGACACGGAGGTCCGGGAGTTCTATTGAAGAACCTTTTTAGAGCATACAGCAAAGGAGAGAAACGGCCATGTTATTGCAGGAAGAGCGGGAACTGGTGGTGGAGTATGGGAAGAAGATGAGCGCCGCGGGTCTCAGCACCGGCACCAGCGGAAATATCAGCATTTACGCCCCGGAACATGGACTTCTGGCCATCAGCCCTTCGGGCATCGGCTATTTCGATACCCGGCCTGAGGACGTGGTGGTCATGGACCTGGAGGCCAAGATTGTGGAGGGAACCCGAAAACCCTCCAGCGAGTGGGCTCTCCACACTCTTTTTTACAAGCGCAAGCCCCATGTCCGCTCCGTGGTCCACACCCACTCCATGTACTGCACCACCTTCGCCGTTTTGGGCCGGCCCCTTCAAGCCGTCCACTACGCCATCGCCGGCGCGGGGGCGGCGGAAGTTCCCTGCACGCCCTACTACCCCTTCGGCACCCTGGAACTGGCGGAAGCCGCCGTGGAGACCGCCGGAAAATGCGACGCGGTCCTCCTGGGGAACCATGGGCTGGTGGCCTGTGGAAAAGACATGGCCGGGGCCTATGGGCTGGCATTAAACTTGGAGTATGTGGCGGAGCTTCAATACCGGACCCTGTGCATCGGAACGCCCAACCTTCTCAGCCGGGAGGACATGGAGGACGTTTCGAAACGCTTCCAGTCCTATGGGCAGCCAGAGGGCGGGAAGACGGGCTATTAAATAGCGGACAAAAACGAAAGGAACCCTTCCTGGGTTCCTCTCGTAACGCTCTTCCTTCCCGTCGGGGATGGTTTTTACGGTTTTTCCACACTCTGAAACGGAGGGACGCAAGCGTCCCTCCGTTTTCCTGTCAACAAGGCAACTCTTTTCCCAGCCGCTTGTACATGGTCTTCTTCACGGCCCGAAGGATGTTCTCGTATCCGGTACATCGGCAGAGATGGCCCGAGAGGAGTTTGCGCAGCTCATCGTCCGTGTACTCCTTCCCACTCTCCAAAATCTCCACCGCCGTCAGCAAAAAGCCCGGAGTGCAGAAGCCGCACTGAATCGCCGCCTCGTCCACAAAGGCCTGCTGAATGTCGGAAAGCTCCCCATTGGGGCCCAGAAGCCCTTCCAAGGTACGAACCCGCTTTCCCTCCGCCCAGACGGCGAGATAAATACAGGAGTTGAACGCCTCGCCGTCGATCAGGACGTTACAGGCCCCGCACTCGCCCACCTCGCAGCCTTTTTTCACGGACGTCATCCGAAAGTCGTTGCGCAGCAGGTCCGTGAGGCTGGCCCGGACATCCACCGTCCGCTCCACGTCCTTGCCATTGAGGTTGAAATGAACGGTTTGATACTGGATGTTGTGTCTTTCCATTACAGCGCACCTCCCGCCAGTTTCACGGACGCAATAAAAGCCCGTTTCGCGCTCTCCACGGCGATGTGGAGGCGGAAGTCCTTGGCCGCCCGCCAGGAGTCCCGGGGGTTGATATCCTCCTTGACCGCCTGGGCAAACTTTTCCGCCAGCTCCAGGCTGACGGGCTGGCCCGACGCCAATTTTTCCGCCGTTCCGGCCCGCAGGGGCACGGGGCCCGCCACACCGAAGGCGACCCTTGCCCGCTCCACGCATTGTTTATCGGCGGAGAGGCGGACATTGACGGAGGTCCCCAGGGTGGCGATATCCATGGCGTTGCGCATGGCATATTTGATGTAGTGTCCAAAGCAGTTCTCATAGCTCTCTTTAGGAATGAGAATCGAGGTCTGAATCTCCCCCTCTCGAAGGTCCACCTTCCCCGCCCCAAGATAAAACTCCCAAATGGGCTGAAGGCGGATGCCCTGGGGTCCTGTCAGCTCCACAACGGCGTCCCAGGCGTGGAGCGTGGAAGCGGAATCCGCAGAGGTGACGCCATTACAGGTGTTTCCTCCGATGGTGCCGATGTTTCGAATCTGAGGTCCCCCCGCCTGGTCCACCGCTTCACCTAAAACACGGATGTACTTTTGGATCAGGGGGTCCCGGGTGATATGGGAAAAACTGGTGAGAGAGCCAATGCGGAGAGTTCCGTCTTCATCCATGGACACCCCCCGAATCTCGTCCAGGGTCTGAATGGAGATCAGCTCCACACCGGCCCGTTTTCCCTCCCGCATCTGAACCAGCACGTCGGAGCCTCCGGCGATGATCTGGGCCTCGGGGTGGGCAAGGCGCAGGGCCACGGCATCCTTCACGGTTTTGGCCTGGTACAGGGCTTTCATGTCATACATACGTTGGCCCTCCTTTACTCTTCGATCAACCCAGCCTCTTTCAACTTCCGATAGAGGACATGGGGCGTGATGGGGCAAGAATCAATGGCAACTCCGGTGGCGTTCAAAACGGCGTTCCGGATGGCCGGGGCGCCGGAGCAGGCCGGGGGCTCTCCCAGGGCCTTGGTGCCGTAAGGGCTGGTGGGCTCCGGATTCTCCACGAAGCCCACCTCCAGAGCGGGATGATCCATAAAGGTGGAGAGCTTGTAGTCCAGCAGGTTGTTGTTCAGGGGCTTGCCGGTCTTTTCGTCGAACCTCAGCTCCTCGGAAAGGCCATATCCAATGGCCATGGACATCCCGCCGTGGACCTGGGCCTCCGCCAGGGCGGGGTTGATGAGCGTACCACAGTCATGGACGTTCACCAGCCGCAGCAGCTTCACCTTGCACATGGGGATGTCCACCTCCACCTCCGCGAAGGAACAGCCAAAGGAGTAGGCGTTGGATTTGATCTGGGCGGTGGTCTCGGCGGTAATATGCCGGCTGTCGTCCAGGGAGTAGAGGCTTTCCAGCGCCAAGTCCCCCAGGGATTTCAGGATGCGCCCGTCACTCTTTCGGACAATTTGCCCATCCACCAGGTCCAGATTTGAAACAGGCATTCGGGTCTGCCGGTGAGCCACGGCCAGAATGCGCTCCCGAAGGGCCAGGGCCGTCTGCATAATGGAAAAGCCGCCGATGTAGGTCTGCCGGGAAGCGTAGGCCCCAGTGCCAAAGGGGGTGACGTCCGTATCCTGGGTGGAAACCACGTGGACGTCGCTGAGGGGAATCCCCACGGCGTCCGCCACCATCTGAGAATAGGCCGTGTCACAGCCCTGGCCAATTTCCGTCTCGCCGGTCTGGAACTGGAGAGACCCGTCCTGGTTCAGTACCATCCGGCAGGAGGAGGACTCCAGAGAGATGGGCCACACGGCGGTGTTGTACCAGAACACCGCCAGTCCCACGCCCCGGCGGACCGGGCCGGTCTGGTTTTGGTACTCTTCAAACTTCTTCCGGTAGTCCAGTTTTTCCAGGGCCTTGTCTATGCACTGGTTAAATGTGTCATAGTACAGCTCGTTTTTGGAGAAGCCGTCCACATAGCCCACGGGCATCAGGTTTTTCCGGCGGAACTCCAGAGGAGACATACCGATGGCCTTACAAATGTCGTCAATGTGGCTCTCTCCGGCGAACATGGCCTGGGGAATGCCATAGCCCCGCATGGCCCCGGCGGAGGGCCGGTTTGTGTACACCGTCCAGCTGTCGCACTCCACATTGGGGCAGGGATAGAGCTGGGGGAAGGCGTTCATACCCTTGGCCACAATGCCGTGGCCGTGGGAGGCGTAGGCCCCCTGGTTGGAAAAGGCCTCCAGTTTCCGGGCAACCAGCGTGCCGTCGGGCCGGACGTAGGAGATGATATGGGTGCGGATGGCATGGCGGACCCGGTTGGAGACGAAGGTCTCCTCCCGGCTGCACTCCAGCTTTACCAGCCGTCCCCCCACCTGGGTAGAGCACCAGGCGCAAAGGGGCTCGTACAGCGCGTCCTGCTTGTTGCCAAAGCCCCCGCCAATGTAAGGCTTGATGATTCGTACCTTGCCCCAGGGAAGGCCCAGCGCCTGCCCCACCACCCGGCGGACAATGTGGGGAATCTGGGTGGAGCTGACCACCACCATCCTTCCCGCCTCCTCATAGGCAAAACAGCCGTGATTTTCAATGTGGCAGTGCTGAACGGTGGGGGTGTCGTACCAGCCCTCCACCTTGATCAGGCCCGGTTCCCGCCGGGCGGTTTCATAATCTCCCCGGCGAAGGTCGGAGTGGGCCAGGAGGTTGTTTGGATAGCGCTCTTGAATCTGGGGCGCGCCGTCTTTCATGGCCTCCTGGGCATCCAGAACAAAGGGCAATTCCTCGTATTCAACTTTAATCGCCCGAAGGGCCTGGACGGCGGCCACCTCCTCCTCGGCAATGACCACCGCCACCTCGTCGCCGTAGTAACGAACGTGCCGGTTTAAGAGTTTCCGGTCCGCCACATCCTGGTGATGAGGGTCTGTGGACCAAGGATGACCCGCCGTTGGAAATTCGAGATCCGGGACGTCGAAGCAGGTCAGCACCTTTACAACGCCGGGGATGGCCTCCGCCGCGGAGGTATCCACGGATTTCACAAACCCGTGGGCAATGGTGGAATGACAGATTTTCGCGATCAGGGCGCTACGGTCGCAGAGGTCGTCCATGTATTTGGCCCGGCCTGTGGCCTTTTCATAGGCGTCCACCCGCACAACGCTTTTGCCGACGCTTTTACTCATTGGGTGCCCTCCTTTTCTATTTACAACTTCGCTCCCGGGGACGGTAATTCTTGACTGAGCGGGAGAAAAGAGGATATACTGATTAAACATTAAATCGATGGGAGTCTGTCTGAAACGATGAAATTGGGTTGCGTGGTTATGGCGGCGGGAAACGCCCGCCGCTTTGGAGAAAACAAGCTGGCCGCCGGGGTCCGGGGCCGGAGCCTGATTCTCCGGGCGCTGGAGGCGGTGCCGGGAGAGGAATTTGAACGCGTGGCCGTGGTGACGCAATACCCGCAAATTATAGATCTGGCGAAGCAGTTCCACTTCACACCCTGCCAAAATGAACACCCGGACTGGGGCATCAGCCACACCATTCAACTGGGATTGGAGACCCTGGGGGATTGCGGCGGAGCCATGTTCCTGGTCAGCGACCAGCCCCTTTTGCGGCGGGAGAGCGTCCAAGCTCTGGTGGCGCTGTGGCGCTCCCAGCCGGAGAAAATCGCCGCCCTGGCTCACGGCGGAGTCCGGGGAAATCCCTGCCTCTTCCCCGCCCGTTTTTTTCCGGAACTACAGGCGCTCCGGGAAGACCACGGGGGAAACGCCGTCATCCGGCGGCACAAGGAGGATCTGATTTTACTGGAGGTAGCGGAAAAGGAGCTGAGCGATGTAGACACGCCGGAGGCATTGCGGGAATTACAAGATTGACCCGGAAACGGGGACGGAAACGTCCCCGTTTCTTTTCATGTTTGAAGGTCCCGGATTGCCTCATCCACTTCCGGGTCTCCCAGTCCGGCAGGGTCTGAATTTCCGAAAGGCGCTTGCAGGCCCTGGGGGACACACCGTTGACCCGCGCTTCCAAGTCCTGCCCATAGAAGGAGCTCTCCCTCACGGTTTCGCGTAAGGCGTCCCCTCCAGAGGCAGGGATGTGCGCCGCTTGCCGTCGTAACGGAAATAGGCGCCGGCAATGGCGGGAGCGGTGGGAATCGACGTGATCTCTCCGATGCCGATGGCCCCACAGGCCACATCCAGCCCCTCTTTCTCCACAATGATGGGGAGGATCTCAGGCACCTGATTGGCCCGGAACAGTCCCAAGGTTCCGAACTTCACATTGGGCTTACAGTCCGTCAAGGGGTACCGCTCCGTCAGGGCATAGCCCATGGACATGACTACTCCCCCCTCAATCTGCCCCTCTACCGAGAGGGGATTCACCGCCTTGCCCACGTCATGGGCGGCCACAATCTGCTTGAGCCTCCCATCCTCGTCCAGAATGCACACTTGAGTGGCGTAACCGTAGGCAATGTGGCTGACGGGGTTGGGGACGTCGGCACCCAGAGGGTCCGTCCTGCCCAGATACTCGCCGTAGAACTCTTTTCCGTTCAAAGAGGCCAGCTCCCCCTCTTCCAGGGCGGCCTTCAGGCCTTCACAGGCCCGGCGGCAGGCCTCTCCGGTAAACAGCGTCTGCCGGGAGCCGGAGGTGGTACCGGAGTCCGGCGCGAAATACGTGTTGGACCGCTCGTAAACCACATTCTTGTGACTCAGTCCCGTCTGGTCACAGATCATCTGGGTCAGCACCGTCCCCAGACCCTGGCCGATGCAGGAAGCCCCGGCAAAAATATGGACCTTGCCGTCCTCTACCGTGAGGCGAACCCGTCCTGTGTCCGGGATTCCTACGCCCACACCCGCGTTCTTCATGGCGCAGGCAAGGCCGGCGAACTTGGCCTTTTCATAGTAGGGTTTCACCGCCTCCAGCGTCTCCACAAGGCCGGTGGACGCGTCCACAATCTGGCCGTTTGGCAGCTCCTGACCGGGGCGGATGGCGTTGCGGTAGCGAATCTCCCAGGGGCTGATTCCCACCACGTCCGCCATCTGGTTTAACAAGCTCTCAATGCAAAAACAGGTCTGTGTGACGCCAAAGCCCCGGAAGGCCCCGGCGGGAGGATTGTTCGTGTACCAGGCCCAACCGTCAATCTCAAAGTTCTGATAGTTATAAGGTCCCGCCGCGTGGGTACAGGCCCGCTCCAGCACCGGCCCGCCCAAAGAGGCATAAGCCCCTGTATCCGCCACCACCTTGGCCTTGACGCCCTGGATAAGGCCGTTTTCGTCACAGCCCAGGGTAAACTCCATCTCCATGGGGTGACGCTTGGGGTGAATCAGCAAACTCTCCGCCCGGCTGAGCTTCACCTTCACCGGACGCCCAGTCAGATAGGCGACCAACGCGGCGTGGTGCTGGACCGTCACGTCCTCCTTGCCGCCAAAGCCGCCGCCCACCAGGCAGTTTCGAACCTTCACCTTTTCCGCCGGCAGGCCCAGCATCCCCATGGTCTCGTGCTGGGTGTCATAGGTCCCCTGGTCTGTGGAGAGAATCATCACCCCGTCCCCGTCGGGATAGGCCACGGCGCACTCCGGCTCCAGGAAGGCGTGCTCCGTCCAGGGGGTGGAAAAGGTCTCTGTCAGCACGTACTTGGATTTCGCAATGGCAGCCGCCGGGTCTCCCCGCTGAATATGCTTGTGCGCCAGCAGATTTCCCTCCCGGTGAACCAAAGGCGCCCCTTCCGCCATGGCCTCCCGGGGACTGCGGACCATGGGCAGTTCCTCATAGTCCACTTTTATCAGAGCCTTGGCCTTGGCCAGGGTCTCCTGGTCCTCCGCCGCCACAATGCAGATGGCGTCCCCCAGGTAATGGGTGATTTCCCCCACGGCAATCATGGTGTCCCAATCCTTTTTCAGGTGGCCCACCTTGTTGCTTCCGGGGATGTCGGCGGCGGTAAAGACCCCCACCACACCGGGCAGGGCCTTGGCCTCCTCCCCGTGAATGGCCAGGACCCTGGCTCTAGGGTATGCGGAGCGGACGGCGCTGGCGTAAATCATGCCGTCCATGGAAACATCGTCGGGATATATTCCCGTGCCGGTGACCTTTTCCTCCACATCCACACGGGGCACGCGGGCCCCCAGGGTCCAGCGCTCAGGGATTTCCGGAACCTCCCCGGCCCGCATAAGCTCCGCCGCCAGCAAAATGGCGTCGATGATCTTCACATAGCCGGTGCACCGGCAAATGTTATTTCGAATGGCGAAAGCCGCCTCCTCCCGGGAGGGGTTCGGGTTTCCGTCCAACAAGGCCTTGGCGCACATAACCATACCGGGGATGCAAAAGCCGCACTGCACCGCCCCGGCCTTTCCAAAAGCATATGTATAGACTCGCTTTTCAAACTCCGGCAAGCCCTCCACCGTGAGGACCTGTTTTCCCTCCAGCTTGTCCGTCTGGGGAATACAGGCCCGTGTAGGCTTGCCGTCGATGAGCACCGTGCAGGTGCCGCAGGCCCCTTCGCTGCATCCGTCCTTCACGGAAGTCAGGCCCAAGCTGTCCCGCAAAAAGCGGATCAGCTTTTGATTCTTCTCCACGGTTACAGGTTTGCCGTTTACGGTAAATGCCGCCATAAAAAACTCCTTGCTTCCGTGCCCGTCCCGGTCCCACGGCCATCTTGTATTCAGAAAGGTCAACCTTTCCGTTCTTGTTCATTATACATGAAGTTTTAGCCGCGCGCAACCACACTTTTGTCATTTCGTTATTCTATCTCAAGTCTAACGTTTTCCCCATACGCCTCATTCTTGATTCCCACAGGAGAACTGCCAAAAGAAAACCACTCTCCCGCGAAAACCCCAGAGGAGAAGAAAGGGTCCGGCGGACCAGAGGGCCGCAGCTTGTCGAAAAAGTGTTGTTCAAAATGGAGCGGAAAGGAAAAGAGCTACGAGAGAAACCCATCAGGGGTTTCTCTCGTTTTCAATCAGAAGTTTTTCAGACCTTTTTGAAAGGTCTGAAAAACTTGCTCAGGCTGGCGAAAATCCTTTTTCGACAGCCTGAGGCCCACCGGACCGGCGGGCCGGTCACGTCCGGGAGGCAGCTTCCAGGGGTGAAAGTTCCCAGCCCACGGCCAAAGCCCCTTTTCGAACCGAGATCCGGGCCTCCGGCTCCAAAATGTGGTTGCTGACTCCCAGGGGGAAGTCCGGCGTCAACACAGCGTTATGCAAGGGGTACTGAAAGCCCTCTTCGTCCACGCCCTCCGCCCGGTCCCCCAGACAAAAGGCGGAGAACCGCCCCCATTCCACCGTCCTTTGAATGGTAAGCGCCTCGTTTTCCAAAACAGTCCACACAAAGCCGTCGTCGTAGAGATACCCTCTGGCCTCCCTCCGGCGGAGGAACAACAAACATTGGAGGTTCGCCACCGTGTGGTCCAGGCGCTTACCGCCGGTGCCGCCATAGATATAAAATGTATCACAGGCCTCTTCCAGCCCCACTTTGAGGGCCGCCAGCGTATCCGTGTCGTCCTTTTCCACCGGCAGGCGGCGGAGATTGGACAAGCCCTCCGGCGCTTCCATGGAGTCAAAGTCCCCCAGAATGAGGTCCGGTTCAATCCCCTCTTTCAGGCAGAGCCGGTAGCCTCCGTCGGCGGCAATGACGAAATCACCCCTGGCGGGACGTTCTCGCAAACCGTAAAAACTCCCGGCTGCGAAGATGAAGCAGCGTTTCATGGCAAAATCCTCCTTTGCTGTGTTGTCGGTGTTTTCATTATACCATTCTGCCGGGAAAAAGACCAGAGCCTCTCTCCGGTTCACGGAAATCCAAATGTGTTGTAAGCATATGGTATTTGCAAGAAAAGCACAAAAAAGCCGCCCGGGATAAACCAAGGACCCGCCGGTCATTCCGCACCCTGGGGGACACGCAATTTTCCCCGCCTTTTGGGAGGGCGTCTTGACATCGGCGGGATTCTATATTATGATAAAAACCCAATATCAAGGCGGATTTTCCCGGTCCCAGGGCCGGATACACAGGAGGCAACGCATCATGAAAGACTTCAGCCGCAACGTCACCCAGGGCATTGAACGGGCCCCTAACCGCTCGCTGTTTTACGCTCTTGGCTACACCAGGGAGGAGCTGGACCGCCCTCTGATCGGTGTGGTTTGCTCCTATAATGAAATCGTCCCCGGCCACATGAACCTGGACAAAATCGCGGAAGCTGTCAAAGCCGGCATCCGTGCCGCCGGTGGCACGCCGGTGGAGTTCCCCGCCATCGCCGTGTGCGACGGCATCGCCATGGGCCACGTGGGTATGAAATACTCCCTGATCACCCGGGATCTTATCGCCGACTCCACCGAGGCCATGGCCATCGCCCACCAGTTCGACGGGCTGGTGATGATTCCCAACTGTGACAAAAACGTCCCCGGCCTTCTCATGGCCGCCGCCCGGCTGAACATTCCCGCCATTTTCTGCTCCGGCGGCCCCATGCTGGCAGGGCGTCTGAGCGACGGCCGCCGGACCTGCCTGAGCCATATGTTCGAAGCCGTGGGCAGTTATTACGCCGGGAAACTGGACGAGGAAGGCGTGGAGGACTACGAAAACAACGCCTGCCCCACCTGCGGGTCCTGCTCCGGTATGTACACCGCCAACTCCATGAACTGCCTGACGGAGGCCATCGG
>CAJUCO010000002.1 GCA_910585245.1 uncultured Oscillibacter sp.
AGAAAAAGAGAAAATGGGGGGTGCATTGCACCAGCCATCGCTGGTTGCCAATCCGTCCCGCCCGAAGGGCGAGTACAACTCCCCTGGCAGGGGAACGCAAGGAGGAGGCCCATCATGCCTTATAAAGTATTTTTCCTTTCCTTAGGCTGCGCCAAGAACCAGGTCAACTGCGAGCAGATGATGTTCCTGGTTCAGTCCGCGGGCCACGAGATTGTTCCGGACCCCGCCGGGGCGGACGTGGCGGTGGTGAACACCTGCGGATTCCTGGCCTCCGCCTGTGAGGAGGCCATTGGCCACATCCTGGAGCTGGCGGAGCTGAAAAAGGCCGGCGGGCTGAAAAAAATTCTCGTCACCGGCTGCATGGCCCAGCGCTACCAGGCCGGGGTTTTGGAGGAACTGCCGGAAGTGGACGGGGTTCTTGGCACCGGCAGCTATGGCGACGTTGCCACCGCCATCTCCCAGGTCATGGATAACGGCCTCCGGCCCTGTTATATGGGGAACATCCACACCGCGCCTCAAAACGGGCCCCGTATCCTCTCCACACCCCCGTGGTACGCCTACCTTCGCATTGCCGAGGGCTGCAATAACCACTGCGCTTACTGCGTCATCCCCTCCCTCCGGGGCAAGTACCGCAGCCGCCCCCTGGGGGAACTGCTGGACGAGGCGGCGGAGCTTTGTTCCGCCGGGGTGAAGGAGCTGCTGGTGGTGGCTCAAGATATTACCCGCTACGGTACGGACCTGAACGGGGAGCGCCAGCTGGCCGCCCTCTTGCGGGAGCTTTGCCGGTTGGACTTTCACTGGATTCGCCTCCACTATCTCTACCCCGACGAGATCACCGAAGAGCTGATTGACGTGATCGCCTCCGAACCGAAAATTCTGCCCTATCTGGATATCCCCATCCAGCACTGCAACGACGGCATCCTGAAGAGCATGAACCGCCGGGATACCAAGGCGTCCATCCGCGCTCTGCTCCAGACCCTTCGGGAGCGTATTCCGGGTCTGGTGCTCCGGACCAGCCTCATCACCGGCCTCCCCGGCGAGGGAGAGGCGGAGTTTGAGGAGCTTTGCGCCTTCCTCCGGGAGCAGAAAATCGAGCGGGCCGGGGTGTTCTCCTTCTCTCCGGAGGAGGGAACCAGGGCCGCCCAGATGGAGCACGTGGACGGAGAGGAGGCCGCCCGGCGGGCGGAGATCGCCGTGGACGTGCAGTCGGACGTCATCGACGCCTACAACGAGTCCATCCTGGGGGAGGAGCGGGAGGTCCTTTGCGAAGGCTTCGATACCCAGGCCCAGCTGTTCTATGGCCGGAGCTACGCCGAGTCCCCGGAGATTGACGGGCGGATCTGGTTTGACGGGGAGGAAGAGACGGCGGCAGGAACCTTTGTCACCGTCCGCCTCACCGGCGTGATGGACGGCGAGCTCACCGGGGAGCGGGTGGAATGAGCGCCGCCGGGAAGGGGAGCCCTCTGACGGAGATTCCCGGCGTGGGGGACCGCACCGCCGCCGTTATGGAGGCTCTTGGTATCCGGGAGACGGCGGATCTCCAGGGCCGGGACCCGGAGGAACTGTATTGGAAAGAGTGTTTGATGAAAGGCTATCAGGAGGACCGCTGCGCCCTGTACGTCTGGCGGGCGGCGGTGTATTACGCGGACCACGGGACCAGGGACCCGGCGAAACTGAAATGGTGGTACTGGAAGGATAAACTCTACCCAGAGGAGGAGGATCTATGAATCTGCCCAACAAATTGACCATGCTGCGCATCATCCTGGCGCCGGTGTTTCTGGCGGTGCTGTACGGGGGCTGGGACTATGCGGCCCTGGTCATTTTCGTCATCGCCAGTCTCACGGACCTGCTGGACGGGAAAATCGCCCGGAAGTACAATCTGGTGACGGACTTTGGCAAGTTCGCTGACCCTCTGGCGGACAAGATTCTGGTGGTGGCGGCCCTTTTGTGGTTTGTTGAGACGGGGCGGATGCCCGCTTGGATGGTGATGGTGGTCATCACCCGGGAGTTTGCCGTCAGCGGCCTTCGGATGATTGCCTCAGACAACGGGCGGGTGATTGCCGCCGGTTGGTCCGGGAAGGTGAAGACCGCCGCCACCATGGTGTGCATTGTGGTGATGCTGCTGATGGGGCCCACGATTGCCTATCACCGGAATCCGGCGGCGCTGACGGCGGCGCCCGCCCGCTATGTCACCTGGGTGGACCCCCTTTGCGGCTGGATCATCACGCTGACGACCCTGTATTCCGGCGTGGAATACTTCGTGAAAAACAAGGATGTAATTCGCTCCGCGTAAGCAAAAGAGCCACGGGAGAACCCTCTGGATGGGGTTTGCCCGTGGTTCTTTTTTCGCTTTTTTTGAGGCGGCGTTTTTTCGCAAGCGGAACAAAAGACCCCGCCGGTGACGGGCAGAGTGCCGAAAAACCGTAAAACCCTTCTCCGACGGGAAGGAAGAGAGTTACGAGAGGAACCCAGGAAGGGTTCCTTTCGTTTTCAATCATAAGTTTTCAAAACGTTTTCAAAGGTTTTGAAAACTTGCTCAGGCTGGCAAAAATACTTTTTTGACAGCCTGCCCGCCGGTGACGGGGCCCTTTGCCATTGCGGGATAATCGCGCGGTGGACGCTTTTTGGGTTTCCCGGCGGTCCTATCCGATCTTCACGGCTCTGCCGGTTTTCCAGGCCTCGGTGGTGGCGTAGCCGATGGCGGTGGATTTGGTCCCGTCATAGACGCTGACCCCGGGGGTTTTGTTTTGAAGCGCGCAGTCCACAAACTCCTGTACCTCGATGCAATACGCCTCCTCAAACCGCTCCGGGAAGGAGCCTACGCACTCGGCGCACACGCCGTTGCGGTTGTACAGCCGGGCCTGGTTTTTCTCGGGAACGGCGGAGATGCGAATGCTTCCTTCGGTGCCCACGATTTCGGTTTCCACGTGGTAGCCGTAAGGCGCCGTCCGGCCTACGTGTATCATGCCCATGGCGCCGTTTTCAAACTTGTAGACGGCCACGCCGGTTTCGTCGTCCCCGGCCTCTTGGAACTCCGGGTGCTTGAAGGTAGCGCCCATGGCGTAAACCTCTGTGGCCTCGCAGTCCAGAAACCAGCGCATCAGATCGATGTCGTGAATCGCCATATCTAGAAAGATGCCGCCGGAGGTCTTGGCAAAGCGGATGGCCCCGTCCACCAGGGCCTCCGGATCGATGCCGGTGGCCTTTACCAGATAGGGCGTGCCGATGGCCCCCTCCTGGATCTTCTGCTTGGCGTAGGAATAGGATTTGTCATAGCGCCGCATGAAGCCCAGCATGAAGGTTTGCTCCGGATGCCGCTCCACGGCGGCCTCCGCCTGCTTGCATTGGGCCACGGTCACCCCCAGGGGCTTTTCGGAAAAGACGTGCTTCCCCGCGTCCAAGGCGGCTTCGATCTGCCAGCAGTGCTCACTGGAGGTGGTGACAATCACCACCGCGTCGATGTCCGCCCTGGCCAGCATCTCGAGGTAGTCCGTGTAGACATCCGTGACGCCCAGCTCGTTTTTGGCGTATTCCAACTCGGCGGGGACGATGGAGCAGGCCGCCGTCAGCAGCGCTCCGGGGATTTTATAGCGGATGTTCTGAGCATGGACCTTGCCCAGGCGGCCCAGGCCCGCCACGCCGATTTTCAACTGTTTCATAGATGCTCCTTCTTTCTTGATGATTTTAGAACCCGGCTTCATAACCGCAAACCGCCGTCCGGCCGGTCCCTTTTCCGCCAGGGCTTCGCCGTTTTTCCGCGCAAACCGCCGGGGTGGCTGGGGGAACGCAACTTGGCTGAGATACATCTTCGCCCATCCGGCATGAACAATGAGGCTCTTCGTTTTCTGAAAAACGTTCCGGAGCCGTCAGGTGAGAGGGGCCACCCCGGCCCGCCAGTCCTGAATGGCCTTCAAAAAGAGCGCGCCGTAGCGCTCCGCCTTTACCCGGCCCACGCCGGAGACCTGCAAAAACGCCTCCATGTCCAGCGGTTTGAGGGCTGCCATGTCCGTCAAAGTCGCGTTGGAGAAGACGACGTAAGCGGGGACGCCCGCCTTCTGGGCCAGACGGAAACGGAGATCTTTTAAAATCTCCAGCAGGCCCCCGTCCACATCCTGGGGAAGGGGGGCGGTTTTGGACGCCGGAACTTCCGCCTGGAGAGCCGGCTCCCGAAGGAGAACCCGCTTCCCGCGAAAGAGCACGTCCCCCGCCTGGGCCGTCAGCCGGAGGACGGGATACTCCGTCCCCTCGGTCAGGAGATAGCCCTCCTCCAACAGAAAATCGAGGTAGCGTTGAATGCGGGGCTGGTCCATGCCCCGCAGGGCCCCGTAAGTGGGAAGATGGTCCAGGCCCAGCTGAAGGACCCGCTTGTCCCGGCTGCCCCGAAGGAGCTTGATGATAACCGCGGCCCCCAGGCCGTAGGCATACCGCTTTTCCACCCGGGCCACGGCGGAGAGAATTTTCTGGGCCTCTATGGTGATGTCCCGGTCCCAAAAGTCCCCGGCGCAATTGCCGCAGTTTCCGCAGTTGCCGCCGTGAATCTCGCCGAAGTAGTCCAGGATGTCCGCCCGGAGACAGCCGGAGGTCTTGCAGTAACGCACCATCCGGTCCAGACGCCGAAGGTCCCGGCGGAGGCGCTCCGGGTCGCCCTCCTGGTTTTCCTGGGAGTTGGCAATGAGAAATTTCGCCGTTCGCACATCCCCCGGAGCGTAGAGCAAAACGCAGCGGGCGGGGCTGCCGTCCCGTCCGGCCCGGCCCGCCTCCTGGTAGTAGCTCTCCAGGTCCTTGGGCATATTGTAATGAACCACAAAACTGACGTTAGACTTGTCAATTCCCATGCCGAAGGCATTGGTGGCCACCATGACCCGGGCCTGGTCGTAGACGAAGCCCTCCTGGCTCTGGCGGCGCTGGAGGTCCTCCATACCGGCGTGATACCGGGCCGCAGGGACGCCTTGGTCCAGCAGGGCCGCGGTGACGGCGTCCACGGTCTTTCGAGTGGCGCAATAGACGATGCCGCTTTGCTCCGGCCGCTGGGCCAGAAAGTGGCGGAGCCAGAGGTCCTTGTCCCTGGCGTGGACCACCTCGAAAAAGAGGTTGGGCCGGTCAAAGCCCGTGGTGACGCGCAGGGGGTGTTGAAGTTCCAGCAAGGACTCGATGTCCCGGCGCACCGCCGCCGTGGCCGTGGCGGTAAAGGCCCCCACGGGAGGCCGGTGGGGGAGGGAGCGGACCAGCTCCGCGATCTCCAGGTAGCTGGGCCGGAAGTCCTGGCCCCACTGGGAGACGCAGTGGGCCTCGTCCACAGCCACCAGGGAGACGGGAAGCTCCCCCAGCAGGCGGCGAAAGCCCCCGGCCTGCAACCGCTCCGGGGCGACGTAGAGAAGTTTGCACTCCCCCCGGCGGATTTGGCGGTAAACCTCCCGGTACGCGTCCCCGTCCAGGGAGGAATTGATGTACGCGGCGGGAATCCCGGCCTGGGCCAGGGCGGCCACCTGGTCTTTCATCAACGAGATGAGGGGGGAGAGAACCAGGGTCATCCCAGGCAGCAACAGGGCGGGGAGTTGATAGCATACGGATTTTCCCGCTCCGGTGGGCATGACGCCCATGACGTCCCGGCCCGAGAGCAGGGCGTCCATCAAGGCCTCCTGCCCGGGGCGGAAGCCGCTGTGACCGAAGTGTTGTTTCAAAAGGGTTTGCTTGTCCATGGGGAAGAGCCTCCTTCACTTTTGCGCGACGATCAGATAGCGGTGAATGGTCCCCTGGATCTTCCCGTTTTGCCGGAGTTCCTCCTGCATGGCCAGGAGGCGGTTAAAACAGCGTTCCACGGAAAAGCCGGGAAACTCCCACTGGATGATGCGGGCGAACCAGACGAAGGCCCCCAGGTCATAGAAGAAAATGGGCCGGTAGGCCTCCTCCCCCCGGAGAATCCGGAAGCCCGCCGCTTCGAAGGCCGCCCGCTGGTCCTGAAGATTCTTGTGGGGAAAGGGCTTTTCCGTTCCGGGGAGGACCCGCTCCACCAGGTCCCGGTCGTTGTCCTCTCCCACCTGTTCGGTGAGAAAGAGGCCACCGGGTCTCAAGAGGCGGAAGAGCTCCACTGGGTCAAAGGCCCCGTGCCGGTTGAGGATGAGATCAAAGGACTCGCCGGGGAAGGGAACCGCCGAGGGGTCGGAGCACTCCCGAAAGTCGATTCCAAGGGGCGAAAGAGTCTCCCGGCAAAGGCGCACGTTGGGGGGATACCCCTCTGTGGCGGCGGTTTTTTCAAAGGGATGACGAAGGGAGAGGAGGAACTCGCCGCCGCCGGTGTCGTAGTCCAGAAGTGTCCGGCTGTCTTGCAGGCACTGCCGGACCAGGGCCCGGTAATCCCAGGGAAGGCCGTGCTCCTCCTGGAACCGGCCGTGAATGTGGGAAAAATCCCAACCGTGAATGTGGGCCTGGGCCTCCTCCTCCTGCCAAAGGGCTTTCCACTCCTCAAGACGCAATGCGCCGCCTCCTTCCCGTCTCCCCATGGGGGGAGTTTTTGACGGTTTGATTTTACCACGGGGTCCCGGGCAATGCAAGAAGGGAAAACCACCCCTTGACTTTTCCGCCGCTCCGCTGTAAGATGGCAGCAATTTACATCTTTTTACCGGGAGGCGAACCATGGAGCGTGCCGATCTCATTGTCTGTCAGGACCTGTCCCTGGGCTACGAGGGGAAGAGGGTTCTAAGCGGCCTAAATCTCCGCGTTCAAAGCGGGGACTATCTCTGCGTTGTGGGGGACAACGGGTCGGGAAAGTCCACTCTGCTCCGGGGGCTTTTGGGCCTTTTGCCGCCTCTGGAGGGAACTATCCGCCACGCGGCGGAGCTGGAGCGGGGAGCTGTGGGTTACCTTCCCCAGCAGACCAGGGCCCAGCGGGACTTTCCCGCCACGGTGGAGGAGGTGGTCCTCTCCGGGTGCCTGAACCAGAAGGGATTGCGGTTTTTCTACTCTGCCGCCCAGCGGTCCCGGGCCCTGATGAACCTGGGGAAGCTGGGAGTTTTGGAATTGAGAAAGCGAAGTTATCGGGAGCTCTCCGGGGGCCAGCAGCAAAGAGTGCTTTTGGCCAGGGCGCTTTGCGCGGCCGGCCGGCTTTTGATTCTGGACGAGCCCGTCACCGGGTTGGACCCCGCCGCCGCTCAGGATCTCTATAAGACCTTGCGCTATTTAAACAGGAAAGAGGGCATGGCCCTGGTGATGGTGACCCATGATCTCCGTCCGGCCCTCCGGGATGCGGGGAGCGTTCTCCACATCGGCCATAAGGGGATCTTTCTGGGGACCCCGGCGGAATACTTGGACTCCCCCTATGGGAAGCGGTTTCGGGAGGTGGCGGAATGAGTTTGCTGGAGATGTTTTCCTTTCCCTTTATCCAGCGGGCCCTTGTGGCCGGGGTGCTGGTGAGCCTTTGCGCCGCCTTGCTGGGGGTGCCTCTGGTGCTGAAGCGGTACTCCATGATCGGCGACGGGCTGAGCCATGTGTCCTTCGGCGCTCTGGCCATGGCGGTGGCCCTGGGGGTTACGCCGCTGTATTTTTCCATCCCCGTGGTGGTGGCTGCGGCCTTTTTGCTTCTCCGGGTGGCGGACAGCCCCCGGTGGAACAGCGACGCCGCCATTGCCGTGGTCAGCGCCTCCTCTTTGGCTTTGGGCGTGCTGGTGATCTCCGGAACCTCCGGCATGACCACCGATGTGGACAACTATATGTTCGGCAGCGTTCTGGCGATGAGCAAGGCGGATGTGGCGCTGTCGGCGGTACTTTGCGCCGGGGTGCTGGCGCTCTTTGTTCTGCTCTACCACCGGATTTTCGCTGTGACCTTTGACGAGAGTTTTTCCCGGGCCACGGGGCTGCGGGTGGAGCGGTACAACGCCCTTTTGGCTATTTTGACGGCGATGACCATTGTGCTTGGAATGCGGATGATGGGGGCCATGCTGATTTCCTCTCTGGTGATTTTCCCGGCGCTGACGGCCATGCGGCTTTTTCAGAGTTTTTTGGGCGTAACCCTCTGTGCCGCGGTCACGTCCGTTTCGTGCTTTTGCGTGGGGCTCACCGTGTCCTTCGTCTGGTCCACGCCGGTGGGGGCCACGGTGGTGGCGGCGAATCTGGCGCTGTTTCTCCTGGCGTGGGGGGCGGGGGCGCTGCGCAGGCGGAGAACGTGAGGAATCCCGCAGGCACCGCCGGAGCCGCCGCAATAGCCGCCTGCTCCAAACCGGCGGCGGGCTCTGGGAGGAAGCTGAAAAAATAATCGTTCCGAAATGGAAGAAAAGACTTGCATTTTGAAAACTGGCGTGCTATACTGACAGATGCTGTTATAGCACACTTCGTTTTAGAAAGGGGTGAACAGAGCAATGAAGGAAGGAATCCATCCCAATTATCAGCAGACTACGATTATATGCGCCTGCGGTAATGTGATTGAGACAGGTTCTACCAAGAAGGATATCAAGGTGGAAGTCTGCTCTAAGTGTCACCCCTTCTTCACCGGCAAGCAGAAGCTGGTGGACACCGGCGGCCGGGTCGCGAAGTTCAACAAGAGGTTCGGCCTGAGCAAGTGAACACAACGTCACATTCAAAAGAGCGCGCCGTAGTCCGGCGCGCTCTTTTTCGCATTTATAAAAAAGAACAGGAAGATGGAAGGAGGCGTTATGAAAGAGCTGGACCCGAAAGAAACAAACCGGGCGGAGGCCTTCCGGCTTTGGATGCAGGCTCCCATGCCCATGGTGACGCTCTTTAAAACCCTGGACGTCACAAGGCTTGTGGGGCTAAGCCGCAAGCGGGGCTTGAAATTCAACCTGCTTCTTTGCTGGTGCATCGGAAAGGCCGCCTTCCGGGTGGAGGAATTTTACACCCTCCCGGTGGGAGAAAGCTGGTTCGCTATGAAAATCTGGCCGTCAACACCGTGGTGGCCCTCCGGGATGGGGGCATCGCCACCTGCGACATCCCCTTTTCCAAGAGTCTGGAACAATTCCGCCGTGATTATCTGGCCCTCACCGCCCAGGTGCGGGAGACCGGCGCGCCCTATGATTTAAACGGCGGTTACATGGTCATTGGAACCTCCGCCCTGCCCCAGACGGAGCTGGACGGGGCGGTGAACATCTACGCCGGATGCTACAACAACCCCTTCCTGGTCTGGGGGAAATACCAGGAGAAACTCTGGCGAAGCGCCCTGCCTATCTCTTTCCAGTTTCACCACACCCAGATGGACGGCGGCCACGCCGCCCGGTTTTTGGAGAACCTTCAGGAGGAAATCCGGGCTTTGAGCCCGTGACAACTTTAAATTTCCCGTTGCGTTTTTCCGGAAAACGCATATACTGGAAACAGCTGATTTTAGAAAGGAGTCCTCCGCCATGCGCTTACATCTTACCGATTCCCAAGCCGTTGTCCGGGAGCTTCTCCCGGCCCTGGGGGCGGAAAACGCCCTGCTCACCGCCGGAACGGCGGACCGCTGTAACACCATGACCATCGGCTGGTGCCAGGCGGGACGGCTGTGGGGTCTGCCAAGTTGCACGGTCTACGTGCGGCCGGAGCGGTACACCTATCAGTTTATGGAGGAGCAGGCGTATTTCACCGTCTCCGTCCTCCCCAAGGACCGAAAAGACGCCATGGCCCTCTGCGGCACGAAGAGCGGCCGGGACATGGATAAAATCAAGGAGTGCGGCCTGACGGTCCGCACCGGCGAGGGCGGCGCCCCCTTCTTTGAGGAGGCGGAGCTGGTGCTGGTGTGCCGGACCCTCTACGCCCAGGACCTGGGGCCCGCCTGCGTGCTCCCCGCCGGAGAAGAAAAAATCCTGCCCAACTACGGGGCCAAGGGCGGCTGGCACCGGGCCTACACCGGCGAGATCGTGGAGGCCTACTCCGCCAAATAACAAGTAAGGAAGTACTATGCAAGAGACAGACAAGATTCGAGACAAGGTGGTCCTGGTGGGCCTGAATTCCCCCGTGCTCAAGCGGGACCAGAACGCCGGCGAGGACACGCTGGAAGAGCTCTCCGCCCTGGTGGAGACCGCCGGGGGCGAGACCGTGGGACAGGTCTTACAGAACCGGAACAGCCCGGACTCCCGGACCTTCATCGGCGAGGGCAAGTGCGCCGAAGTGAAGCTCTACTGCGAAAACACCCAGGCCACCATGGTCATCTTTGACAACGACCTCTCCCCCTCCCAGCTCCGGGTCTTGACGGAGCTGCTGGGGGTCCAGGTGCTGGACCGCTGCGGGCTGATTCTGGACATCTTCGCCCAGCGGGCCCGGACGAGAGAGGGGCGGCTCCAGGTGGAGCTGGCCCAGTACCAGTATCTTCTGCCCCGGCTCACGGGGATGTGGACCCACCTGGAGCGGCAGGCGGGCACCAGCGGCAGCGGGCCCATCGGCTCCAAGGGCCCCGGCGAGACCCAGCTGGAAACGGACCGGCGGCACATCCACCGGAAGATTGACAAGCTCCGGGAGGACCTGGAAGACGTGCGCCGGGTGCGAAACACCCAGCGCCGCCAGCGGCGGAAAAACGAAATCCCGGTGGTGGCCCTGGTGGGCTATACCAACGCCGGGAAGTCCACACTGCTCAATCAGCTCACCGGGGCGGGCATCCCCGCCAACAACCGCCTGTTTGACACCCTGGATACCACCAGCCGCCTCCTCCACGTCAGCGACACCACCGACGTGGTGCTCAGCGACACCGTGGGTTTCATCCGCAAGCTCCCCCACCAGCTAGTGGAGGCCTTTAAGGCCACCCTGGAGGAGCTGGAATATGCGGACCTGCTGCTCCACGTCATCGACGTGTCAAGTCCGGACTGGCAGGGACAGGCCCGGGTGGTGGAGGATCTGATTATGGAGCTGGGGGCGGGAGAGCTGCCCCGCATCGACGTGTTCAATAAATCGGACCTCCTTCCTCCGGGGGAGATCATGCCCCACGGGGAGGACATCTGCGCCATCTCCGCCAAGAGCGGCCGGGGGGTGGACAAGCTGCTGGAGATGATCGCCCACCGGCTGGACAAGGGGTCCCGGCGGGTTACCGTTCACCTGCCCTATGAGCAGGGGGGCCTTTTGGACCTTCTCTATAAGGAGGCCAAGGTGGAAAAGGTGGAGTACGGGGAGACCATCGACGTGACGGCGGTGTGCGCCCCCCGGACCCTGGGGCAGGTAGCGGCCTTTACGGACGGCTGAGGGCCAGTCCCTCCCCGGTGCGAAGGCCCAGGAGGAAGGCCTGGATGGCCGTGAATTCCAGGGCCTTGTCCAGGTCCCGCCGCTGCGCCGCGCAAAGCTCGTTTTGCAGCGTGTCCAGCGGCGAGGCGTAGGGGCCACGGATGGCGGCATCCACCTGGGGTTTGATGTAGTTGGCGTGAAGCCAGAATAGAAAATCGTTCATATGAACCACCTTTCAAAAACACAAAACTTAGCGTGCTACAGATATAGTGTAACACAACGATTATAGCGTGTCAAGAGGGGGAGCCATGATATTTCAAGAAAGACTTCGGGATTTGCGGAAAGAGCGGAAAGAGACACAGGCACAGACGGCGGCGGCTCTTGGATTGGTGGACCGCCATTATCAGCGGTTTGAGGCGGGTACAAACCTGCCTAGCTTTCAAAACATCATCGCTCTAGCGGACCATTTTCAGGTGAACGCGGATTACCTGCTGGGCCGGACCGATATCCGGGAGATGCTGCCGTCCTCTGGGGAGTCTTGAGGAAACCGGGGGGATATTCTACCGATAGAAGGGCAAAAAAACAGGCCCGAAGGGCCATTACTTCCTTTTCTCTTTTCCTCGCAAGGAGGACGCGGCGGCTCTAAATGGCAGAGCCATTAAGAGCCGCCCGGTGGACCGTGCACGGCCCGTCGTCGGAAGAAACTCCGCCCACTCCGTCCCCGCCTGACGGCGAGGACTCCGCTCTGCTCCGTTCCTTCCTCCTCTCCCCACAAAATCTGAGGATTTTGCGGGGGCCCCTCTGTTTTTTCTTCTGGAAGGAAAAGAGAAAATGGGGGGTGCAAATGGACCAGCTAGCATCCTAGCTGAATCCCCCCCCCGCCCATAAGGGCGAGCAAAAACCCTCCCCTTGACGGGGAGAAAAGAGGTGCTGCCCATGTCCGGCTACCGCGTCCCCTTTGCGGATGTAGAGACCGAGTTTACGGAAAAGAGGTCCCGCTTCATCACAAACCTCTACCGGGTGGAGTCCGAGGCGGAGGCCCGGGCAAAAATCGAGGAAATCCGCAAACGCCACTACGACGCCCGGCACCATTGCTGGTGCTACCTCCTCCGGGAGGGGGGTGTGGTCCGCTACTCCGACGACGGCGAGCCCCAGGGCACTGCGGGCCAGCCTATGCTGAACGTCTTCCAGCGCCAGGAGGTCACCAACGTCTGCTGTGTGGTCACCCGGTACTTCGGCGGCGTGCTGCTGGGGGCGGGGGGACTGACCCGGGCCTATGGCCGGGGGGCCAGGGACGGCCTGGAGGCGGCGGGCACCGCCTGGGTGAGCCTTTGGACCCTCTGGGACGTGCCCTGCCCCTACCCGCTTTTGGAGCGGCTGAAGCTGGAGATTGCCGCCCAGGGGGGCGTCCTCCGGGACGCGGACTACGGGGCGGAGGTGACCCTCCACACCGCCTTTTCCCAGGAGGGGGCGGCGGCCTTCGCCCAGCGGCTGACAGAGCTGTCGGCGGGGAAGCTGGAAATGATCCCGGCGGGGGAGGAGTACTTACCAGGGTCCCGGGAGGAGTAGCGAAGCGCCGGAGGCTTCCAAAAAAGGGCGGACACATAGGTCCGCCCTTTTCCGGTTTACAGCCGCTCCGATTTCTCCCCGGCGTACCACATATTATAGGTCTGCCGGTAGATCTCCGCCGCCGCCTCTGTGTGGCACACCATCCGCACCCGGCGGGGGAGCTCATGCTCCCGGAGAAAATCCATGATGGCCTTCAGGGCCACGCTGGCCGCCTGGGCCATGGGATAGCCGTAGACCCCGGTGGAGATGGAGGGGAAATCCACGGTTTCTATGCCCTGCCGCTCCGCCAGCTCCAAACAGGAGCGGTAGCAGGAGGCCAGGGCCACCGCCTCTCCGGTGTTCCCGCCCCGCCAGATGGGGCCGGGGGTGTGGAGGACGTAGGCGGCCGGCAGGCGGTAGCCTCGGGTCAGCTTGGCCTGTCCGGTTTCGCAGCCCCCCAGAGTCCGGCACTCCGCCAAAAGCTCCGGACCGGCGGCGCGGTGGATGGCTCCGTCCACGCCGCTGCCCCCCAGCAAGGTTGTGTTGGCGGCGTTGACAATGGCCTGGGCGTCGGATTTGGTGATGTCGCCTACGAGGATGGAAAAACGGTCCATGGCGGGGGCCTCCTTGTCAAATGGATTGGATATTTTTATAGTACCGGACTTCCGCCGGGAAGGCAACCAAAAATTTTTCGGAAATTTGAAGATTTCCTCTCGGCCCTGGCCGCCGCCGTCCGGGCCGGGGAGGACCCGGCGGGCCCGGAGGGCCGGAGAATCGCGGAGCTCCACCGCCGCTGGCTGTCCTACAGCTGGGAGACGTACACCCCTTAAGCCCACCGGGGGCTGGCGGAGCTGTACACGGCGGATGAACGCTTCACCGCCTACTATGACTGGGAGGTCCCCGGCCGCACCGCCTTTTTGAAAGACGCGGTCCGGGCCTATACGGAGTGAAAAGGGGACCCGCTGAGAAATTTCGGCGGGTCCTTTGGTTTAGGTTGCCCAGTCCTCCAGACCCAGGGCGGAGAGGGGGGCCTCCATGTAAAAAGGATAGCGGCCTGTCTGGCCGATGAGCCCCAGGGAGTCCTCCGTCAAATAGAAATCCTCTGTAGCATCCAAGCGGATATAGGCCCTGGCCTCTTCCGTTTGAAGGCGTTCCGCCGCCTCCCGGTCGGAGCCCTCCTCCCAGACCTGCTCACAGCGGAAGGCGCCGCTGTCCAGCAGGTCCTCCACCGTCTGGTCCGGCCCCAGAATATCCCGGAGGGTCAGAACCTCCCCGGTCTCCAGATCCATGGTCAGCCCCGTGTACCAGCTGTTGGGATGGGGCGCGTTCATGAAGACGTTGTCCTCCGAAATCCGGAGGGAGAGATATTTCCCGTCCGCCCGGGTCACCGCGCAGTTCCGGACGATCGACCCCCGCATCCGATGCTCCGGATGGAGGGCGTCCTCGTCATAATAGCCGTAAAAGAAGGCCTCCCGGATACGCTCGTTGACCTTCTCCGGGTTCGGAAAGTCCACGAGATATTCCGCATACTGGGGGTACTCGATTTCGGCCCGGAAATCCAGCCGGGGGTCCTGATAGAGATAGAGGCAGAAAAGCATACGGTCCGGCGCCTCCTTCCCGCCGCCCCACTGGCGGTTGTAGACCACAGGCCCCGGCGGCACGTGGAACCGCAGAGGCGTGCCCAGGTCCATGTCCGCCGACAGCTCCGCCCGGTAGACGGCGGAGGCAAGGAAGACGGCGGTTTCCCCGTCCGCCTCCGTTGCCCGGTTCCAGGCCGGATTTTGGGTGAGTACAGGCTCGAAAAGGTCGGAAAAGGCGTACCAGTCCCGCTCTTCGTCCCATGTGCAGGTGAAAGATTCTTCCCAGAACAGCCCCTCCGGGTCCTTTAGCAAAAGCTCTTGATGCCGGTCCTCCCCGGTTGGGGCAAAATAGACGGTGTAGATCCCCTCCACCCCGTGCTGCCGGAAACCCTGCTGCAAAAACAGCAGCTCCTGCCGGACCATAGGCGGCGGCTCCGGAATCTCCCCGCCACAGGCGGACAACAGGGCCAGAATGAGCGTGAGGACCCAGATCCGGTTTTTCATCACTTCACTCTCCTTTCGGGGGATTTTTTCCATTACAGTATAGGCGCCTTTGGCCCGGCTTGCAAGAGCTCCGAAACTCCGCGGAAAATGTTTCTCCGCCTTCAAACTTTTTGCCCCTCTTCTCCGTCTATACTACAGACGCCGCCCAGAGCCCAGGCGCCGGACGGGGCGGCGAGAACCCCTTTTCAGAAAGGAGCATCGATGTGACGAAGGAAGAAACCCTGACGCAATTCCTCGTTGAGACCCAGGCCCGGTCCTACCGGCTGGCCTACAGTGTCCTCCGCAACCGGGAGGAGGCCCTGGACGCGGTGCAGACCGCTGTGTGCCGTGCTCTGGAGCGACAAAACAGCCTCCGGGACCTGGGGGCCGTGAAGACCTGGTTTACCCGGATTTTGATGAATACCTGTCAGGATACCCTCCGCCAGAGGGGCCGGGTGGTTCCCTTTCCGGAGGAGGGCCCGGAGCTGGGCCAAGAGGACCCGGAGCCTGCGGACGACTCCCTGGCCCGGCGGGTGGACGCCCTGCCTGCCGAGGTGGGGACCGTCATCCGGCTGCGGTTTTATGAGGAGCTGACCCTGAAGGAAATCGGCGAGGTCACCGGGCAGAACATCAGCACGGTGAAGAGCCGTCTGTACGCGGGGCTGAGGAAGCTACGCGTCGCCATGGAAGGAGCGGAGATCTAATGAACGAATTCAAGAACGCCAAAGAGACTTACGACAACACCCCCATTCCCGCCGGGCTGTCGGAGCGGGTTCAAGCGGGCATCCGGGAGGGCAAGGCCCGCTACCGGGCGCAAAAAGGCCGGATGCTCCGGCGCTGGGGGGCCACCGCCGCGTGTTTCGCTGTGCTGCTGGCAGGGCTGAACCTGTCCCCCACCATCGCCAAGGCGGCGGCGGAGGTGCCTATCCTGGGCGGGCTGTTCCAGGTGCTGACCTTTGTGGACTACGACAAAACCGAGGATGGCATACACTACGACGTGACGGTGCCCAAGGTGGAGGCGGAGGGCGATTTGGCCCAGGCGGTCAACGCCGTCATTCAAGAGAAGGTGGACGCCCACCTGGCCAAGGCCCGGCAGGACTGGGACGACTACCGGGAGGCCTTCTTCGCCACCGGCGGCACGGAAGAGGAGTGGGCCGGACGGGAGATGGACGTCTCCGTGGACTACGAGATCAAGAGCCGGACGGACTCCCGGGTCTCCTTTGTGGTGACGCTGGCGGAGGGCTGGGTGGCTTCCATGGAGGAGCGGTATTATTATAACCTGGACCTCTCCGAGAACCGGGACCTGACCCTCCGGGACTACCTGGGGGATACTTGGGTGGAAATCTGCAACGCCTCCATCCAAAAGCAAATTGACGAAAGTGTGGACGGGGAGGGCTTCACCCTGTTCTTCACCCCGGACCAGGGCGGTTTTACCACCGTGGACGAGACCACCGGCTTCTATGTCCGGGAGGACGGGACAGTGGTAGTGTGCTTCCCTGAGTACAGCATCGCCGCTGGAGCGGCGGGAATGCCGGAGTTTCCCATCGTATAAAAATGGCGGAGAGAGGCGGTTTGCCTCTCTCCGCTGTTTCTATTCTGCCGCCAGGGTAATCCCCACCACCACGGCGGGGCCGTCTCCGGCGTTCCAAATCTCGTGCGTTTGTCCCCCGGGCACCATCAGGGCCTCGTCCGGGCCGAAGCGGCGGATGCCCTCCGGCGTGCGGGCTTCCATGACGCCCTGGGTGACAAGGAAGAGATGGTCCCGCTCCGGATGGGCGTGGGCGGGAACCGGGCCGCCTCCTCCGGGCTCCAAATGAGCAATGGACACGTCCAGGACACGCCCCGCCTCTCCAAAGACCCGTTTTGCCCAAAAGCCCCGGTGCCCGGGAACCGGGCCAAATCCGTCTTCCCTCACCGGACCTGGGGGAGCTTGGCGAAGCTGGCCTCCAGCTCCTCGTCCGTGGGGATATAGTCCGCCATCTCGCCGTTGTGGAACCGCTCATAGGCCACCATGTCAAAATACCCGGTGCCGGTAAGGCCGAAGACAATGGTCTTCTCCTCTCCGGTCTCCTTGCACTTTAAGGCCTCGTCCATGGCCGCCCGGATGGCGTGGCTGGACTCCGGAGCGGGGAGGATGCCCTCCACCCGGGCGAATTCCTCCGCCGCTTCAAAGACCTTCGTCTGCTCCACGGAGACGGCCTCCATGTAGCCGTCGGCGTAGAGCTGGCTCAAAACGGGGCTCATACCGTGGTACCGGAGGCCCCCGGCGTGGTTGGCCGACGGAATGAAGCCGCTGCCCAAGGTGTACATCTTCGCCAGGGGGCAAACCATGCCGGTGTCGCAGAAATCATAGGCGAACTTGCCCCGGGTAAGGCTGGGACAAGAGGCGGGCTCCACGGCGAGGATGCGGTAATCCCGCTCTCCACGGAGCTTCTCGCCCATGAAGGGGGAGATGAGGCCGCCCAGGTTACTGCCGCCCCCGGCGCAGCCGATGATGATGTCAGGAACCACGCCGTATTTGTCCAGAGCCGCCTTGGTCTCCAGCCCGATGATGGACTGATGGAGCAGCACCTGGTTCAAAACGCTTCCCAGCACATAGCGGTAACCGGAATCCCTGGACGCCGCCTCCACCGCCTCGGAGATGGCGCAGCCCAGAGAGCCGGTGGTACCGGGATGCTCCGCAAGAATCTTCTTGCCGATCTCGGTCTCCGTGGAGGGGGAGGGGGTGACGGAGGCGCCGTAGGTCCGCATGACCTCCCGGCGGAAGGGCTTTTGCTCGTAGCTGACTTTCACCATATAGACCTTGCAGTCCAGCCCCAGGTAGGCGCAGGCCATGGAAAGGGCGGTACCCCACTGGCCCGCGCCGGTCTCGGTGGTGACGCCGGTAAGTCCTTGCTGCTTGGCGTAGTAGGCCTGGGCAATGGCGGAGTTCAGTTTGTGGGAGCCGGAGGTGTTGTTTCCCTCGAACTTGTAGTAGATCTTCGCGGGGGTCTGGAGCTTTTCCTCCAGGCAGTAGGCCCGGACCAGGGGCGCGGGACGGTACATTTTGTAAAAATCCCGGATCTCCTGGGGAATGGGGATTTCCGCCGTGTCGTTGTCCAGCTCCTGGCGGGTGAGCTCGTCGCAAAAGACGCCCCGGAGGTCCTCGAAGCCCATGGGGGCCCCGGTGGCGGGGTTCAGCAGGGGGGCGGGCTTGGTTTTCATATCGGCCCGGACGTTGTACCAGACCTTCGGCAGCTCCTCTTCGGAGAGGTAAATCTTGTAGGGAATCTTCTCAAATGTCATGACGCTTGCTCCTTTCAAATCCGGGGTTGCCTCCAGGGTGGGGGCGTCAAAAAAAGACCCCCATCCCAAACAGGACCCACAACAGGTACCTTTGGGACAAAAGTCTTGAAACTTCTGCGGTGCCACCCAAATTGGCGATGGTAAAAATCGCCCGCTCGGCGGCGTGCTGTCACACGCCCTTCCTTGGTAACGGGGGAAAAGCCCGTCGGTGCTTACTTCGATAAGAAGAAACGCCCGGCTCCGCCTGACGGCGAAAATTCCGCTTGCTTGCGCTCTTCTCTCCCCCAAAAAATCCTGTGATTTTAGGGGGCCCCAACAGGGGAAACGGTTCAGCCCGCCCTCTGCGGTCCATTCAACAGGTCCGGCTCTGCCGCCCTTCCACCACCGGCGGCTCTCTTGGAGAACCAGGGTCCCGTCTACTTCTCCGCATCATCGGTTTATGCGTTTGAACTTGGGCACAGCATACGCCTGCGAAAGCGGATTTGTCAAGAGGGAAAATTTATTTTGGACAATATATAGAAAAAACGGCCGGTTATCTTACGAAATTTGTAGGTTGCGACCGGTGCAAAGCGGGGTAAAAGGCATAATCTCCGGCAGGAGGGCCAAGCTATTGCTGAGGTGAACGGCATGGATTCCATTTGGAGAAAAACGGTGGAGATGCCCCGGTTTGCCCCCTTGGATGGGGATTTGAAAACCGGCGTGTTGGTGGTGGGCGGAGGCCTTGCGGGGCTTTTGTGCGCCTACTGGCTGACCAGAGCGGGGGCGGAGTGCGCCCTGGTGGAGGCGGACCGGATCTGTGGCGGCGTCACGGGAAATACCACCGCCAAGCTCGCCGCGCAGCATAGCTTGCTTTATAGCCGCCTTCTCCGGGAGTTCGGCCCGGAGCAAGCCCGGCTGTACCTGGAGGCCAACCGGGGAGCCCTGGGGCGGTTCCGGGAGCTTTGCCGGGAGATGGACTGCGACTTTGAGGAGGGGGACGCCTATGTCTACGCCCGTGAGGACCGGCGGAAACTGGAGCGGGAGCTGGAGGCCTTGGAACACCTGGGGTTTCAGGCAGAACTTGTGAGGACCCCGGCGCTGCCCATGCCCACGGCGGGGGCGGTGCGGTTTTCCAAACAGGCCCGGTTTCACCCTCTGAAATTTGCCGCTGCCATCGCCCGGGACCTCCGGATTTTTGAGCATACCAAGGTTTTGGAGCTGGGGCCCGGCAAGGCGGTGACCAACCATGGGACCGTGACGGCGGACAAGATCGTGGTGGCCACCCATTTTCCCCTGCTGAATAAGCACGGGGGGTATTTCCTCAAGCTCTATCAGAGCCGCTCCTATGTTCTGGCGCTGGAGAACGCCCCGCCGGTAGGGGGGATGTACGTGGATGAGGGGGAGAAGGGGCTTTCGTTCCGGGATTACGGAGATTTCCTCCTCCTGGGAGGCGGCGGACACCGGACCGGGAAGAAGGGCGGCGGCTGGCGGGAGCTGGAGGATTTCGCGAAACAGTATTATCCCCAGGCGAAGATTGCCGCCCGCTGGGCCGCCCAGGACTGCATGACGCTGGACGGCGTGCCCTATGTGGGGCGATATTCCAAGGGGACGGAGGGCCTCTACGTGGCCACGGGCTTTAACAAGTGGGGGATGACCTCCTCTATGGCGGCGGCGCTGCTGCTGGCGGATTTGCTTCAGGGGCGGGAGAATCCCTATGAAGCGCTGTTTGACCCCTCCCGAAGTGTGTTCCACCCGCAATTGGCGGTGAACGCGCTGGAGTCCACCCTGGGCCTGCTGACGCCCACGGCGCCCCGGTGTCCCCACATGGGTTGCGCGTTGAAGTACAACGCCCAGGAGCACAGTTGGGACTGCCCCTGTCATGGGTCCCGGTTTGGGGAGGACGGGCGGCTGTTGGATTCTCCGGCCACGGATAATAAAAAATTTCGATGAGAAGGAACGGGGAGAATGTCTTATGAAAATAGACCACAGGAAAGCGGCGATTATTGGCTGTGGAAACGTAGGCGCGTCCATCGCGTTTCGCTTTTTGCAACAGGGACTGTTTACCCGCCTGGTTTTGCTGGACGCCAACCGGGACAAGGCGGAGGGGGAAGCTATGGATTTGCGGGACGGCTTGCCCTATGGGGCGGCTATGGAGATTACCGCCGGGGATTATGATGATCTGGCGGACTGCGCCTTGACGGTGATTACCGCCGGAGCCAACCAGAAGCCGGGGGAGAGCCGGTTGGATCTCATCGGGAAAAATACGGAGATCCTCCGGTCCATTTTGCGGGAGATTACCGCCCGGAACTTCGACGGAACGTTGCTGGTGGTGTCCAACCCGGTGGATGTGCTGACCTACGCGGCGTGGCGCCTCTCGGGCTATCCCAGAGAGCGGGTGATGGGCTCCGGGACGGTGCTGGACACAGGGCGGCTCAAGCAGCTTCTGGGAGCGGAGCTGGAGGTGGACAGCCGGAATATCCACGCCTTTATCATCGGCGAACACGGGGACAGCGAACTGGCGGTGTGGAGCGAGGCCAACGTCTCCGGCCTGGACCTGGAGGACTTTTGCCGGGTGCGGGGGCAGACGCTGGGAGCGGAGAACCGGGACCGGCTGTATCGGGAGGTCCGGGACAGCGCCTATGAGATCATCCGGCGAAAGGGGGCCACGTACTATGGCATTGCCATGGCGGTGGGCCGGATTGCGGAGGCCATTGTGAAGGACGAGCGGGCGGTGCTGCCGGTGTCCGTGGTGTTGGACGGGCAGTATGGGATGAACGATCTAGCCCTGAGCCTGCCGTCCATCGTGGGCCGCAAAGGGGTGCGGGAGATTCTGGAGATGCCCCTGAGTAAAGAGGAACTGGCGGCGTTGGCGGCCTCGGCGGAGCAGATGCGGGAGGCCATCGGATCATTGAAACTGTAAGCGGCGGCGCGCCGGACGGAGGACGGCGCGCCGGAGCTTCTATCGGGCGGAGGCCCTGGAAGTCGGGTTTTCCTGAAGGGCCTCCCGGAGCTTCTCCAGGGCCCGCTTCTCAATGCGGGACACATAGCTCCGGGAGATGCCGAAGGAGGAGGCGATTTCCCTCTGGGTTAGGGGCACGGTGCCACCCAGACCGTACCGCAGGCGGACTATCTCCGCCTCCCGGGAGGTGAGGCGCTCCCGGACCAGCTTATGGAGCCGCAGGGCGTTGTCCCGGTCATGGAGATCCTCCAGCATCGTGTCGTCCACCCCCACAATGTCCATGAGCTGGAGGGCGTTTCCGTCTTTGTCGGTGTCGATGGAGTCGGAGAGCGAGACCTCTCCCTGGAGTTTCTTCTGTCCCCGGAAGTACATTAAAATCTCGTTTTCGATACACCGGGCAGCGTAGGTGGCGAGACGCGCGCCCTTGGCAGGGTCAAAGCTGGAGATGCCTTTGATAAGGCCAATGGTGCCGATGGAGATCAGGTCCTCCTGGTCGGCGCTTTGGGTGTAGTATTTTTTAATAATATGCGCCACCAGCCTCAAGTTCCGCTCAATCAGAACTTGCCGTGCCTCCGGGTCTCCGGCGGCGTATTTCTCCAGCCATTCCCGCTCCTCGGCGGCAGTCAGCGGCTTGGGAAAGGACCCGCCGCCGGAGAGGCGCAGGGAGAACAGCAGCGTGTTGGCAAGCAGCAGCAGCGCGGCAGACAGCATAAGACCTCCTTGCCGGGACCACGGTCCCGGCCGCCGCTTTTCCCGGCTGGCGGCGCACCGTATTTTGAGGCGGAACGCCTCTCCTTTTAACCTATGTAATCTGGGGAAGTCCCTATGCGGCCTTTGCCTTTGCCGGACGGATGTGTTATACTGCTTCCAACGAAGGGAAAGGGGGGCGCCGCCGTGGCCTGGACGGTCTACATTCTCCGCTGTGGAGACGGGTCCTTATACACTGGCGCCACCTGTGACCTGCCCCGGCGGTTGAGAGCCCACCAAAGCGGCAAGGGGGCCAAATACACCCGAAGCCGCCCGCCGGTGGAGCTGGTCTACCGGGAGAAGGCTCCGGACAAATCCGCCGCCCTACGGCGGGAGGCGGCCATCAAGCGCCTGGACCGCCGGAAAAAGCTGGCGCTGATTGGGGAACAGGAGGGGAATCGTGGAGATTTGTCCGCTGCCGGAAACGGACAGCCGCCTGGAGGCCCTGGACCGGGCGGGCATGGAAGATGAGATTGACGGGAGGACCCCCCGGAGGGTTCTATATTGCCGCCGCCGTCCATTTGGCGTTGTTCATCTCCCGCCGGATGGCGCCCATGGCGGCAAAGCAGGGGGCGCAGAGCAGGTTGAAAATCATGAAGCTGTAGGCGGTCACGGCCCCGAAATCCGCCCGCACCAGGGTCCAGATGGCCTCTCCGTTGCCCCCCAGCTCCTCTCCGGCGTAGCGGTAGGCCACGCCGAAGAAATTGACTACTTCCTCTTTGGCGATGAGGCCGGTGAAGGTGGCTACCGTGGCCTTCCAGCCCATGTCCCCCGTCCAGCCGATGGGGGCGAAGATCCAGGCGGCAGAGCGGCCGATGACCGCCAGCAAGGAGGCGTTGTTATCCTCCACGGCCTGGAATGCGCCGTCCACAAAGCCGTACCCCTGGAGGAACCAGAGGACGATGGAGCTTAGAAGGATAATAGTTCCCGCCCGCTTGATAAAGGACCAGCCCCGCTCCCAAGTGGCCCGAAGGACGTTTGAGACCGACGGGGCGTGATAGGCGGGCAGCTCCATGACGAAGGGGGCGGGCTCCCCGGCGAAGGCCCGAAACTTTTTCAGCATGACGCCGGAAACCACCACGGCGGCCACGCCGGTGAAGAAAGCCGACACCGCCACCCAGGCGGAACCCCCGAATACCGCCCCGGCGAACAGGCCGATGATGGGCAGCTTGGCCCCGCAGGGGATGAAGCCGGTGGTCATGATGGTCATTTTCCGGTCCCGGTCCTGCTCTATGGTTCGGGAGGCCATGATACCGGGGACGCTACAGCCCGTAGCCACCAGCATGGGGATGAAGCTCTTGCCGGAGAGGCCGAAGCGGCGGAAAATCCGGTCCATGATGAAGGCCACCCAGGCCATATAGCCCACGTCTTCCAGCACCGCCAGCAGCAAAAACAGCACCAGCATCTGGGGCACAAAGCCCAGTACCGCTCCCACACCCGCCACGGTGCCGTCTTGGATGAGCCCATAGAGAACGGAACCTTCTACAACATGGAGGGTGGTTAGAACGGTGTGGAACAACTGGGGAACCCACTGGCCAAACAAAACGTCGTTGGCCCAATCGGCGCCCCTGGTTCCAACGGAAATGGGCCATCCGCCCATGGCCAGGGCGTAGATGAACAGCATGACGCCGGCGAAGATGGGCAGAGCCCAAAAGCGGTTGGTGACAACCTGGTCAATTCTATCGGAGACAAAGAGGCTGTGGGTTGCCGCCTTTTTTGTCACTGCCCGCTCCACCACGCGGCTGACGCAGCCGTAACGCTGGTTGGTGACGATGGACTCCGCGTCGTCATCCAGCTCCTGCTCACAACTGGCGATGTGCGCTTCCAGGTGAGAGACCAGGTCCGCGTCCAGGGCCAGCTCCTCCAAAACCTTCCCGTCCCGCTCGAAGAGCTTGATGGCATACCAGCGGAGGTAGCGGCCGTCCACCTTCTCCTGGATGGATTCCTCTATGTGGGCCAGGGCGTGTTCCACGCTGCCGGTGAAAACGTGGGGGAGTTCCCCCGCCTTTTTTCCGGCCTTGGCGGCGGAGACGGCCCTCCGGGCGGCCTCCGGACCGCCCTCGCCTTTCAGGGCGCTCATCTCCACGACCTCGCAGCCTAAGGCCTGCCCCAGTTTGGCAAGGTCAATCCGGTCCCCGTTCCGCCGCACCAGGTCGATCATGTTCACCGCCACCACCACGGGCAGGCCCAGTTCGATGAGTTGGGTGGTGAGGTAGAGATTTCGCTCTATGTTGGTGCATTTTAGACTAACTACCGGCCTTAAAATAGAGGCCGCATGGGTTCAGGCGACCTCAATGCTCTCCGCGTCCGACTTGCGGATGAACAGCTCATATCCCCGGACATTCAGTTCCATGGGGTCCCCCAGGGGGGCCACCTTCCGCACGAAAATCTCCACGCCCCTGGTGATGCCCATGTCCATGATGCGGCGTCTCACAGGTCCCTCTCCGTGGAGCTTCGCCACGATGGCGGTCTCGCCCACCTTAATGTCTCTCAAGGTTTTCATTCCGCTTCCTCCTCATATCAAAATACGGTTGGCCAACTGCCGGTCCAGGGCCACGCGGCTGTCTTTCACTTGGAGAATGAGGTTTCCGGCAACCTCATTGACCACAGTGACAGCGCCGTCTATCACGAACCCCGGCTCCGCCAGGTGCTGGCGGATTTCGTCTTTGCCGGTGATCTTGCGTATGGTGACGGTCTCACCGGTTTTTGCCATGGAAAGTGGCATCATAGCAGGCCTCCTGTCAGTGAAAAATGGGGATTAGCTCTAGCTAACCACCTCTGTGGTCCTGGGGTTTAACACAACTAACTCTCGCCGTCAGGAGCTTTTTTGAAAAAAGCCCAGATTTTTCCCCACCATAAGAGACGTGGCCGGGGAAAGCAAGGAGAGGGTTGGCGGTTTGAGGTTCTGGTGCTTTCAAAAATCACAGATTGAAACTGAACTGGGATGATGGTATAATCAAAACGGCAAGCCGGGGATTTCGCGGCCACTGTTGCACGAGCGTTTTGAAGCGGCGGAGGATTGCGTCAAAATAAGCGGCACAATTTGACAAACGAAAAATTCGAGGAGGCTTGTCATTCAGAGAATAAACGAGATCATTTTTGCAACCATTCGGAAAGCCGGCTATGCTGATTTTCCAAAGAATTCCCCCCGCGCACGGGGGAGAGGGGAGGAGCGCTGTGAAGGTGCTGGTTTTGTCCGATTCCCATGGGAACATCGCCAATATGGCGCGGGCAGTGGAACGGGAGTCGCCCCGGATGGTCCTTCACCTGGGGGACTGCTGGCGGGATGGAGAACGGCTTCACGACCGCTTTCCAGAGCTGCCGTTGGAGCAGGTATATGGGAATTGCGACTACTTCCGGGGCTCCCGGGAGGCGGAGAAGCTGTTGATTTGGGGAGACAAGCGGGTGCTGATGTGCCATGGGCACACTTACGGCGTCAAGCAGTCTCTGCTGGCGGCGGGACTGGCGGCGGAGGAGCGGGATCTGGACCTTTTCCTCTTTGGCCACACCCACAAGCCTTTAGTGGATATGCGGGGAAAAACGCTCTTTTTGAATCCGGGCAGCATTGGAGATTATGCCAGACCCACCTACGGCATTGTGACGCTGGAGAAGGGGAAACTGGACGCAAAAACCGCGCTTCTCTGAGAAAACCGGGAGGAAAACAAGTCTATAGTGTCTTTATAAAAGTATATTTATTTATACGGAGTGGTGAGCGGGTGAAGCGTTGCATTGCCTGGGCCCGAATCGTCCAAACGAATGCCAAATGAAAAGGAGAATGCTCCTTGACGATTCCGGACCCTTCAAAGCTCTACCCCAGGGCAAAAGACCGCCAGACCATCGACGCGCTTTTGGAACTGCGATGGTGGGACTGGCCTTTGGAAAAACTCTCCAAAAAGTCTCCGGTCTATTCAGCAGGGGGACCTGGAGGTTTTGCGGCAAAAGCCTTGAACATCCCCGAGAGAAAAAGAACCCCCGCGCTGTGTAAACAACAGCGCGGGGGTTTCCATGTGTGAGAAGGGGACCGGCAGGCGGCCTTCATGAGTTGTGGATACGGATTCTTAAGAAGGGACTTTATAAAACTTCATAATCCACTGCCACCCGGTCCACCCGGATGGATTTGCAAAGGGCGGAGACCGCCTGGTGGCGGGGGTCGTTTTTGTAGGTTTCCAAGTCCTCAAAGGTTCGAAACTCGCTGACAAGCGCGGCGTCGTACTCTCCGCCGTTTACGTTCCGGCCCACCTCGCTGCTTACCAGTTCAGGGATCACTCCCTGAAGGGCCCGGAGATTATGGAGGAACTGTTCTTGTTCCGGCTCGGTGCCGGGGCGGAATTTCCACATGACAATGTGACGGATCATAGTCTCACTTCCCGTTCTTCCGGTTATAGGCCTCAATGCCCAGACCCAGCAGCTCAATGGCGCGGGTCAGCTCTTTGGGCTGTGTGACATAGGCGATGCGGATTTCGTTCCGGCCCTTGCCGGGGGTGGCGTAGAAGCCCTCGCCAGGGGCGTACATGACGGTTTCCCCCTGATCCTCGAACTCCTGGAGGAGGAAATACTGGAGCTTTTCCGTGTCGTCCACCGGCAGGGTGGCCATGACGTAGAACGCGCCTTCCGGCGAACTGTGGGTGACGCCGGGGAGCTTGGAGAGGGCCGCAACCAAGGCGTCTTTCCGCCGGCCGTACTCGTCCCGGACGGAGCGGAGATAGTCCGGCGTCATGGTCTGATAGAGGGCGGCGGCGCCGATCTGGTCCAGGGTGGCGGCGCAGAGACGGCCCTGGCAGATCTTCATGGCAAGACCCATGAAATGGCGGTTCCGGGAGATCAGCGCGCCCACCCGGGCGCCGCAGGAGGAGAAGCGCTTGGAGATAGAGTCGGTGACAATGACGTGTTCCGCCCCGTCCTCGAACTCCAGGAGGGAGCTGAGCTTCTTCCCGGAGTAAATGATCTCCCGGTAGACCTCGTCGCTGACCAGGAAGAGGTCGTGCTCCTTGCAGATGTCCAGAAGTAGGCGCTGTTCCTCATAGGTGAGAACCGCGCCGGTGGGGTTGCCGGGGTTGGTGATCATGATGGCCTTGGTCCGGGGGGTGATCAGAGGCTCGATTTTCTCCCGGCGGGCAAAGCGGTAGCCCTCCTCCGCCGAGGTGGGGATGGGAACGATTTTTCCGCCGGTGACGCCGATAAAGGTGTCGTAGTTGGGGTAGAAGGGCTCGGGAATGAGGACCTCGTCCCCGTCGTCCAGGATGCAGGCGGCGGTGAGCTGGAGGGCCTCGCTGCCGCCGTAAGTGGCCAAAATGTCGTCCGGGGCCAGGGTGACGCCGAAGCTCTGGTAATAGTTCTCCACGGCCTTCAAATAAATGTCCACGCCGCCGGCGGGAGCATAGGCCAAAACGGGATTCTGGAAGCCCCGCACGGCGTCAAAGAATGCCTGGGGGGTCTCCACGTCGGGCTGTCCGATGTTCAGATGGAGGACGCGCCGTCCGGCTGCCTCCGCCGCCACCACATAGGGGTGGAATTTCCGAATGGGGGAGAGGCTGCACGCCTCGCATTTGCTGGAAAACTTCATCCTTTTCGCCTCCTTGGGGCTTTGCATTTTTATAGAACGCGGACCGCGTATTTTCCTATTGTAGCATCTCCGCGGCCCATGTCAAACGCTTTTCCAAAAATCGTCGTTTTGCCCGACAGGGTCCAAAGCTGTGAAGCGGAGGCTGGGCAAACTGCGCAAAAGCGGAGGGCTCCATCCGGAAAGGGGAAAACTTTGCTGCAAGAAATTTCCGGAACGGAAGAGAGAGGGGTGGAAAAAGCGGAAAAAATTTCGAAAAGGCGGTTGACTTTTTGGGACAGGCTACTATAATAGGGGCCAGCATGATAGAGGCGCGAATGTCAAGAGTATGTCTCCCCAAGGATCAGGACCGGGGAGAGGGAAAGGGGCTTTCGCCGAGGTTTCGCCATCCCGGCCTGAGCGGGAGGCGGAGCCGGGCCGCAGGATAACATCCTGCGGACTGTCATTCCCCTGGGAATGGAGCGCTGTCGTGGATTCAGCCGTTTTCGTGTGTACGGATGAAGTCATGACGAGCTGTCATGACTTTATTTTTATTTAGGAGAGAGCGTTATGAAGAACCTGAAAAAGCGGTTCCTGCCGCTGCTGGCGGTCATGCTGCTGTTGTGCGCGGCCATGACCGTCCCCGCCCTGGCCGCCGGGGAGGACCTGACCGAGGTGGCCGGAACCAAGTACATCGAGTGCGGCGACTGCGGCGCCGCCGGAGTGGTCCTGTCCGAGGACCTGGAGGCCGTCACCTGCGAAAGCTGCGGCGGCGTGGGTTATGTGGAATCCCCCAGCAGCTTCTACAACAGCTTCTGGTCCCTGCTGCCCCCCATCATTGCCATTGCCCTGGCTCTGATCACCAAGGAGGTCTATTCCTCCCTGTTCCTGGGCATTTTGGTGGGCGGCCTGCTGTACTCCAACTTCGCCTTTGAGGCAACCATCCTCCACGTGTTTAACGACGGCATTGTGGCCTCTGTCACCGATTCCTATAACATGGGCATTCTGATCTTCCTGATCATTCTGGGCTCCATGGTGTGCCTGATGAACAAGGCGGGGGGCTCCGCCGCCTTCGGCCGCTGGGCCAAGGAGCACATCAAGTCCCGGGTGGGGGCCCAGCTGGCCTCCGTGCTTTTGGGCGTGTTGATCTTTATTGACGACTATTTCAACTGCCTCACCGTGGGCAGCGTCATGCGGCCCATCACGGACAAACACAACATCTCCCGGGCCAAGCTGGCCTATATCATCGACGCCACCGCCGCTCCGGTGTGCATCATCGCCCCCATCAGCTCCTGGGCCGCGGCGGTTGCGGGCTTTGCCGAGGATGGCCAGGGCTTCAACCTCTTCCTGCGGGCCATCCCCTATAACTACTACGCCCTGCTGACCATCGTCATGATGGTGGGCATGATTCTCATGAAGACGGAATTCGGTCCCATGGCGAAGTACGAGAAAAACGCCATTGAAAAGGGCGATCTCTTCTCCGGCTCCAACCCCTACGCCGGGGCGGAGGACGATGCCCCCGAGGATAAGGGCACGGTGCTGGATCTGGTGCTCCCCGTGGTGGTTTTGATCGTCTGCTGTGTCATCGGCATGATTTACTCTGGCGGCTTCTTTGACGGCGAGGGCTTCATCACCGCTTTCTCCAACTCCGATGCCTCCGTGGGACTGATGCTGGGCTCCGCCTTTGCCCTGGTCTTCACCCTGGTGTACTACCTCATCCGCCGCTCTATGAGCTTCAAGGAGATGATGGGCTGCATCCCCGAGGGCTTCAAGGCCATGGTGCCCGCCATCATGATTCTCACCTTCGCCTGGAGTCTGAAGAACATGACGGACTCCCTGGGCGCGAAGTTCTTCGTCCGGGACTTTGTTCGGTCCTCCGCCGGTGGTCTCCAGATGATTCTGCCCCTTATCGTGTTTGCCATCGGCTGCCTGCTGGCTTTCGCCACCGGCACCTCCTGGGGCACCTTCGGCATCCTGATTCCCATTGTGCAAAACGTCTTCTCCATGGACAACCCCATGGCCATCGTCTGCATCTCCGCCTGTATGGCCGGCGCGGTCTGCGGCGACCACTGCTCCCCCATCTCCGACACCACCATTATGGCCTCCGCCGGCGCACAGTGCGACCACGTGAACCATGTGTCCACCCAGTTGCCCTACGCCATCACCTGCGCGGTGGTGTCCGGCGTCACCTACCTCATCGCGGGCATCCTGGTGAGCGCGGGAGCCCCCGGCATCCTGGGCCTGCCCATCGGCATCGTGCTGATGACCGGCGCGCTGTTCGTGATTCGGTCCAAAAATCCCAGCATTTCTTGACCTCCCATAAAGCGAAACGTCCGGCCAACTGGCCGGGCGTTTTTTTACTTGACAGGCTCTGCCGTATGTATTATTATATTAATACACCATCTAAATAATACATTTGAGAGGAGACCTTTTCATGGAACTTGTACGGACAAGGGGCCTCAGCGCCTCGGGGCTGAAATGGATTGCCCTGGTTTTGATGGTTTTGGACCATATTCACTATATGTTTGCCTACACGGGCTGGGTGCCGGAGTGGTTCAGCATGGCGGGACGGCTGGCCGCGCCGCTGTTCCTCTTTTGTCTGGTAGAGGGGTTTACCCACACGCACAACCGGAAAAAATACTTTATAAAAGTATATTTACTCCATTTGCTGATGTCCGGCCTGCTGCTTTTGTGGGTGTGCGGCCTTCTGCCGGTTCGATTCGACGGGTTCTATCCCCAGAACGGTATGATGACCTCCTTTGCCATTTTGATGGTGGTCTTTCAGGGGATGGACTGGCTGGGGGAGAAGCGCTGGGGCCCAGGGCTGGCGGCGGTGGTTCTTCCCCTGGCGTGGCCCATTCTGGCGGCCCTGCTGATGCAGGGGACGCCTGCCTTGCAAATTCCCCTGACGGTTCTGGGCTATACCCTCTTCCCCATGTGGAACAGCAACCCGGACGCCAGCCTTCCTGTCATCCTGACGGGGCTGCTGCTGTACCTCAGCCGGAAAAGGCGGAAGATTCAGGCGGGGATATTCGCGGGGTTCACCCTGCTCTTTTATCTGGGCTATGTGGGTCTGATGGCCTCCCGGCTTCCGGACTTCCACTGGACGCAGATGTTTACCGCTTACTATGAGTGGTACGGCGCCCTTGCGGCAGGGCTGATGCTGTGCTACAATGGAGAGCGGGGACAGGGGCCGAAGCGGTTTTTTTACCTCTTTTACCCCGCCCATGTGTATGCGCTGTACGCCTTGTCCTGGCTGCCCTTCCTGTGGGGGGCGGCTGCATGAAAGGAGAAAGAAGAGGTGAAAAAGCACATAAGAGCCTGTTGGATGGTTCTCCTCCCGGTGCTGTTTGTTGTTGCCCCTTTGTTGATTTACGGAAGTTTGCGGATGGGCTGGCCTCCGGTTATCGGGAACCTGACCGCCGCAGGCGCCATACGGGACTACGCCACCGAGGCCCATCCGGAGTGGGAGGCCAAAAGCGCCTGGGCCGGGTACAACCTGGTGAGGGATGATTACGGCTTGGAGTTTACCGATGGGGAGCTTCGTTGTGACAAGGACAACGGCCTCTGGCTGGTGCGGGACCAACGGCGGGAGGAGGCCCTCCGCTCGGAGCTGGGAATTGACTGGCGGCTGAAGGAGGGAGAACCCTCCGGCTACGTTCTCTGGCGCGCAGGCTGGCGGCCCGGAGACGTTAAGACGCCTTATATCAGCCTCCGGGTGGACTGCTCCAGCAAACCGGGGGACCCTGTCCCCACGGAGGAGGCCATGCGGGAGATCATGGCGGACCACGCCTTGGAGGTCTATGACCGGGTGGCCCCGGCGGCGGCGGTGGACCGGTTTTCCGTCCTCTACAACCACCACGCGGTGAACGCAAAGCAGGGGGAAATCGTATGGAACAGCATCACGGTGGACCTGCCGGAGGGGACGGTCTTGACCCGGGAACAGATTCTCTCCGCGCCCTTGGCGGTGCGGTAGGCGAAAAGAGAGGAACGCTATGAACACTGTTTTTGAAAATCTGCTGGCTCTGCTGGACCAGGGGGAGGACGCGGTGCTGGTGACGGTGGTTTCCGCCGAGGGGTCCACCCCCCGGGGAACCGGGTCCCAGCTCTTGGCGGGAGGGGCCGGTCTCCTGGCCGGAACCATCGGCGGCGGTCCCGGCGAGGCCCAGGCGCTGGCGCTGGCGGCGGAGTGCTTGCAGGAGAAAACGTCTCGCGTATGCCGCCTGGAGCTCCGCCACGGCGGAGAGCTGGACTCCGTCTGCGGCGGGGAACAGACGGTGCTGCTCCAGTTCATCTCCCGTGACGGGGAGGTTTGGAGGGCATTTGCCCGGGAGGTTCTGATCAGGCTGGAGACCCACCGGGGCGGCTGGCTGGCCCTGGCGGCGGCGAGGCCCCCGGCCCTGCTGGAGGAGGGAACCGCCGCCTGGGACGGGGAGCGGTTGGTCTTCCCCCTGCCGGTGGGGGAGCGGGTGGTGATCTTCGGCGGCGGGCACTGCGCCCTGGCCCTGGTTCCGGTGTTGCGGAGCGTGGGCTTCCGGGTGGCGGTGTTCGATGACCGGCCGGAATTCGCCAGCCCGGAGCGTTTCCCGGAGGCGGAGACGGTGGTGTGCGGCAATTACACCAATTTTGCCGCCGGACTGGAACTGACGGCGGAGGATTACGCCGTGGTCATGACCAGCGGGCACCGCCACGACCTTGAAGTGGAGGAGCAACTCCTCCGGCGGCCTCTTCGCTATGTGGGCGTAATGGGGTCTCGAACGAAAACCGCCTATGTCAACGGAAAACTTCGGGAGGCGGGAGTCCCGGAGGAAGCCCTCCGGCAGGTCCACACTCCCATCGGCACCGCCATCAAGGCGGTGACGCCGGAGGAAATCGCCATCAGTATCACCGGGGAACTGATCTTTGAGCGGGCCCTCCGGCGGGAGGCGGAGGAATCCGCGGAGCATGGGTGCCCCGCCCATTTATGAGGTATATACAAACGCACCTTCCCAAAAAATTGGGAGGGTGCGTTTTGCACAGGTGGAGTGGGGGAAGGCGCTTGCCGCCGCTACTTCGGTATGCCCCGGACTTTCGGAGAGGACCCTCTCCGACGACGGTTCCTCTGCCGTTTAAAGAACGTAGCAGTCACTGGGGCCGCCCAGGAGCATCTCCAGCCCATGTGCCAGCGTGGACAGTATCGCTTCCAGGTTTTCCCGGGCCGCCTTGGGGCTGCCGGGGAGGTTGACGATGAGGGTTCCCCCCCGGATGCCCGCCGCGCCCCGGGAGAGCATGGCCCGGGGCGTGATGGCCAGGGACGCCGCCCGCATGGCCTCGGGAATGCCGGGGGTCAGGCGCTGGCAGACGGCGAGGGTGGCCTCCGGGGTCACATCCCGGGGGGAGAAGCCGGTACCGCCTGTGGTGACCACCAGGGCGGCGTGGACCTGATCGGATAGGCGGAGCAGGGCGGCTTCGATGTCCGGCTGTTCGTCGGGGACCACGGCGGTTTCCAGAATCTGATAGCCCGCCTTTTCCAAAAGGGAGGCCACCAGAGGCCCTGCCCCGTCGGGTCGTTGCCCCTGAAAACTCCGGTCGCTGACGGTTAAAACTGCGGCTTTGTACATGGAATCTCCTCCTGTTTCAAAAGCATCAAATCCTCCGGGCGAACCGCCACTAAAAGCCTCGTCCGGTCCGGCAGGGCGGCCCAGACGCTTTTCGGCAGCTCCATCCACAGCGGCGGCGCCTGGGAGTCCCCGCCGTCCGGGTAAAGAGCGGCGAAAATGGAAACCACATCCTCCACCACTCGGATCACCCGGCAGGAAAAGGCGTTACACTCCTCCGGCTTCGCCGGGTGAAGGGAGGCGGCCCGAAGGCCCAAAACGGTGTGCCCGGGGCGCCAGGGGGCCGCGGCGCGGAGCGTCACGCCCCACTCCGGAACCTTCAACAGCCCCTGAGAAAAGCAAACGGAGGCATAGTTTTCGCAGCCGGAGAGCCGCGCGGCGCTGACGGAGCCGGGGTTTTCCATCAGCTCCGCCATGTCCGCCACCGGGGCGGACTTTCCGCCCTCCAGCAAGCAAACCCGGCGGCAGTTTCGGTAGACCTCCCCCCGGTCATGGCTGACCCAGATCACCGGGCCGGAGAAACGGTCCAGAATTTCCCGGAGCTCCTGTTCCAGCCGCCACTTTAAAAAACCGTCTAAAGCGGAGAAGGGCTCGTCCAGCAAGAGGACCTGAGGGTCTGTGGCCAAAATGCGGGCCAGGGCCACCCGCTGCTGCTGTCCGCCGGAAAGCTGCCGGGGATAGAGACTTTCCAGACCCTCCAAACGGAGCAGAGACAAAAGTTTCCGGACTCGCGCCCGCCGCCGGGACGTCTCCATGCGTTTTAGACAAACGGCCACGTTGCCCTCCACCGTCATATGGGGGAACAGGGCGTAGTTTTGAAAGAGGAAACCCATCCGGCGATTTTGCGGGGGGAGGTTGATCCGGGAGGCGCTGTCGAAGAGGACCCGTCCGTCTAGGGTAATGCGGCCCCGGTCCGGTTTTTCAGTCCCGGCCACGCACTTCAAAGTCGCGCTCTTTCCACAGCCGGAGGCCCCCAGCAGAGCCAGAACCTGGCGGTTTTCCACCGTGAAGTCCACGTCCAATAAAAAGCTGCCGTAACGCTTTTGGATTTGAACCGTCAGGGCCATGGCTGCCCCTCCTTCCGCTCCAGCAGGTTCACGGCCAACAGCACCGCCGCGGAAATTCCCAGGTTCACCAGCACCCAGCGGAGGGCCAGACCATCCTGTCCGGTGCGCCAGAGCTGGTAAACCGTGGTGGAGACCGTGGCGGTGCGGCCGGGGGTGTAGCCCGCCACCATGGAGGTGGCTCCATACTCCCCCAGGGCCCGGGCAAAGGCCAGCACGGTCCCCGCCAGAATGCCCTGGCGGCAGCAGGGCATCTGAATGCGCCAGAAAATATAGAAATTGCCAAGCCCCAGAGTCCGGCCCGCCTGGGCCAGAGTGCTGTCAAAGGACTCGAAGGCCCCCCGGGCGGTGCGGTACATCAGGGGAAAACTCACCGCCACCGAGGCGAAAACAGCGGAGGACCATGTCATGGTCAAGCGCAGTCCAAAGGTCTCCAAAATCCAGGCCCCCAAGGGCCGCCGGGGGCCGAGAGCCAGCAACAGCAGCCAGCCCACCACCGTGGGGGGCAGCACCAGGGGCAGGGTGAGGACCACGTCCAGCGCCCCCTTCACCAGCCGGGGGGCCTTGGCGATTGCGTGGGCGGCAAAAATCCCCAGGAAGAAGACCAGGACCGTGGAGACGGCGGCAATGCGGATGGAGTTGTAGAGGGGAAACCAGTCCATGGCGGTCCTCCCGTTTCGGTTATGCCAAAGGCGTGAAGCCCATGGCCTCCAGCACGGCCCCGGCCTCGGAGGTGCGGAGGTAGTCCAGAAAGGCCTGGGCCTTTTCAGGAGCTTTGCTGGTTTTCAGCGCGGCGGCGGGGTAGATGACCTGAGCGCACATCTCCGCCGTGGCGGTGTCCACCACCGTGAGACCGGCGGAGAAGGCGTCTGTGGCGTAGACGACGCCGCAGTCCGCCGTTCCCTCGGACACCTGGGTGGCCACCTCCTTGACGTTGGAGCCGTAGGTCAAAACACCGGCGGCGTTTAGGGACGCTTCATCCAGCCCCAAATAGGCGAAAATTTCCTGAGTATACTGGCCCACAGGTACGTCGCTGTTGCCGGTGGCCAGGAGGATGTCCCCGAATTCCAGGGCGGTTTTCAGCCCGTCAAAGCTGTGAATACCGGCGGGGTTTCCCTCCGGCACAGCCAGGACCACGTTGTTTTCCAGCAGGTTGAAGCGGGTGTTCGACTCGATGAAATCCAGGCGTGCTTCCCCGGTTCCGTCCGGGGCGCCGGTATTGACGGCGGGAGCCACGGCGGCGTCCAGTTCATCCATTTGCTTTCGTCCGGCGGAGACGAAGATGTCGCAGTCCGCGCCTTCTTCAATCTGTGTTTTAAGGGTGCCGGAGGAGTCGAAGTTGAAGACCAGGGTGACGCCGGGGTGTTCCGCTTGGTAGTTCTCGCCGATCTTTGTCAACGCCTCTTGAAGGGAGGAGGCGGCAAAGACGGTCAACTCCACGTCCCTGGAGCCGCCGCAGGCGGTGAGCAGGAGAACCAGCAACAGGGGAAGCAGTCGTTTCATAGAGGCCTTCCCTTCAATAGAATTTGCAAAAGTATATAGGATCTATTTTCCGAACCCGCAGTTGGGGTAGGTGCAGACCTCACAACCCAGGCACAGTCCGCCCTCGCCCATTCGGGTGATATCCGCTCTGGTCACAGGGACTCCGGCGGCGATCTTGGGGAGCACCAGGTCAAAGATGGTCCGCTTGGCGTACATGACGCAGCCGGGAAGGCCCATGACCGGAGTTCCGTCCTGGAAGTAGCCCAAAAGAAACATGGCCCCCGGCAGAACCGGCGCCCCATACGTGACGATGTGCGCCCCGGTGCGCCGGATGGCCCCGGGGGTGTTGTCGTCCGGGTCCACGCTCATGCCCCCGGTGCAGAGAATCAGGTCCACGCCGGAGGCTTTGGCCTCCAGTACGGCGGCTTTCACCGCCTCCGGGCCGTCTCCGGGGGTCCGGCGCACCAGGGTTTCGATGCCGAACTCCGCCAGCTTCTTCTCCACCACCGGGGTGAAGGCATCTTGAATAAGGCCCTTTGCCACCTCGCTGCCGGTGGCGATGATGGCGGCGGATTTCAGCTTCCAGGGTACAAGTTCCAGCAGGGGCGTGCTTCCGGCGGCCTCTTCCGCCTGACGGAGCGTTTCCTCCTGGATGACCAGGGGAATGACCCGCGTTCCCGCCAGCTTGTCCCCCCTTCGAACCGCCGTGCCCCCGTGGCGGGTGGCGACCATGATGTCCTCCAGGGCGTTGACGGCGTTCAGCCGCAGGCTGTCCACCAGGAACAGGCCGTCCCGGGCGGCGGTGAGCTCAATTTTGCCCTCTTTAACGGGGCTTTGGTCCATGCCCTGGTTTTGGCAGAGGGCGCAGAGGCGCTTTGCGGCGTCGTCCTCGTGGACCATGCCGGGGGTCATCTCCCAGACGTAGAGGTGTTCCTTGCCCATGGAGAGGAGGACGGGGATGTCCTCCTCCCGGACCACATGGCCCTTGCGGAAGCGGGCGTCTTTGTACTGGCCGGGGATGATCTGGGTCATGTCGTGACAAAGAACATGGCCGGCGGCCTTCTCAGTGGGGATCAGCTTCATGGCGGTCCTCCTCCAGAATTTCAATGGGGTCGCCCTTTCGGACGTGTCCCTCCCGCACCACCACGGCGAAGACGCCTTCGGTGGGCATGACGCACGTCCCGGTGGCCTTTTTAATTTCGCAGTCATTGTGACACTGCTTGCCAATTTGGGTGATCTCCACCACCGTCTTCCCCAGCCGGAGCCGGGTCCCGATGGGAAGGGACTTTAAGTCCAGCCCCCGGGTGTTGATATTCTCGGCGAAGGCCCCCGGCTGGAGCTCCGGCAGCAGGGAGCGCATTTTGTCCACGCTTTCCTCCGCCAAAAGGGAAATCTGCCGGTGCCAGTCCCCGGCATGGGCGTCCCCCAGGATACCGTGGCGGAGTTTCAATTGAATCTCCGGGACTTCCCGTTTGATGGTGCCCTTTTGCCCGCTGATGTTCACGGATACCACTTCCGCCACGTTTACCACTCCTTTACATAGTCTCCGGTTTTGCCTCCGCTCTTGCGGCAGAGGCGGATGTCCGCAATTTCCATGTCCCGCTGAACCGCTTTGCACATATCGTAGATAGTCAAAGCCGCGGCGGAGACCGCCGTCAGGGCCTCCATCTCCACGCCGGTTTCCCCCTTGCACTTGACCTTGGAGCGAATGTGGACGTCCTCCTCCTCCAGAGTGAAAGAGAGGTCCACCGCCGTCAGCCGCAAGGGGTGGCACATGGGAATCAGCTCGTGGGTCCGCTTGGCGGCCAAAATCCCCGCCACTTGAGCCACGGCCAGTACGTCCCCCTTGGGCGTTCCGCCGGTGCGGATGAGCTCCAGCGTTTCCCGGGTCACGCGGACCCGGCCCTCCGCCTCGGCCTGACGGAAGGTGACGTCCTTTTTCGTCACGTCCACCATCCTGGCCCGTCCCTGCTGGTTGATATGGGTCAACTCCATGGGGTTCAGCCTCCAATCTGGTGCATATTCCGGCCCGCGTCGCTGTGGCCGGTTTCGTTCATGCGGTGCCGCTCCGGTTTGGCGGTGATTCCCTCCCGGATGGCCTGGCGCAAAGACTCGCCGTGAAGCCCCCGGAGGGGGATCTCCTGGTTTGAGTGGAGACAGGGCTTCAACTTTCCCTCCGCCGTCACCCGGACGCGGTCGCACTGGGGGCAGAAGCAGCGGCTCATAGGCTCAATCAGTCCCACCGCGCCCCGCCCGCCGGGGAGGCGGTACCGGCGGGCCACGCCGGAGCCCTCCAGAGGAAGGAGCTGGGGGTGGGATTCCAACACCGTTTCAGCCGGAAGGAACTGGGCGTGGGCGCCCTCTCCGATGGGCATGAGCTCGATGAACCGGACCTCCAGGGGATAGAGGCGGGAAATGTCCACAAAGTCTGAAATCTCGTCGTCGTTGAAACCCTTCATCAGCACCACATTCAGCTTCGTCCCGGTGAAGCCCGCATTCGCCGCAGCCTCCAGGCCCTGGAAGACCTCCTTTAAACGGCCGCCCCGGGTCATGTAGGCGTAGCGGTCCGGCCGGAGGGTGTCCAGGCTGACGTTCAGCCGGTTGACTCCCGCCTCTTTGAGGGGCTCCGCCAGCTGGGGCAAAGCCAGAGCGTTGGTGGTGAGGCAGAGCTCCTCCACCTCTTTCATGGCGGCGACGCCCCGGCAGATCTCCAAAATCCCCCGGCGGACCAAGGGTTCTCCGCCGGTGAGGCGAACCTTCCGGACCCCGCAGTCCACGGCGGCCCGGGTGATTTCCACCAGCTCCTCCAAAGAGCAGATTTCATCCCGGCCCCTCTTGGAAACACCCCCGGCGGGCATACAGTACCGGCAACGAAGAGAGCAGAGGTCCGTGACGGAGAGGCGCAGATAGGTGATGTTCCTGGCGTGACGGTCCAACATGGGGTTTCCTCCTCCGGCGGTATGATGGGAACCATTATAAAAGAAGCCGGGGAAAAAAGAAGTTGTTTTAACAACGTTTTTTTGCTATAATTTCCGGGAAAGGGGGCGGCGGTATGAAAGAAGCCATGGCGGTTTTAGAGCGGTGCCGCCTGTTCCGGGGACTTTCGCAAAGGGCCCTGGAGCGGGATGTTTTGCCCCGGGGAAAGCTATGGGCGCTTGAAAAGCAGGCGGTTCTGATTGCCCCGGGGGACCGGGTGGACTGGTTTTCCGTAATCCTTCGGGGGAGAACCCAGATTTCCCAGATTTTTTCCGACGGAACCAACAGCCTCATGGACGCTCTGGGGCCCGGCTGCTCCTTGGGGACGGATTTGATTTTCACCCGAAGCCGCCGCTCGCCCTATTACGCCATTGCCGCCGGGGAACTCCAGGTTCTCCAGTTTTCGGGGACGCTGTTGCTGGAGCCGGGGGCGCTGCCGGAGGCGGAGCGGCTGGCAGTGTGGCGGAACTTGCTGGCGGAGCTGTCGGACGGCAACCTCCGCAAGCACTACCGGCTGGCGATTCTGGCCCAGCGGGGCCTCCGGGACCGGGTGCTGGTGTATCTCACCATGCAAGCAGAGCGGAGGGGGACCCAGACCTTCCGGATTCCCTTCTCCCGAGAGGAGCTGGCGGCCTTTCTCTGTGTGAACCGAAGCGCCTTGTCCCACGAGTTGAGCCGCATGGAGGCGGAGGGGCTGATCCGGTTTCGCAAGAACGAGTTTACCCTTCTCTCCGCCGGAAAGCGGCGAAGTACCTGGAGCGAAACATAGGAAAAAACCGCCGCCAAAGGGAAACCTTTGGCGGCGGTTTGCAGCTTATCAAAAAAGTGGCGTTTAAAATGGAACGGAAAGGAAAAGAGCTACGAGAGAAACCCATCAGGGGTTTCTCTCGTTTTGAATCAGAAGTGTTTCAGACCTTTTGCAAGGTCTGAAACACTTGCTCAGGCTGGCGAAAATCCTTTTTCGACAGCCTGAAAACCGCCGCCAAAGGGAAACCTTTGGCGGCGGTTTGAACAGTCACAAAACCCTGAAAGAGGCGTTATACCTGCTCGCACTTCCAGAAGGCCACGCTGTAAGGAGGCAGCTCACTGCCGCCGCCGAAGTCGTGGAGCTTTCCGGTGATCAGGTCCACCGCCTGGCCGCAGCCTGCGTCGAAATGGGCGGTGTAGGGCGCGTCGGAGGCATTGACGGCCACCAGCACCCGCTCCGAGTCCGTCCGGCGCTGGAAGATGGTCTGGTGGTTGGTGAGGACGATGTCCTTGAAATCCCCATAGCACAGGGCGTCGCTCTCCCGGTGGGCCTTGGCCATGGCGGCGATCTGGTCCGTCAGAGCGTTCCACTCCGGCGCGTCGAAGGCGGGGCGGAGGGCGTCGTCCCCTTGGGATTTCTCCCCCAGGGCGCCCCACTCGCTGCCGTAGTACAGGCAGGGGATACCGGGCATACCGAAGACCAGACCGTGAAGCAGGGGGAGGTGCCGGGGATTGGTCAGGATGCTGGCGGCCCGGGTGACGTCGTGGTTGTCGGCGAAGCAGAGGAGGTGTTTTCCTTTGTAGAGGGTCCATTGCTCCGGGCCGAACTGGCGCTTGAGGCTGTGGACAATCTCGAAGAGATTCATGGAGTTTAAGCTGGAGTAGAGGCCCTTGTAGCATTCGTAGTTGGTGCAGCTGTGGAGCAGATCCTCTCCCACCCAGCGGTTGTAATCCCCGTGGAGAGTTTCCCCTACCAGGAAGAACTCCGGTTTCAAGCCCTGGGAGAATTGCCGGAGGCGGCGGAGGAAGTCCGCTTCCAGGCAGTAGGCCACATCCAGCCGGAGCCCGTCGATGTCGAAGGTTTCCACCCAGAATTTCACACACTCCAGAAGATAGTCCACCACCGCCGGGTTCCGGAGGTTCAGCTTCACCAGCTCAAAGTGGCCCTCCCAGCCCTCGTACCAGAAGCCGTCGTTGTAGTTGGAGTTGCCGTCGAAGCTGATGTGGAACCAGTCTTTGTAGGGGGAGTCCCACTTCTTTTCCCGGACGTCTTTAAAGGCCCAGAAGCCCCGGCCCACGTGGTTGAACACGCCGTCCAGCACCACTTTGATGTCGTGCTCGTGGAGCGTTTTCACCACGGCGGCGAACTCCTCGTTGGTTCCCAGGCGACAGTCGATTTTCCGGTAGTCCCGGGTGTCGTAGCCGTGGCGGTCGCTTTCAAAGATGGGGGAGAGGTACACCGCGTTGGCCCCTAATTTTTGAATATGGGGGGCCCAACCGGCGATTTTGCCCAGGCGGCTGGCGGGGACGCCGTCGTTTTCTCTGGGGGCTTCGCAGAAGCCCAGGGGATAGATCTGATAAAATACGCTTTTGTCAGCCCACATGGCATGACCGTCCTTTCTTGGCGGAAGGTGGATCGCTGTATTTCACGGTGTCGAACACAGAGATGTCGTACAAACTTGTATTATACCACGGTTTTGTGAAAAGGTCGAGGAAAATTCTCCAGCCCCGGATTTTCCATTTTGCCGCCCTTGACAGGGGCGGAGAATGGGCATAATATAGGAACATATGGAAAAACTTCATAGGGTCCGGTAGGTAAGGCTGCCACAAGGATATGGGTCGCTGCCGCGAAGTGATGGAGACATCACCAGCTGGTTTGAACAGGCGATATCGAACACCAAGGTATCATCTAACGCGATTTCACCGCCTTGTGAGGCTAAAGCTCAAACGGTAGGGGCGGGGCATGACGCGCCGCCTGTCAGAGAGGGAGACTCTCCAGTCGTACCGCCCCGGGACGATTGGAGGGTTTCGCGTTTATTACCAACAAGGGTCTGTTTGAAAAACGGCGGGCTGTCCGGCGGGGAGTTCTTCCGCCGGACGGGGCGGTGTTCCCCGGGGAAATACCTGCCGGCGGGGCGCTTTGCGCGTTTCAAACAGCCTTCGAACTTGGAGAGGAGGTCCCGGTATGTTTGAACTGCAAGACGGGCGGACGGAGCTGCTGGAGAAGATTGAGGCGCTGTTCGAGCGAAAACGTTACGCTGAGCTCCGGGACCTGCTGGAGCCTATGGAGGCGGCGGACATCGCCGCTCTTTGTCAGGACTTGGAGGAGAAAGTCCCGGTGGTTTTCCGGCTGCTGCCCAAAGAGCTGGCGGCGGAGGTCTTTGTGGAGCTGGACAGCGACGACCAGAAGGTGCTGATCCACAGCTTTTCTAACACAGAGCTGAAAGAGGTTCTGGAGGAGTTGTACCTGGACGACGCCGCCGACATTGTGGAGGAGATGCCCGCCGGGGTGGTAAAGCGCATTTTGCGCCAATGTAACCCGGAGATGCGCAAGAGCATCAACGAGATTTTGAAATACCCCGAGGACTCCGCGGGCAGCATCATGACCCCGGAGTTTGTGGATTTGAAGGCCAACATGACCGTGGAGGACGCCCTGAAGCATATCCGCCGGACGGGACCGGACAAAGAGACGATTAACATCTGTTATGTCATTGACGAAAGACGGCACCTCATCGGCCTTTTGACCATCCGGACGCTCCTCCTGGCGGCGGAGGACGACGTCATTGGCGACATCATGGAGCGGCACCTCATTGCGGTCCGGACCCTGGACGACCAGGAGGCCGTGGCCCGGGCCCTGGGGAAGTATGACTTTTTGGCCCTTCCCGTGGTGGACAAGGAAAACCGTCTGGTGGGCATTGTCACGGTGGACGACGCCATGGACGTTTTACAAGAGGAGGTCACGGAGGACATCGAAAAGATGGCCGCCATTCTGCCCTCTGATAAACCCTATTTGAAAACCGGCACGCTGGAGACCTATAAGGCCCGTATCCCCTGGTTGATGCTGCTGATGATTTCCGCCACCTTCACCGGGCAGATTATTGCCAGCTTCGAAAGCGCCTTGGCTGCGGCGACCATACTCACTGCCTATATTCCCATGCTCATGGACAGCGGCGGAAACTGTGGATCTCAGGCCAGCGTTACCGTTATCCGGGGACTTTCTCTGGGAGAAATTACCTTCTCCGATTTCTTCCGGGTCCTCTGGAAGGAGCTGCGAGTAGCAGTGGTCTGCGGTGTGACGCTGGCGGTGGCGAACTTTGCTAAGTTGATGCTGGTGGACCGCCTGCTGTTTGGGAATCCCATGGTGACCACTCCTGTGGCAGCGGTAATCTGCGGCACGCTGGTATGCACGGTTGTATGTGCTAAGCTGGTGGGTTGCTCTTTGCCCCTGCTTGCCAAGCGGGTGGGCTTTGACCCGGCGGTGATGGCCTCGCCCTTTATCACGACAATTGTAGACGCGCTGTCCCTGCTGATTTACTTCCGTTTCGCCTCGGCAATTTTGGGGCTGTGAGGGCGGACTTATAGGAAGCCCCTCTGAGCGCCGCTCGCGGGCGGCGCTCAGAGGGGTGTTGGAAGGTTGTTTAGAAGGGGGGTGCCGGTGAGACGGTCTGTTCATTCCGTCGCGATGTCCCGGACCTCCAGCAGGTCCCGGATCACGTAGTCTGCCGCCCCGATTCCGGAGGGGGCGTAAAGGACGCTTTGGACGCCGGCGTTTTTCCCGCAGTCCACGTCCAACGTCCGGTCTCCCGCGTAGTAGACCCGGTCCTTCTCCAGACCGTGCTGCTTCATCAGGTAGAGCAGGGCGTCGGGGGCGGGCTTCCGGGGAAAGCCGTTAAGGCTGGAGACCACCTCCCTGAAAAAGCGGTCCAGGCCCAGATTTTTCAGCACCGGGGCGGTGGTGGCCCCCCGGTGGGTGTAGACAAAGTGAACCGCTCCCAGGGCGGCGGTTGCCTCCAGCGCTTCCAGGGCGTGGGGCATGGCAGTGATTTCCAGATACCGGCCGCCGCTAATGTCAGAATAACGGTGTTTGATCTCCTGAAAGGTCTTGCCGGTCTTTGCCGCCGCGTAGCTCACCACATCGCTGACGGAGCCCGCCGTGGCCCGGCGGCGGATTTCGGAGGGGTCCATGGAGACCCCCAGCTCCTCCAGCGTCTGGTGGAGGCTGGAGACAATGACGCCGTAAGAGTCCAGCAGGGTTCCGTCCAGATCCCAGATGAATGCCTTCATATAGCGTTCCTCCCAATTGCAGGTAAACGGTTAAATGATTATACCAGCTTCCGTGCCCGCTGTCTAGAGGCCCGGACAGGGGAAAGCGCCGCCTTTGAAAAGGGCGGCGCTGAGCTTGTCAAAAAAGTAGCGACTAGGCCTTGTTTGAAAAATATCGAAACGCCCCAAACGGCGGATCTTTTTCCGCCACTCTGCGTTAAATTTTCTTACCGGGCGTCAGCCCGCCTGCGAAAATTTGCCTTGATTGGCGAAAAAATCTCTCGCCGTTGGGCTTTCCGCCAATTTTCAAACAAGGCCTAAAAGGGAGCGGAAAGGAAAAGAGCTACGAGAGAAACCCATCAGGGGTTTCTCTCGTTTTCAATCAGAAGTTTTTCAGACCTTTTGGAAGGTCTGAAAAACTTGCTAGGCTGGCGAAAATCCTTTTTCGACAGCCTGAGCGCCGCCTTTGAAAAGGGCGGCGCGCTGTTTCAGGCGTCTTTCTTTTTGGGCCACGCCAGGCTTGCCCCGGAGAGGAGAAGATATATCCCGAAGGGCTTGCGCAAAACCTCCACGTCCACCGCGTTGGAGATCCAGGCCCCCAGAAGCGCAGCCAGGACGGCGGTGGGGACGGCGGCTTTCAGCGTGGGCTTGTCCAGATATCCGCCTTTGCCGTGGCAGAGCAGGGCGCCGGCGGCGGTGGGGAGAAAAAACAGCAGGTTGATCCCCTGGGCCGTTCGCTGGTCCACCCCCAGAAAGAGGGTCATCACCAGCAACAGCAGCGTCCCGCCCCCCACGCCCCAGGCGGAGATTACGCTGGCCCCCAGGCCGCAGAGGAAGGGTATGAGCCAGTCCGTCACAGCAGATATTTCACCCCCGCGTAAAAGAGAAAGGCGGCGAAGAGCCACTTTAAAAACTTCGTGGAAATCCGTCCGTAGAGCTTCCCGCCCAGCCAGCCGCCGATTAATCCCCCGGCCAGATAAGGAAGAGCCGCCATGAAAGATACGCCCCCCTGCCAGATATACACCGCCGCCGACACCAGACACACCGGAAAGATAACTCCCACGCAGGTGGCGTAGAGCTTTCGCTGGCTCAGGTTTCCCCAGCGGGACTGGATGGGCAGAAATACCATGCCCCCGCCTCCGCCAAACAATCCGTTGGCAAGGCCCGCCGCTCCGCCGGCCAGCCGGGCCGTCCAGTTGCCCTTCATGCTGCCGCCCCCTTTCTTTTTATGTACCCCCTCCCGAAGGACCGGGAGGGGGAGGACTCATTTCAGCTTGAAGCTCTGGCAGTCGGTGCATTCCACCATGGTGGGGTTGGTTTCATGAGTGCCCACCTGAATGGTGCTCAGGCCGCAGTATCCGGTGTCCTGGCAGTGGTTGGCGCAGTTGTTTACGGTGCATTTGATACTTTGGTTGGGTGTGCAGGCGCAGCCGCCGTTGGTGCAGTCCTTGGTCATGATCCGGTCCTCCCGCGTGAAGATTTTTTAAGGCGCTGAGGGGCGGTCCCGCCTTTCCCCCCAGCGCGTTTTCACGGTGAAAGGAGAGATGGTTGTGCCTCGTCAGCGCCTTTCTAGTGTGCGCCGGGAACGGGAGAGTATGCGCCGTTTTCGGGGAAGAAAATTTTGGCATAAAAAGAGGACCCGCCATAAGGCGGGCCCGTTTAACGCGCTGGTATGAATGGAAAGGCTGTGCCGGGAAGGGGGGCGCTAGACTCAGGCGGCGTGGCAGATTCCCTCGCAAAAGCCGGAGGGGTGGTAATCGCCGCAATAGGCGGTTCCCCGGTGAAGGTGTTGCCCCTCTATGGTGCAGCCCTCCACCGTGCAAAGCGCCCGGCAGGTCCCGTCGCAAAAGCCGTCCAGATGGCAATAGCCGCAGGCGGCTACGCCGCTATGGTCGTGCCGCCCCTGAATGGAGCAGCCCTCCACCGTGCAAAGGGCGCGGCAGTGGCCGTCGCAGAAGCCGTCGTGATGGGGATAGCCGCAATAGGTGACGCCGTCATGGTCGTGGGGGCCGTCTATGGGGCAGTTGGGCACAGGGCAGAGGGCACGGCAGGCGCCGTCGCAAAAGCCGCTTGAGTGGACATAGCCGCAGTAGGTGACGCCACCGTGGGTATGCCGCCCGGTTTCGGGACATCCCTCCAGGGTACAAAGGGCGCGGCAGTTGTTGTCACAGATACCGCTTTCATGGGGATAACCGCAGTAGGTGACGCCGCCGTGGGTGTGCCGTCCGGCAAGATCGCAGCCCGCCACCTGGCAGACGGTGACTGTGGCGGGGCGGGAGGGACGGACGGGCTGGCCGTGGCAACCGCCGCCGTGGCGGCCATGGGCGGAGACGGGCAACGTCAGCAGCGCCAGGGCCAAAACGCAGAGAAGGACCTTTTTGAGCTTCATAAGAGATGACCTCCTGAATATAAGGATATGATATTCTATGATAGCACAGCAGGCCGGAGTCCGCAAGGAGCAGCGGGGTTCGTTCAAAGTTTGTTCAAAAATTTTCGGGTATCTTTCAGGTTTCCGGCCCGGGGCCTCTGTTCAAAATTTCTTTAAATCCCTTTCAGCAATTTTTAAGCTCGCCTGTCTATACTAAGGCCATAACCAAGAGGAAAAAGCAAAATTCAAAAACCAGACAATCCCAGTTCACACGTTCGACATGAATCCCTGATATCTTAGCTTCTAAGAAAAGAAAAAACGGGATACATAATAAGGAGGAAGTCATTTATGTATAACGACGAGAACAACCTGTACAATTATACCTACCGAAAAGACGGAAGCGAACTCCCCCACCGGCGGGAGACCGTCCGCCCGGAGGGACAGTCCGGCCCCCAGGGGCCCGAATTGGAGGGGAAGCCTGTGAAGAAAAACCGCCTTGGCCTGAAGATCACCGCCCTGGCGTTGAGCTGTGCGCTGCTGGGCGGCGCGGCGGGGGGCGGAGCGGTCTGGGCCGCCTCCCGGACCGCCGGGAACGAAAGCGAGGTCAACGTCTCCAGCCGCCCTGTTACCCAGGTGTCTCTCCGGACCGTGGACGGAAAAACGGCCCTGAGCGACGCGGAGGTCTACGCCGCCAATGTCAACAGCGTGGTGTCCATCCGCACCTCCGCCACAGCCGGATATAATTTTTACGGGCAGCCGGTGCAGACGGCCTCCGCCGGATCCGGCTTCGTGTTAAGCGGAGACGGCTACATCCTCACCAACTACCATGTGGTGAAGGGGGCGGAGACGGTGACGGTTACCTTATACAACGGAGACGAGTTTGAAGCCCAATATATCGGCGGAGAGGAAGACTACGACATCGCCGTCATCAAGGTGGAGGCGGAAAACCTCCAGCCCGTCACCCTGGGGGACAGCGCCACGCTGAACGTGGGAGACCACGTATTGGCCATCGGCAACCCTCTGGGAGAGCTGACTTTCTCTATGAGCGGCGGCATGGTCTCCTGTGTGGACCGGGCCATCAATGTGGACGGAACACCCTTTAATATGATCCAGACGGACACCTCCATCAACCCCGGAAACTCCGGCGGGCCCCTTTTCAATCAGTACGGCGAGGTGGTGGGCATCGTCTCCGCCAAATACTCCCAATCCTCCAACGGCACCACCGTGGAGGGCCTGGGCTTCGCCATCCCCATGAACGACGTGTTCTCCATGGTGAAGGATATCATGACCAATGGATATGTGACAAACCGCGCCTATCTGGGAGCCACGGTCTGGGGCCTGACAGAGGGCACGGCGGCCCAATATCACTATGACATCACCTCCGGGGCCTTCATCTCCTATGTGGAGCCGGACAGCGCCGCGGCCAAGGCAGGGCTGAAAATGGGCGACGTCATCACCAAAGTGGACTCCACGGACATCAAGACGGTGGAGGATCTGAATCTGGCGAAAAAGAAGTATTCCGCCGGAGATACCGCCACTCTGGAGGTCTACCGGCCTGACGGGACCGTTACCGTGGAGATTACCTGGGGCGCGGCCCCCAAGGAGGAGACGGCGCCGGAGCAGCCCGTCCAGCAATCCCCCGGCAATGGGAATAACGGCGGAAACTACTACACGGACCCCTTCGATATGTTCCGTTACTTCTTCGGCTGAGCCGGTCCGGATTTCCGGAATGGTAAACGATACGTCCTCCCAAGCCCGGAGACGGCTTCGCGGCAAGAGCTGCGGCAAGGCAAAAAAGCCGCCATGCGGCGGGCGGGGATGGTGTATATAGATGAGGCAGGGCGGGACCACCCGCCGGAATGGTGAAATGCCATATAAAAGCAAAGTGCGGGAGGGCCGAATGTTCAGGCCCTCCCGCGTCGTTTAAAAAACTCCGCCCGCTCCGTTCGTTCTCCAAAGGGGCGGGGAACCACCCGGACAGGCGGCGTTTAACAGCTGTGGGGATAGATTCCCGGAGCCATGGGAACTGGCCTCAGTCCGTGATCTCGATTCCCAAAATCCGGGCCACCACCGCCGCCTGGGAGGCATGGATTTTTGCCCCCCGGAGCTCCTGGCAGGAGGCGGAGAGGGTTACGCCTTCCAATATGCACCCGGAGAGGTCCACCCCTTTGAGGTTTGCCCGGAAAAGGTCCGCCATGGAAAAATCCACGGCGTTTAAAGAGCTTTTCACCACCCGCAGCTCCTGACAGGCGCTCTCCGCCAGGTCGCAGTCCGCCAGGGTGCAGCGCTCCCAGAGGGCCCCGGTGAGATTGGCATAGCGCAGCCGGAGGCGCTCCAGACCGCAGTCTTTGAAGCGGGCCTTGCGAAAGTCCCCGCCCTGGGCCTTGCAGCCGGAGAGAGTGGTATCTTTCCAGAAGCTGACGGGAAACCGGCAGCCGGAGAAGGCGCAGTCTCTAAAGTCGCAACCGTAAAAGGCCGCGCCGCCAAAATCGCAGCCCGTAAACCGGCAGCGGGCAAAGACCACCTTCTGAAAAGTGAGCTCAGAGAGATCCAGATCTTCCGTCTCCGCTCCGGCAAAGGTTCCCCCGGCCAGCCGCTCACCCTCCTCCCGGGCAAAAAGAAGGGCGGATGTCAAGGCATTCATATTCTCACCGGATTCTGCCACTCCGGTTCAGTAAGCCGCCGGACCATCAGCGCGGACGTTGGGCCGGTTCCGCTTTTTTCAAGAGAAGCAGTTCCTCAAAGCTCTTGATATACACGTCACAATAGCCCCGCATTTCCGCCTCATCCTGGGCGAAAAGACCGTCATACACTCCCACCACCCGCATTTTGGCGGCTCTGGCCCCCTGGCAGGCGGCCAGACTGTCGTCAAAGACGGTGCAGTCCTCCGGACGGACCCCGGCGGCCTTGGCGGCGGCCAGCCAGATGTCGGGCTTTCGCTTCTCCAGCCCCAGTTCCTGGGCAAAGGTGACCCGCTCGAAGTATTTTTCCAGCCCCAGGGCCTCCAGGGCCATATGGCAGTGCTCCGGCACGCTGGAGGTCACCACCGCCATCCGCCGCCCCTCCGCCTTGCACTGCTTCAAATAGGCCCGTACACCGGGCTTTACCGGCACGTGGGCATAGGAGTCCGCCGCCAGTTCCATCCACTCGGCGACGATGTCCTGGCAGGACTCGCCAAGATGGCAGAACTCTTTGGTGAACACCGCCGCCTGGGGCAGGGGGACGTGAGCCACACCCTCATAATAGGCGTGGGTGTACGCCATTCCCCGGCGGGCCAGAAACGTCCGGTCCACCTTCTTCCAGATGCCGTTGGAGTCGGTCAAAACGCCGTCCATGTCAAAGAAAAGCACGGCTCAATCCTCCTTCATCAGACGAAAGCGCCAGGGGAAATCCCGGGCCTCCTCCGCGTAATCCACCCCGATCCGGGGGCCGGAAACGATGCTTTCTCCTGGGGGAACGGAGTGGGGGGACAGCCCCGCGTCCTCCGGGCCGTCGCAAAGAAACAGCGTGTCCCCCGTCAGGTCCAGCCCGTTTTCCGCCCTGGTGAGAGCCAGGGCCCGGCAGACCTTGCCGGGTCCGTTGAGAAAATTCTTCCTCCGATAAGGGGTGAGGGGCTTGTCCCCATAGCGGAGGCGGGCCATGGTTTCCACGCCAGCCACGGGCTCTATGGCCCGAAGCAACACGGCGGCGGGTTCTCCCTCCGGCTCCGTGACAAAGTTCAGGCAGTGATACATACCGTAAATCAGGTAGATATAGGCCGTTCCCGGCGGGGCGAACAGGGTCTCGGTCCGGGCCGTCCGGCGGTATTGATAGGCGTGGCAGGCCTTGTCGCAGCGGCCGACGTAGGCCTCCGTTTCCACGATGCGCCCCGCCAGAGTCTCGCCCTTCAGACGGCGAATCAGATATTTACCCAGAAGATTTTGCGCGGCCTCCAGGGTGCCCTGGGCGTAGAATTGCCGGGAAAGCCTTGCCATTTTCTCACCTCGGTGCTAGAATGTAAACTCATACGGTCTGGAGGCGACGCCTCTGGAGAACCGTGATGTTTCATACGTTAAGATAGAGTATAACACAAATCAGAAAGTGGGGCAAGGAAAATGGAACGAAACGAAAACCGGCATTTCCGCCAGAATATGCTGGCGCTTTTAGGGGCGATGATTTGGGGCACCGCCATCGTGGCGCAGAGCGTGGCCGCGCAACATATGAGCCCGTTTACCTTCAATACGCTAAGAGCGAGTATCGCCGTTGTTTTTTTGCTGGGGGTTTGCGTACTTCAAGGGCTGTACCGGCGGTGGAAGGGGACGGCGGTTCCCCGGTCCCGCCGGGACCTGATCCTGGGGGGACTCAGCTGCGGCACGGTGCTGACGTTAGCCGGCTGGTTTCAACAACGGGGTATTCAAACCACACTTCCCGGTAAGGCGGGCTTTTTGACGTCTTTGTACATCATCCTGGTGCCGCTGGTGGGCATCCCCCTGGGGAAGAAAGTCCCCGGGTCGTTGTGGATCGGAATGCCGCTTGCGGTGGCGGGAATGTACTTTCTCTGTGTCACCGAGGAGCTTACCATTGCCAGCGGGGATATTTATTTGTGCCTTTGCGCACTTTGCTTCACCGCGCACATTCTGGTGGTGGACTATTTTACCGAGAAGGTGGACGGCGTGGAGCTGTCCTGCGCGCAGTTTTTCGTTATGGCGGTGTTGTCCCTCGGCGGGGCGATGACGGAGACCCCTCCGTCCCTGGAGGCGCTGCCCATTTATCTTGGGCCGGTGCTGTACGTGGGCGTGTTTTCCAGCGGCGTGGGCTACACGCTTCAAATTCTGGCCCAAAGGGGTTCCAACCCGGCGGTGGTGTCGCTGATTATGAGCATGGAGTCCGTTTTTGCCGTCCTTGGCGGGGCGCTGCTTCTGGGGAACCGGATGACGGGCCGGGAGTACCTGGGCTGCGGGTTGATGCTGGTGGCGGTGGTTCTGGCCCAGTTACCCTCCTCCCCCCGGAAGCGGAACGAGGCGGCCAAAACGTGAGGGACATTTTCGATGGACAAGGGACGCCGTCTATGCTATAATGCGGATAAAATGGTAATGATATGTCTGGATGGCAGTTTGCGCAAATGAGGTGAGCGTATGCGAATCAACGTGCTTGGCGTCGGCTTTGACAATCTGACCATGGCCGAGGCGGTGGACCGGGGGATGGAGCTGCTCCAAAGCCCCGGGACCCACTATGTGGTCACCCCGAACCCGGAGATCGTGGAGGTCTGCCGGGAGAATCTGGCCGCCCGGCAGGCGGTAAACGCAGCTGATCTGGTGTTGCCCGACGGCGTGGGGGTGGTAAAGGGGGCCAGGATGCTGGGCACGCCCTTAAAGGAAAAGGTCCCTGGCATTGAATTTGCCGCCGGACTGATGGAGCGTATGGCGAAGGAGGGCTTGTCCCTCTACCTTCTGGGAGCCAAGCCCGGTGTGGCGGAGACCGCCGGGGAGAAACTGGCGGCGAAGTATCCCGGATTGAAGATCGCCGGAACCCGGGACGGCTATTTTCAAGAAGACGGCCCTGTGGTTGCAAACATCCGAGCCAGCGGGGCGGACTGCGTTTTTGTGTGTCTGGGGGCCCCGAAGCAGGAGCTCTGGATGAATAAGCATGGCAAGGACACGGGAGCACGCCTTCTCTGCGGCCTGGGGGGAAGTCTGGATGTGTTCGCCGGTGTGGCGGAGCGGGCGCCGAAATTCTGGTGCGACCACGGTTTGGAGTGGTTTTACCGCCTGTGCAAAAACCCCTGGCGGGCGGGGCGGATGATGAGGCTGCCCCTGTTTTTGATTCACGTGCAAAGGGAGAAAAAGCGGACATGAAGGGAACGCTGATCGTTTTGGAGGGGACCGACGGCTCCGGTAAGGCCACCCAGGCAAAGCTGCTGGTCCGGAGTCTGGAGGCCCGGGGCATCTCCTGCCGGGAGATTGATTTTCCCAGGTACGGCAATCCCTTTGCCGAGCCCGCCAATTTGTATCTTCACGGAGCCCTGGGGGGAAGTCCCGGGGATGTGAATGCCTGCGCCGCTTCCGTCATGTTCGCCGTGGACCGGTTTGCCTCCTACAAGGAGGATTGGGGCGCGTTTTATGAGTCCGGCGGCGTGGTGGTGGCCAACCGCTATACCACCTCCAACGCCGTCCATCAGGCCTCCAAGCTCCGGGCGGAGCAGCGGCGGGATTTTTTGGACTGGCTTTTTGACCTGGAGTACCGCCGTATGGGGCTGCCGGAGCCGGATCTGGTGTTGTATCTGGATATGCCCACCGAGGCCGCCAACCGGCTGTTGCGCCGGAGAGAGCAGGCGACCAACACCCGGGCCGACATCCACGAGCAGGACGGGGACTACCTCCGCCGCTGCCGGGAGAGCGCCGGGGAAATCGCCAGAAACCAGGGGTGGGTGCGGGTAGAGTGCGCCGCCGGGGGATTTCCCCGGACGCCGGAGGAGATTCACCGGGAGGTATGGGCCGCAGTTCAAAGCCGCCTGTCCCGCTGAAAGTTGGCAAAACGCCCCGTCCCGCCGGACGGGGTGGGAAGAGCGGGGATGCGGGAGGTTCCCAATGGGAAGGGTTTTTGAAGGCGCCGTAAGGATTTGCCTCCCTGGACAAGGGAAGGGGGACAGGGCGCCGGACGCCCCGTCCCGCCGGAGGATTAGCAGCAGGTGTCGTTGCAATTGCATCCGCAGTTGCACCCACAGTTGCATCCGCCGCAGCCTCCGCCGCAGTTGCATCCGCCGCCACAGCCGCAATTGCAGCCTCCGCCGCAGTTGCAGCCACCGCCCCAGTTGCCGCCCCAGCCCCAGCTGTTTCCACCGCCGCAGCCACAGCAGCAGAACAGGATGATGATGAGTACGATCCACAGGCAGCCATTGTCGTTTCCATTGTTAAAGCACATAGTCAGTCACCTTTCTTTGGACCTGGGGCCGCGGACGGCGGCGTCAGGACCCTGGATTTGAGATATTCTATGCTTCCGGCCTCCGCCGGGAGCCTGACCCTCTGAAAATTTGACCTGTCCTTTTTGTAAGAGGCGATTTTCGGGGGAACGCGCCGCGCGCAAGGAGGTTTTCAACATGGCCGAATTTCACAACAGCGACACCGCCAGCTGGGACGCCGGACAGGTTCGCCGGGAACAACCCGGCCCCTCTCACCTGTCCCAGCGTCCCCCCCAGCGGAAGCGCCGCCGGAGAAGGCGGAGAATGCACCCGCTTTTGTTTCTCCTGCTGCACCTGATTTTTGTGGCGCTGTCCTCGGCGCTGCTGGGCTGCGCGGGGTGGCTGCTGTTCAGCGACTTCTGCTCGTTTAACCGGGCCGGGGCCCCCTCGGTGGAGATGGTGGTGGAGGTGTCCGCCGACGACACGGTGGACACCGTGGCCGGTAAGCTCAAGGCGGCGGGGCTCATTGAGTATCCCTGGTTCTTCAAACTTTACGCAGGCGTTACCGGCGCGGAAGAGAAGATCGGCATGGGGTCCCACACGCTGAATACCGACATGGACTACCACGCTTTGGTGCTGGGAATGCGGAGCGTGGCGGGGAACATGAGCAAGGACACCGTCCAGGTCACCATCCCCGAGGGCTACACCGTGGCCCGGACCCTCGCCCTGCTGGCGGAAAAGGGAGTCAACACCGAGGCGGCCCTTATCGAAGCCGCCCAGACCGCTGATTTTGAATACAATTTTATTGACAACGAGTCCGAAGACATCAGCCGCCTGGAGGGCTACCTCTTTCCGGACACTTACGAGTTCTACGTGGGGGAGAAGCCTGCCAGCGCCCTAAACCGCCTCATCAAAAATTTTAACAGCAAATTGGACGACGATTTGCTAAGCGCGGCGGAGGCCAAAGGCTATGACCTGAAGAAAATTGTCACCATTGCCTCCCTCATTGAAAAGGAAACCGACGGCTCGGATCAGGCCCGAATCGCCTCCGTCATCTATAACCGACTGGACGGCCCCGGAGACAAGGCCGGCACCAACGGCCGTTTACAGGTGGACGCCGCCCTGCTTTACGGCTTGCCGGGTCACGAGGGAGCCATCACCCAATCGGACCTGGAAACGGACACGCCGTATAACCTTTACAAATACGCGGGCCTGCCGCCTACGCCTATTGCGAACCCCGGTCTGGCCTCCATCGAGGCCGCCCTGGAGCCGGAGGAAACAAGCTACTATTACTACGCCCTGGGCAAGGACGGCAAACACCACTATTCCGCCACCTATAACGAGCACCTGAACTTTGTAAACAGCAGCGAGTACTATGGAAACTAAACGTCTTTGCCGCCACGGGGCAAGTCCAGGTAGTCTCCCGGCCACAGAGCAAATGGATTCCTCCGGCAGGAAGGCGAATTTGCCTGAGCTGCTGGCCCCGGCGGGGGACCCGGAGCGTCTCCGCATGGCCGTTCTCTACGGCGCAGACGCCGTCTATCTGGCAGGGACGGACTTTGGTATGAGGGCCTTTGCGGGGAACTTTTCCCCCGAGAGCCTGACGGAGGCCGTGAACTTTGCCCATGCCCATGGCGTCCGGGTACACTGCACCGTCAACACCATGCCCCGGAACGATGAAATGGAGCGCCTCCCCGCCCATCTGGAACGCCTGGAGGCCGCCGGGGTGGACGCCGTCATTTTGGCGGACCTGGGGGCCTTCCAGCTGGCTGGGCGGTACGCCCCTCATGTGGCCCGCCATGTCTCCACCCAGGCCGGAGTCACCAATTATGAGACAGCCCGGGCCTGGTACGAGCTGGGGGCCAGCCGGGTTATCCTGGCCCGGGAGCTCAGTTTGGAGGAGATTCGCGGAATTCGGGACAAGGCGCCGCCGGACCTGGAGCTGGAGGCCTTTGTCCACGGGGCCATGTGCGTCAGTTACTCCGGGCGGTGCCTCCTCAGCAACTATATGACGGGCCGGGATTCCAGCCGGGGGGCCTGCGCCCAGCCCTGCCGGTACAAGTACGCCTTGATGGAGGAAAAGCGCCCTGGTGAGTTTTTTCCCATTGAGGAGGACGGCCAGGGGGCCTATATTCTCAACTCCCGGGATATGTGCATGATTGACCATCTGGAGGATCTTCGATTTCTGGACAGCCTTAAAATCGAGGGGAGGGCCAAGTCCGCCTATTACGCCGCCGTGGTCACCGCAGCTTACCGCCACGGTCTGGACGCCCTGGCGGCGGGGACGGCCATAGATCCCGTTTGGCGGGACGAAGTGGAACACGTCAGCCACCGGCCCTATTCCACCGGCTTTTTCTACGGTCCGCCAGGCCAGTATTACGACGACGCCCGCTACGTCCGCCAGTGGCAGGTGGCCGCCGTCGTCACGGATTGCGACGGGGAGGGGAACGCCACACTATCCCTTCGAAATAAATTTCGCACCGGGGACCAGGTGGAGCTGGTGGGCCCGGACGTCCGGCCTTTCACGGTGACTGTGCCGGAGATGGCGGACGAAGAGGGGCTGCCCCTCTTCGAGCCCCGGACGCCCCAGAGCGTCTTCCATATGAAGCTCCCCCGGCAGGTGCCCCCCTGGACCATGGTCCGGCGGGCCAAAGACCTGCCGGCGCGGGAAACCGGGTAGGAGCGATTTTACGATAAAGAATCTATAAAAAGGAGAAGCCGCTATGAATGCAGACGTTGTCATCGTGGGCGCCGGCCCCGCCGGTATTTTCACTGCCCTGGAGATGCTGAAAAAGGGGAGTAAGCAGAAAATCGTCATGGTGGAAAAGGGCCGGAGCATTGAAAACCGCCGCTGCCCCAAAAGCCAGACCAACAAGTGTGTCAACTGCAAACCCTATTGCCACATTACCACCGGCTTCTCCGGCGCGGGGGCCTTCTCCGACGGGAAGCTGTCCTTGAGTTATGAGGTGGGCGGGGACTTGCCCACTTTGATTGGCACGGACCTGGCCCAGGAGACCATTCACTACGCCGACAAGATCTATCTGGACTTCGGTGCGGACACCCATATCGAGGGGCTGGAGTACCCGGAGGACCGGAAGGAGATCCGCAAGCGGGCCATTCAGGCGGGCCTCAAGCTGGTGGACTGCCCCATCCGCCACATGGGCACGGAAAAGGCCCATGACATTTACCTGGGCATCGAGCGGTATTTGCAGGAAAACGGGGTGGAGATCCTCTTTGGCTGGGAGTGCCAGAACCTGATTCTGGAGAACGACGTCTGTAAGGGCGTCACCGTCTCCGACCGGCGGCAAGACCAGGAGATCTACGCCAAACACACCGTCGTCGCCACCGGCCGCCGGGGGGCGGACTGGCTGGAGAAGCTCTGCGCCGAGCACAACATTGCCCACGCCCCCGGCACCGTGGACATCGGCGTCCGGGTGGAGGTGCGGAACGAGGTCATGGAGATGGTGAACCGGGTCCTCTACGAGTCCAAGCTGGTGGGCTGGCCCAAGCCCTTTAAGAACAAGGTCCGCACCTTCTGCCAAAATCCCGGCGGCTTCGTCAGCCAAGAGAACTACGACAACGACCTGGCGGTGGTCAACGGACACTCCTATAAAGAATTCAAAAGCGACAACACAAATTTGTCCATCCTCTGCTCCCACAATTTCAGCATTCCCTTTAACCAGCCCATCGCCTACGCCCGAAAAGTCGGCGAGCTGACGAATATGCTGGGCAACGGCCAGATTCTGGTCCAGCGCTTCGGCGACATTTTGGACGGCAAGCGGACGTGGCAAAAGGAGCTGGCTCAGTCCAACATCCGCCCCACATTGCCGGATGTGGTGGCGGGGGACATCACCGCCGCCATGCCCTACCGGGCTATGGTGAACATCATCAACTTCATCCAGGCCATGGATTACGTGGTCCCTGGCTTTGCCTCCTATGAGACCTTGCTCTACTCTCCGGAGTTGAAGTTCTACTCCAACCGGGTGAAGATGGACACAGACTTTAACACCAGCCTCCAGGGCCTCCACTGCCTGGGGGACTCCTCCGGCTGGACGAGAGGACTGATGATGTCCTCCGCCATGGGGGTGCTCATGGGGCGGAAATTGGCGGAAGAAGGTTGACCTGCTTTTTCTCGTGAGAAAAGGCAGGCAAAAAGAGCCTTCGCGCGCTCTGACTGTCCGGCGGAAAACCGGACCGGAGGGACGGCAACCTCATGACCGCTTTGTTGAGACGCAAAAATCAGGGCCTTGACGGCCCTGATTTTTTATCGCACTACTTTGCTTACGCCGGGTACATCCGTGGGTTCGGTTCCCGTAAATACCTCCACCTGGCATTTTGCGGTCTGGCCGTTCCACTCTGCGGTGACGGTGGCCACGCCGGGGCTGACGGGGAAGAGGGCGCCAATGTCGGTGACCTCTACGACGGCGGGGTTTGAGGAGGTCCAGACGATCTCCTCCTCGGGAGCGCCGGAGGACTTCAGCACCATGTAAGGCTCGTCCATAAAGATTACGGCCCCGATGGGAATCGTCAGGGCTTCCGCCTTTTCCGGAGCCTCCGGGTACGGGGTGGCCACGTTCCGGGTCTCCGTGACCCGGGCGCCGCCGCCGCACTCCAGCACGATTTCCAAGTGCGCCGTCAACTCCTCCGGGATGTCCCAGGCGAAGAGGGCAAAGTCCCGGCCCTCGCCCGCCGCCTGGACCGCCAGCTGTTCCCGGTATTCCAGGGTCTCCGTCCCCGTGGGGGTCAGGAACAACGAGACGGCGTTGACCGTGGTCTCCCTTCCCTCCTCAAACGTCACCAGGAGATAGACCCGGGAGCCCGGGGCAAACAGATACCACCCGGCGCCGGCCTGGGGGTCATGCTGGAGCTGTCCGGCGTCCTCGTTGAAGAAGTAAACGCCGGTAATATAGGGCTCCGAGGGCCGGACCACGTCCGCGCTCCTCTCTGCTTTGAGAGCGGTAAAGGTCACGGCTGAGAGCAGGGCCGACACCACCAGCACCCCCAGGACCAGGAGCGCCACCCGCTTCCAGTTCCAAAAAGGCGCTTTGCCTCCCTGTTCGGGAAGGGCGGCGGCCTGAGCGGCGGCCTCCTCCGGCGGGGGGAAGCTGACCTCCAGCGCCTCCTCCAAAAGCGTCAGGTTCTCCGGGCTGGGGACTGAGGCCCCCAGCTCCCACTTGCTGACGGCCTGACGGCTGACCTCCAGTTTTTCCGCCAACGCCTCCTGTGTCATGCCCAGATTTTCCCGGGCCTGTTTGATGAGTTCGCCGATTGTCATCTGTGTAACCTCCCTGTAAGCGTCCTGAATATGGCTTCAGTATAGCAGGTTGCGCCGGTTGCATCCACCAACCCGCCCCGCAACCGGCCCGGTTGCGGAAAAAATTTTCCCCCAGACCTGCCAGATAGAAGGTCCTTCATTCGTTTTATCAGCAGAACGGGCCGTTCAAAAGGAGTTGATCATTACGGAACAGATCACCTATTCCCGCCAGGAGGCGGAGACGTTGGTGGAACGCTGGGCGGACACCGTCCTTCGGGTGGCCTACACCTGGACCGGTAATCTCCAGGATGCCCAGGACGTGTGCCAGACGGCGCTTTTAAAACTGCTGACCCATCCGGAGCGGTTCTGGGACCCGGAGCGGCAGCGCGCTTGGGTTTTGCGGGTGACCATCAACTGTTGCAAGGACCTGAAAAAGTCCGCCTGGGCCCGGAAGCGGGTCTCTCTGGAGGCGGCGGCGGAGACGGCGGTCACCATGCCGGAAGCGGAGGAGAGCCCGGTGCTGGAGGCGGTACTGGCCCTGCCGGAGAAGTACCGGCAAGCCATTTACCTGCGCTATTACGAGGAATACGGAGTCGAGGAAATCGCCGCCCTGTTGGGCTGCCGGCCCGCCCAGGTCAGTACCTGGCTCTACCGGGGCAAGGCGAAGCTGAGAATCATGTTAGGAGGTTCCTATGAACAAGAGTTTGTTTCAAACTGAGCTGGATCAGCTGTCCTTCACCGCCCAGGGCCGAAAGGCCCTTACGGAGGCGCTGATGGAAGGAAGACCCGCACCCGGCCGCCGCATGAGCTGGGCCAAGCGGGGCGTGGCGGCGGCTTTGGCGGCGGTGGTGCTGGCAGGCTCCGCCATGGCGGCGGGGACTCTGTGGGAGCGTTTCTTCGGACGCCTGGACGAAAACCAGCGGGAGATTATCGAGACCCTGAGCCAGGATCTCCCGGCGGCGGAGTCCAACGGAACAGTCATGACCCCTCTGGCGGCCTTCGGGGACCAGGATTTCTACTATTTGATGTTGGAAATCAAGGCTCCGGAGGGCACGGTCTTACCGGACTGCAACGGGGACGAGGGCTATTACCAGCTCTTTGGCGATACCCTGGAGGAATCCGTCACTCTGACGGGTTCCGACGGACAGGACCTTCTCTGCACGCTGGACTACGATTGGTTCAACGACGACCCGGCGGACAACATCCTCACCGCCGCCATACGCCTTTGGTCCATGGAAGACGTGGATCTCTGCGACGGAAGGGACAAGGTGCTCCACATTCCCGGCCTTTGGGTTCAGAGTCCGGATAAAATTTACACCCCCATCCTCACCGGAGGCTGGGACTTCAACATCGGAACCCACTCCGGCGGCATTGAAAGCCGTACCCCGGATGTAGCCGGTGTAACCGTGGAAGACGCGGAGTGCGGGACGATGACCATGGAGTATTTGCGGCTGTCGCCTCTTGGAATGCGCATCCGGCACAGCTGGACAGAGCCCAGAGAGGGCATTTTGCCCGGGGCTTCCCTCTCCGTGGTGATGGAAGACGGCAGCGAGATTTTCCTGGAGAATACCGTAGGCAGCTGCGGCGAGAACTGGAACGAGGAATACGGCCCCTTTGAGACCCCCATCGACCTGAGCAAGGCCGTGGCCGTTCGCTGGGGCGCGGCGGAGATTCCCCTGAACTGAAAATCCGCCGGAGAGACGCAAAAAGGCGGCGCGGGTATCAACCGCGCCGCCTTGAGCTTGTCCCGGATTTAGATATGGATACCGCCCACGAAGTATGTATTGTAGTAGCCGTCGGTCAGGTCGGAGTAAATCACGCCGCCGCTCCGGGAGGAGGAGGAGTGAATCATCTGTCCGCCGCCGATGTAGATACCCGCGTGGGAGCAGGCCTTACCGGCGTTGCGCTTGGGGTCGTTGAAGAAGACCAGATCGCCGGGTTGAAGCTCGCCCAGGCTGTACACCCGGGTGCCCAGGCCGCTTTGCCACTGGCCGGTGGCCGTGTGGGGCAGGGAGACGCCGAACTGCTTGTACACATACATGGTGAAACCGGAGCAGTCGAAGCCGCCGGGGGCCGCGCCGCCGTAGCTATACCGGGTGCCCAGGAACTGGCGGGCAAAGTCCACGATGCTGCTGTCACCCACGCTGGCGCCGGGGGTCAGAGGGGTTTCGTTGGTCAGGCTGATGTAGTCGCTCCGGACATAGCCCTCGCCGTAGGTTCCCGCAATGTGGTACCAGCCGTTTTCAATGCCAGTGACCGTGACGCCGGAGCCCAGGCCCAGGTTATTTACAATTTCGCTGTCAATGTTGGACTCGGCCCGGACATTGACGCCCCGGGCATTGATCCGCCCGTAGTATTCAAACTCCGTATCCTCGCTCATTGTGAAGAAGTCGGCGGAGACATAGCCGTCGTCTCCGTTGTGGGCCACGTGATACCATCCGTCGGCCTCGCCCAGAACGGCAATGGTCCAGTCCTTGTCCAACATGGTGAGGACGGAGGCGTCCAAAGAGGGATCGGACCGGAGGCGGAGGGAGGAGCCGGTGGTCTTGCCGATGCCGACTACCAGGGGGTCGCCCTCGGCGGCGAAGGCCGTGACGGCCAGAAATGTCATGGTGACGAGGGAGAGTGCCAGAATTCTGGCGGCCTTTCCTGCAAATCGATTCATGGGAGTTACGCTTCCTTTCTCGTGTCTTTTGTATAACGCTTGGGTGAAGCGGCTGACGCCATTCCTTCAGGTTTCTCCTGGAAAAGCCCGTTACTTCTCCTTACCGGCCAAAGCCCGGTTCAACCAGACGGTGGCGATGTCCATTGCGGCGTAAAGGCTGTCCTTTTCGCTCTTTTTAACCACCCGGTCCCGGGACTTCAAGCCGGGGTCCGTAAGTTGGAGCTGGATGGAGACCTTGGAGGCCAACTCCAGATCCTGTTCCTTTTTGGTGTCCAGCACCTGCATCATGATGATATATTTTTCGGCCATCGTGCCGTAGTAGATCAGATTGCCTGTCCGGCGGAGCGGATGGCCCTTGTACACAAGGCCCTCGGTTTTGCCGTTCTTGTTTCCAGCCATGTAAACCCTCCCTGAAAAATTTTGTAACCAAATTGTAACATCTTTTTCCCGTTTTGTCAACATTCTGGCCTGGGTATTTTGACGAAAAAATAAGAGACAATTATTGCAAACCTGACAAAAATTGCAAAACCCCGTGGAACAGAGGCTCCACCTTTGGGGAAGGCGGCCCCGGTTCCACGGGATGCGCGTCGAAATTAGTGACAAATTGTAACTCTTTTTGTTACTGACCCAAGTACTTCCGCACCAGCACCTGCAACAGTTCGTCCCGGTCGATTTTGCGGATCAGGGTCCGGGCGTTGTTGTGGTTGGTGATGTAGGTGGGGTCCTCGGACAGGATATAACCCACGATTTGGTTGATGGGATTATAGCCCTTTTCCTCCAGGGATTTGTAGACCGTGGAGAGAATCTGATGAATTTCCGCGTCTTTTTCCAAGGCGAGGCTGAACTTTCTGGTGAAATCGTCCATAGGTACACCACCTTCCTTTCTGATTCCCCTCTAGTATACTCGTTTTTTCCCGGACTGTAAAGGGTTTCGGCGGGAATTTTACGAAAGATTTTTACTGAGGGGTCCTTTCGCTCACCGCAAAACGGCGTTTAACTCGGATTTCAGCAGTTCCAAAATGCCCTTCACATCCTCGTCGGCCTCCTGAGCGGTGAGGCTACGCTCGTCGGAGCGGAGCTCCAGGTTAAAGGCCACGCTCTTCTTTCCCTCGGGCACGCCCTTGCCGGTGTAGACGTCAAAGAGGGTGACGGCCTTCAAAAGTCCCTTGGCTCCCCGGCGGATGCACTCCTCCAGCTTCCCTACGGAAACGGCCTTGTCGCAGACCAGGGCGATGTCCCGTGTGACGGCGGGGAACCGGGGCAGGGGCTGATAGACCGGGGCGCCGGCCGTGCCGGCAAGGAGCGCGTCGAAGCTCAGCTCGGCGGCATAGAGCTCACAGTCCGCGTCGTAGTGCTCCGCCACAAGGGGGTGAATCTGGCCCAACACGCCCAGAAGGCGGTCCCCGCTGTAGACCTTGGCGCAGCGGCCAGGGTGATAGGAGGGATTTCCGCTTTCCGCCTCAAAGCGGACGTTTTGGATGCGCAGGCCCTCCAGCACGGCCTCCACAGCCCCTTTCATCTCGAAAAAGTCCATGCCGCCGCCGTAGGCCCCCAGGGACAGCACCTTGGGCTCCTCCGCCATGCCGGAGCCGTCGTCCTTGGCAAAATAGGTCCGGCCCAGCTCATAGAGCCGAACGGCTTTATTCCGGTAGTGGCAGTTTCGGGCCAGAATCTCCAGCATGGAGGGCAAGGTGGTGGTGCGCATGATGGAGGTGTCCTCCCCCAGGGGGTTTAGAATCTTCAAAGAGTTCCGGAGGGGGGAGTCCGGGGGGAGGTTGATCTTGTCATAATAGGCGGGAGAGATGAAAGAGTAGGTGATGATCTCGCTGTACCCCAGCCCCCGGCAGAGGGCCCCGGCGGTATTTTCCGCCTGCTGGACAACATTCCAGCCCCGGCGCTGGTTCAAGCCGGAGGAGAGGGTGCTGGGGATGTTGTTATAGCCGTAGAACCGGGCCACCTCCTCGGCCAGGTCCGCCATGCCCTCCACGTCGCCCCGCCAGGAGGGAACCTCGATTGTGCCCTGTTCCACGGTGGTCTCAAAGCCCAGCTTTTGCAGCGTGGTATACATCACATTTTCCGAAACGTCCGTACCCAGAAGGGCGTTGATCTTCTCCGGTTCCACCTTCAAAAGCGTGGGCTGGGGGACGTAGTTCAAGATGTCGATGACGCCGTCCACCACCTCGCCGGCTCCCAGCAGCTCCACCAGCTCGCAAGCCCGGTTTACGGCGGGGAGGGTGTTGAGAATATCCAGGCCCTTTTCGAATTTGGCGGAGGCCTCCGTCCGCATCCCCAGGGCCAGGGCGGTTTTGCGGATGCAGCTGCCCTCGAAGTTGGCGGACTCGAAGACCACGTCCACGGTGTCCTCCACAATCTCGCTGTTCAATCCGCCCATGACCCCCGCAAGACCCACGGCCCGGGTGTCGTCGGCGATGACCAGCATATCCGGTGTCAGCTTCCGGACGTTTCCGTCCAGGGTGGTGAGCTCCTCGCCGCTCCGGGCCCGGCGAACCACGATTTTCCCGCCCTTGACATAGCGGTAGTCAAAGGCGTGCATGGGCTGGCCGTATTCCAGCATGACGTAGTTGGTGATATCCACAATGTTGTTGATCGGCCGCACGCCGCTGGAGCGGAGCCGCTCCCGCATCCACTTGGGAGAGGGGCCAATTTTCACGTTCCGCACCATCCGGGCGGTGTACCGGGGACAGAGATCCGTGTCCGGAGTCTCCACGTCCAAAAGTTCCGGAAGGGCCCCTTCCGCGCCGCCTTTGACCACCGGCTGATGGAACCGGAGGGGCTTGTCAAACGTGGCGGAGACCTCCCGGGCAAGGCCGATGACTGAGAGGCAGTCGGGCCGGTTGGGGGTGATCTCGAACTCCACCACGTGGTCGTCCGCGCCGATGACGGGGCGGATGTCGTCTCCGGGTTGGCAGTCCTCGTGGAGAATGAAGATGCCGTCGGGGATGCAGTGGGGAAATTCCCGCTGCTCCGCGTGGAGGTCCGCCAGGGTGCAGACGGCCTGCTTTGCCGTGTTATAGGCCACCAGATCTCCCTGGTGGACATTCTGGCAGGGGGTGGTGATGGCGCCGGAACCCGTCTCCCAGCTCAGGTTGAGCAGCCACAGCCCCTCTGCTCCGGGATGGACGCCGTCCACCTTGGCGCACACCACCGGGCCAAAGAGTTTGTGTCCCGGCTGGATGTCCGCTGGGATGGAGGGCTTTTCCGGGTCTATGGGCTTATAGTCGTTGAGAAGGGCCGCCGCGGTAATGGCGGCGTAGGGGAAGTCCCGCTCGTCCAGGCCCAGCTCCTTCAAAGAGCAGAGCATACCGTTGGACTCCACGCCCCGGAGCTTGCCCTTCTCAATTTTTTTGCCGCCGGGAAGAGTGGCTTTGTGGAGAGCCGTGGGGACCAGATCTCCCTGGTGGATGTTCCAGGCCCCGGTAACGATCTGGACGGGCGCTTCCCGTCCCACACCGATCTGGCAGACCCACATATGGTCGCTGTCGGGGTGACGCTCCATCGTTTCAATGCGGCCCACGACAACGTTTTGAATTTCAACTCCCAGGTCTTCGGTGACCTCCACCTTGGACCCGGAGATGGTCATGGCCTCGGCGAAGTCCCGGTCGTTGACCGAGCCCAAATCGACAAATTCTTGCAACCATTTACGGGATAGTTTCATATTCTTAACTCCTCTTTCCTGTGAAAGTGAGCGGTCAGTCCCACTCGATTTCGCCGCCCTCTTCCTGGACAAGGCGGCAGAGCTCTTCCTCATGCTCCACCAGGGAGCGGATGATTTCCTCAAAGCGTTTGGCCCGGGCCTGGTTTTCCGGGGTGAGGGGCCAGATGGCCGAGTAGGAGCCCGCCTCCGGGTCCGGGTCCAGGCCCTCCAGAATATCGGGCTGGTGTTTTTCCAAATAGTACCGGAAAAGCGCGTCCCAGTTGTAGCCGTTCATATAGGCGTCCGGGCAGAGGGCATACAGCTTTTCCCCCAGGGCCATCACCTTGGGGTCCTCGGCCGCAAAGGAAAGGGACACTTTAGCGTTATAGGTGAAAACCGATACATAATCCGTCATGCCGAATCCTCCCGCTTTGCTAGAACTGCTCCAGGAAGCGGATGTCGTTTTCAAAAATCAAACGCATATCGCTGATTTTATACCGGCCCAAGGCCAGCCGCTCCAGCCCCATGCCAAAGGCGAAGCCGGAGTATTCCTCCGGGTCGATGCCGCAGCCCCGCAGCACTTTGGGGTGGACCATGCCCGCGCCCAGAATCTCAATCCAGCCCTCGCCCTTGCAGGTGGGGCAGCCCCGGCCGCCGCATTTGTAGCACTGGATATCCACCTCGCAGCTGGGCTCTGTAAAGGGGAAGTGGTGGGGACGGAAGCGGGTGAGGGTCTCCGGGCCGTAGATTTCCCGGATGACGGCGTTTAGCGTTCCTTTAAGGTCCGCCATGGTGATGCCCTTGTCCACCACAAGACCCTCGATCTGGTGGAACATGGGGGAGTGGGTGGCGTCCACCTCGTCCTTGCGGTACACCCGTCCGGCGGAGATCATGCGGATGGGCACGCCATAGCCCTCCATAGCCCGGATCTGCATGGGGGAGGTCTGGGAGCGGAGGAGGACGGAGGAGTCTTTCTTCAGATAAAAGGTATCCGTCCAGTCCCGGGAGGGGTGGTTCTCCGGAGCGTTGAGCTTGGTGAAGTTGTAGTCCGCCTGCTCCACCTCCGGGCCGTCCATGATTTCAAAGCCCATGTTCAAAAAGATTTCCTTCATCTCGTCCAGGACGGAATACATGGGGTGCTTGTGGCCCAGGGGGGGCTTTTTGCCGGGGATGGTGACGTCCAGCGTTTCCGCCTCCAGACGGGCTTCCAGGGCCTTTTGCGAGAGGAGGCGGGACTGGGCCTCGATGGCCGTTTCAAGACTGGCCCGGACGTCGTTGGCCAGCTGGCCCATCACGGGCCGAAGCTCGGGGGCGAGGCCGCCCATCTGTTTCAAGACGGCGGTGAGCTCGCCCTTCTTGCCCAGGTACTTGACCCGGAGGGATTCCAGTCCGGCGGTCTCTCGGGCGGCCTCAATGGCGTCCAGGGCCCCCTTGCGGATGGCTTCCAACTGTTCTTTCATATCGTGGTACTCCTTTGTTTGGATGTGGTGACGTTGGGGTTTTCGGGCAACACGGGAGGCGGAAAGGGGAAACCCATGGCCCATAGCGAGGGGGAGCATGGGGGCCTTCTCTGAAAAGGGCGGCGCCCCGGTTTCCGGCGAACCTCGAAGAGGTCCGTGTTGCTTGGCTATCTTTTTAAAAGCGAGGAGAGGGTGCGCTGCATGGTGACGGTGAAACGGGGCAGCTGGTGGAGCCCCCCGGAGAGGTCGGCGGCGTGGGTTCCCGGCCCCGTCACCACCGTCAGGGGAAAGCGGGTTTCCAGATACGCGTCGGCGTCCGGGTCGGTCTTGCCGAAGGGATAGGCGAAAAACGTGGGGGCGGCGCCGGTCTCCAGGGCAATGCGGTCATAGCTGTAGCGCAGGTCTTCCAAAACCCGGCAGTAAAAATCGTTGTCAGACTCTCCTGCCCGCCGCTGGACGCCGTTGGCTTGGCCGGGGATGAAGTTCCCCATCCGCCCGTCCAGGTTGTGGATGGCGTAGCCGTGGGACCCGATTTCCACCAGCCCGGAGGCGGTCATCTCCCGGCACATATCCCAGGAGAGGAAGCCCTCGGCCCAGTTGTCGGGCATGAAGGCCATAATGGCAATGGCGGCCTTGGCCTGATACTTTTGGAGAAGGGGATAGGCCAGGAGGTAGTTGCTGCGGTATCCGTCGTCGAAGGTGAGAAGGACGGGCTTTTCCGGCAAAGGCGCGCCTGCCGCCAACTCCCGGGGAAGAACGGTTTGAAAGCCGTTTTCCGCCAGCCACCGGAGGTCCTGTTCCAGCCGTCCGGCGGTGACCGTCATCTCGTTGCAGGCCTGCCCGTCGGGAACCACGTGGTGGTACATCAGCACCGGCAGGCGGAGCGCATAGGTCACCGGCGCGCCCTCCTGGGAGGAGGGGAAGACCATGGGGCTTTCCGGAGCGGCGGGAGATTCCACGCGCTGTTCTTCCACAAGGGGGACTGCGGAGGCCGCAAGGGCCGGAGAGAAGGGGGCGGAAGCCGAGAGGGTTATGGACAGCGCCAGCGCCAGGGGAAGGGAGTTCATGGCAGTCAGGTCCTTTCTGAAAAAGTCGGGGAAGGGGAAAACAAAAGAGCCCTCCGTCCCAAACCATGGGACGGAAGGCAAATCCTTCCGCGGTACCACCCAAATTCGCGCCAAGGGGCGCGCACTCAAGGCCCCGGTAACGGAGGGCGGACCGGCCGTGTCTCCACGGCGGCTCCCGGGCGAACCAAACGGCGCGTCGCAGACGGGCTTGCAGCCGGCGGCCCATCCTCTCTTGGCGAGGCGTGATCGTTATTTTCCCGTTCATCGCAAATGAGGTATCATCTATTACTTATAACACAGGGGAGAGAAAAATGCAAGAGGAAAAAGAGAGGCTTGCGCCTCTCTTTTTGGAGTGTCGAAAACCGCAAAAAACTTCCCCGACGGGAAGGAAGAGAGTTACGAGAGGAACCCAGGAAGGGTTCCTTTCGTTTTCAATCATAAGTGTTCAAAACGTTTTGAACACTTGCTCAGGCTGGCAAAAACACTTTTTTGACAGCCTGAAAAGAGAGGCTTGCGCCTCTCTTTTGTGCTCGCTTACAGCTTTTCCTTGATCTTGGCGGCCTTGCCCACGCGGCCACGCAGGTAGTACAGCTTGGCCCGCCGGACGGCGCCGTTGCGGACGACCTGGATGGTGTCGATGGAAGGAGAGTGAACGGGGAACACCTTCTCCACGCCCACGCCATAGGAGATGCGGCGGACAGTGATGGTCTCCTCGATACCGCCGTGCTTTTTGGCAATGACGGTGCCTTCGAAAACCTGGATACGTTCCCGGGAGCCTTCTTTAACCTTCACGTGGACACGGACGGTATCGCCGATTTGCACCTTGGGCGTCTCTTTGCCCAGGGCCTCTTTGTTCAGTTCCTTGATGAGATCCATGGATGTTTCCTCCTGTTATAATAGGCGTTCTTGCCCGCATTTGAGCGCATTTTTCCGCCCGCGGCAGAGGACCGCCCTTTGTAGCCTGAATAGGATATCATAATCCCCCCGGGATTGCAAGCACTTTTTCACAAAATCCCCTAAAATCTGCCTCATCCCAAGTCCCGGTGGTCCAGGGCCGCCAGACCAAAGCGCACCGCCCGCGTGACGGTTTCCCGCTCCGCCTCGTCCCCCGCAGCCTCCCACCTGGCCCGAAGACGCCGGAGAAAGAGCCCCCGGAGAGAGTCCTCCCCGGCCCGGGCCCAGACATCCTCCGCCACGCGGGTGTGGTCCCGGATTTCCAGGGCGTAGAACCGCCCGGACAGCGCCGTTTCCAGGGCCTTGGCGTCCACTCTGCCCGCTTCGCCGGTGAGACGGATGCGGTAGAGATGATCTTTTGAATCCTCCGGTAAGGCGGCCTCCAGAGCGGCCCGGGGAGAGCGGCCCGTTACGTCCACGTCTAAAATCTCATACCGCCTCCGGGCGAAGGGAATAAAGGACAAGGAGATCTTTCCGCCGTCAATCACGCCCTCGTAAAACCCTTTCTCTCCCAGCTCGTCAAAGCCCCGGCCCTCCACGCATCCGGGCCAGGCGCAAAGGGTTTCGCCACAGGTCCAGGGTTGCGCCCGCTTGTGGATGTGGCCCAGGGCCAGGTAGGCAAGGCCGCTGGCGGCGATTTCCTCCCGCCTGAGCGGGTTGTACCGGGCCTCCGCCGGGTCGGTCTCACCGTGGAGAAGGCCCAGATGGACCCTTCCGTCCCGGGGGGCGGAGAAACCCTCCAGAAGACTGGAGGCTTGCTCCGGGGCGGTAAAGGCCCCGCCGTGGACCGTCACCCCCAGTTCCGGCAGGTCCAGGGCGGTCATGGCATTGTCCCGGAAGATATGGACATTTTCCGGCCAGTCCACCGTCAGCCAGGGGCTGCCGGGACCGTACCAGTCGTGGTTCCCGGGGGCGGCGAGGACCTGGGCCTTCATCCGCCCCAGGGCTTCCGCCAGGGCCTCTCCCGTCTCCCGGTAGGGGGCTGCGCTGTCGAAGAGATCCCCGGCCAGCAGCACCAGCTGCACATCGTGGGCGTTCACATAATCCGCCAGCCGAAAGACCAGGTCCCGGCTCTCCCGCCGCCGCTCCGCCGCCTGTCCGGCGGGCAGGGCGGCAAAGGCGCTGTCCAAATGGAAGTCTGCCCCATGAATGAATTTCAGCATAATCGCTCCTCCCGCGCAAGTGATTTCAGGTTGCCGCCGCGTTGGCCTGGGGAAAAACCCCGCCTGTCAGAGCGAGACAACGTCCTTTTGATGAGGATTTCTTTCACAAAGGCGTTACTGCCACGCCTTGCAGACGTCTACCCACTCCACGAAGTTGGAGGCATACCGCTCCAGCTCCGCGCAAGAAAGCTCGATGGCGCTGTTATCGCTGCCGGCGGCAGGGAAGACCGTCTCAAAACGCCGCAGGGACACATCCAAATAGACGCTTACGTCCTCTGGCAGGGCAAAGGGGCAAACGCCCCCCACGTCGTGGCCGATGAGGCTGTGAGCCTCCTCATGGGTGAGCATTTTGGCCTTGGTGTGGAATTGAGCCTTGTATTTTCCGTTGTCAATTTTTGCGTCTCCCGCCACCACGATGATGATGGGCTTGTCCCCAACTTTAAAACTGAGACTTTTGGCAATCCGGGCGCCCTCCACGCCCACGGCCACCGCCGCCAGCTCCACCGTGGCGGAGGAAACTTCAAACTCCCGGATGCGGTTCGCGATGCCCAGGGGCTGGAAATACGCCCTTACTTTTTCAATAGACATGGGTTGAAATTACCTCTCTTTTGTTTCTCAAATTACCGGATGTCCACGCGCTCCACGGCGGTGCAGAGCCCCGTGCCGCTGTCCAGGGTGAAAATGGCCCCCTGCATTTTGCAGCTTCCCTCCGGGTGTTTGTACCGCCCCGGCAAGCCCCCCAAAAACCCCTCCACCGACTGCCAGGGCTCAATGCCCAGCACGGACCGGATGGGGCCGGTCATCCCCAGATCCGTGAGATATCCCGTCCCCTTGGGGAAGACCTCCTCGTCGGCAGTGGGAACGTGGGTGTGGGTGCCCCAGAGGGCGGAGACCCGCCCGTCCAGATAGTAGCCCATGGCCAGCTTTTCGCTGGTGGCCTCGGCGTGGAAGTCCACCAGGGTGAAGTCCGCCTCGCCCCGGTCCAACAGCTTGTCCACCATGGTAAAGGGGTTGTCCGCCCCCCAGGCCAGAGCGCAGCGGCCGATGAGGTTCACCACCCGGATGCGAACGCCCCCCAGGTCAAAGATCTCGCAGCCGTGCCCGGGGGCCCGGCCGGAGTAGTTGGCGGGGCGGAGAAGCCAAGTGGCGTCGTCCAGGAGACTCCCGATCTGGGCCTTGCCGAAGGCGTGGTTTCCCAGGGTCACCGCGTCGGCCCCGGCCTCCCGGATACGCTCCGCCTGCTCCCGGGTGAGTCCCACGCCGGAGGCGTTTTCCCCGTTGACCACGGTGAAGGAGATATTTTTAAACTTTTGCAGTGGCCGCAGGACCTTCTCCAGGTGGCGAAGTCCCGGTTCCCCCACCACGTCGCCCACGGCAAGAATCTGATACAGCATAGCCGCCCTCCAATCCAGGGAAATAGTATAACAAAGATTCTGCCCTTTGCAAAGGGGGAAAATCCCGGCCCGCCGGAATTTTCCGGCGGGCCGTTTTCGAGTTTACCGCTGGTTTTGTTCCGCCAGCAGCTTGGTCAGCTCCTCCATGAAGCTGTCGATGTCCTTGAACTGGCGGTAAACGGAGGCGAAGCGGACGTAGGCCACCTGGTCAATGGACCGCAGGTTCTCCATGACCCGCTCGCCGATGGCCTCCGTGCTGATTTCCCGCTCCATGGAGTTCTGGAGCTCCAGCTCGATTTCCGCGGCGACCTTCTCCAGCCTCGCCAGGGGGACGGGCCGCTTCTCACAGGCCCGGATCATGCCGCCCAGAACTTTTCCCCGGTCAAAGCTCTGGCGGCTGCCATCTTTTTTCACCACCACCATTGGAAGGCTCTCCACCGTCTCATAGGTGGTGAAGCGCCGCCCGCAGGAAAGGCACTCCCTCCGGCGGCGGATGCTGTTGTTTTCATCGGCCGGACGGGAGTCGATGACCTTGCTCTCATTGAAGCCGCAATAGGGACATTTCATAAAGGACCTCCTGATCCTCCGCCGGTTTTCCGGCGGCCCGCGTCCGTACGTACGGGCACCTTTGGTACTTCCCAAGGCGCTTTGGAGAATGTCCAGGGAACGTTAGGCTGTATTATATCACGAGAGTTTCAAAATTGATAGAATTTTGTCAAATCTTTTCAAAAAAATTTTCCCTGTTTCTGGAAAATTTAAAAAACAGGCCGCTCCTGTCCGTCAAAAGCGTAAACCACATAGGTCCCCTCCCCGATTTGCCGGAGGCGGGCAAAGCAAAAGAGGGTGGTCAGAGGAAAGGGCTTTCCCTTTTCATAGGGCAAGGCCAGATACCGGAGCGCTCCCCCCTGCCGGGTCTGGGCGCCCTGAATGTCTTTTAGCCTCTGGCGGAGCCAGGGGGCCCGGAAGAGCCGGTCCGGGAAGGGGGCGGGGGCCCAGATTTCCGGCTCCTTCGCCCCGGCGGGGCGGATCTCCCCCCGGAGAAGGCGGCCCAAAGGTGCGGTAAGCCTTCCGGAAAAGCGGCGCTGGATGACGCCCTGAGTTCCCTCCGGCTCCAGCACCCCCAACCGCAGCTCCCCTCCCTCTCCCACGGCCCAGGCGCACCAGAGTCCCTCCGGAAGGGGGCAGCGGGCGGAGAAGCAGGTGTAAAGTCCCTCCCGCTCTGTGGTCAGTTCTCCGGTGGGCCTGCCCTCCAGCGTCAAGGGGAATTTGTCCATATCCATCATCCCTCCCGCCGTGAAAATGAAAACCCGTTTGCGCTATCCTATGCGCAAACGGGTTTGGTTATGCCGCTTGGGCCTTGTTTGAAACATATCAAACCGCCCAAGGGGCTTATATTTTTCCGCCGTTTATCAAACAAGGCCTAGGCTACGGTATAGCTCCCCCGGACCAGCACCTTGACGGTAGTCGCCGTGGCCCGGACGCCCCGGCCCTCAATGGTCATCATGTACAGGTGGTTTTGCGCAAGGGAGGCGCCGTTTGAAAGGGTGGAGGCGGTGGTTTCGTCGATGAGTCCTGGCTCCGAAGGGGAGACGCACACCGCGCTTCCCACCCGCAGCATGACCTCGCAGCCGATATCTCCGGTGAGAGTCTGCCCCTCCAAAAGGGTCACCACCGTGAAAGAGGCGGCGCTGGAGCCGCCGGAGGCGCCTCCGGCTTGTCCCGTCTGCTGGGCGATTTTCTGGTCCACCCGCTGCATGATACTATTAAAAAAGGTGTCGTTCAAATAGCTCAGGGTTACCAGCGGGTCCTGGGCGGTGCCCGCCTCCGCCGCCAGGGAAGCGCCGCTCATCAGCGCGGCGCTGAGAACCAGCAAAACGGTTGCCCGCAAGAGCCATCTGTCTTTTTTCATATGTACCTCCTCTGTACACCCTCCCGGCGGAGAGGGGTTCTCCGCCGGGAGGGAACCTCAAACCAACTGGTCGTGGGGCAGCCCAAAGCTAACTGCGATCGCCGTGTCCACCTTGTTCATCACAGACTCCTCCACATGACCCATGCGCTCCCGAAGCCTCTTTTTATCCAGGGTCCGGACCTGCTCCAGCAGGACCACGGAATCCCGGCTCAGGCCGCAGCTCTGGTCCACAGGAAGATCGATATGTGTGGGCAACCGGGTCTTCCCGGTCTGGGAAGTGATGGCCGCCGCGATCACGGTGGGACTGTAACGGTTTCCGGTGTCGTTCTGAATGATCAGAACAGGCCGGACGCCGCCCTGCTCGCTGCCCACCACCGGGGAGAGATCGGCATAGTAAATATCGCCACGCTTGACACTCGTATCCACAAAGTTCACACTCCGCCGAAAAGAAGTACCCGCCATCGGGGAGGAAGGGGTTTCCTCCCCGGTGAGGCCACTCTCATTCTCCCACGCAATTTCGGAATTTATACGCCTCTTCCGGGAATCTTGCGTCCAAGCCGCGGGAGGGGCAAACTCCGGCGTCCTCGCCCCACGTCATCCTATGCGGGGGCGGGGCGGGGTGTGCGGTCTCCTTCTATCCGGGGGGCGAAGGGGCGGGGAAACGCCGGCGCGCGGAGCGGGGTGCAAACCGGGTCTTTGGGATAAAGCGGAGAGAGGCGGTGTTGCTCAGGCACTCTCCTCTGTCATTGTATCATAAAAGGAAAAGCTCGTAAAGTCCGCTGTCAAAATGATTTCTCCGTCCACGGCGATTTCCCCCCGGACCGGGGTCCCGTCTTCCAGGTTCAGCCAGAGAGTGGAGAGGATTTTTCCGTCCTTTATCCCCGTCTGGTCCACGGTGATCCGGAGGCAGGGAATACCGTCCCACTCCTCCTCGTTCTCCTCCAGCAGCCAGCCGTCCCGAAGGGCGTTCATAAGACGGGGCAGGCAGGCGGCGGGACTAATTTCCTCATCGCTGAGGGTTCCGGCGTTGAGGCTGGCGTCCTCATACTCCAGCCGCCAGTCCGTCTCGCTGAGGACGGCCCGCACCCCGGCGATGGTCTCCGGGGCCCGCACCTCAATTACGCTCTCCCCGCCGGGGACGTACTCGCAACGGAGGTCCGCCGTCCACACGAGCCCCTCCTGTCCGCAGGAGACCGTGGCCTCCATGGCACAGCCTGCCATATCGTGATAGCGGTCCCGCAGGTCCGCCGTCCGGGATTCCCCGCCGTCTTCGCCGCCGCAGGCCGCCAGCAGCAAAAGCAGGGTTATCATTGGTACGCACTTCCAAAGGCGCACCGGAAAACCTCCTCTATTTGTCGTTTTCTTGAAGCTGGGAAAAGACCCTGGGAAACGCGGCGGTTACATCCTCCGGCGTCAGGCAGTATTCCGTCAGCGTCTCCGCCGCCGTCTCCCCGGCCCTGCCGTGAATCCAGACGCCGCCTGCCGCCGCCATCACCGGAGTGGCCCCCTGGGCCAGCAGGGAGGCGATGAGCCCCGTGAGAACGTCGCCGCTGCCGCCCTTGGAAAGGCCGGAGCTTCCGGTGGTGTTCACCAGCGCGTTTCCCTCCGGTACGGCGGTTATGGTCCGGTGGCCTTTGAGAACCAGGATGCAGCCGTGCTCCCGGGCAAAGGCCCGGGCCGCCTCCACCCGGTTCTCAAAGTCCCCGCTAATGCGGGCAAATTCCCCGTCGTGGGGGGTCAGTATGGTGACGCGTCCCCTGCGGCTGTCCAAAATATCTATATGTCCTTCCAGCGCGTTTATGCCGTCGGCGTCCAGAACCACGGGCTTTGCCGTCTCTTGAAGGAGGTCCCAAACCAGTTTCCGGGTGGACCCCCTCCGCCCAAGACCGGGGCCCAGGGCCAGCACATCGCACTCTTTCAGCCGCTCCAGCAGGGCGGGGAGGGCCCGGTGGCTCAGAGCGCCCCGGCGGGTGGATGGAAGAGGGAAGGGCATGGCGGAGACGCACTTTTCCGCCTCCACCGCCCAGATGGACTCCGGCACGCCCAGGTATAGTAGCCCGCAACCGGAGCGCACCGCCGCCAGGGCCGTGAGATAGGGCGCGCCGGTGTAGCCCACGGCCCCGCCCACCACCAGGACCTTGCCAAAGTTTCCCTTGTGGCCGTCCGGCTTCCGGGGCGGCAGGGCCGCGGCGGCAAAATCCGCCTCCACCGTCTGTATGGGGCAGGCCATCTCCCGGACCAGGGGGGCGGGAATGCCGATGTCGTGGACGGTGACGTTTCCGGAGAGAAGGGCCCCCTCTCCCACAGTCTGGCCGATCTTGGGGAGGGTGAAGGTGACGGTCTGGTCCGCCCGCACCCCACGGCCCAGGACCCGTCCTGTTGCGGCGTCCACGCCGCTGGCGATGTCCGCGGCGACGGTTTTTCCCTTACAGGCATTGATCAGATCAATGGCGGCGGCAAATTGGGAGTCCGGGGCGATGTCCCGGGAGAGACCCACGCCAAATATGGCGTCGATGAGCACGTGACAGCTCCGGACCCAGGCGGCCTGGGCGCTGTCCCCGGGGGAAAACGCCTCCAGCTCCACGCCGCACTCGCTGAGGCGGCCCGTCTCCTCCATGGCGTCGGGGGTCAGACGGTCGTAGTCCCCCACCAGAAAGACCCGGACCTTGACGCCGGTGAGGAAGAGGAGTCTGGCCGCGCCGATGCCGTCCCCGCCGTTGTTGCCTGCGCCGCAAAACACCGCCGCCCGGCATTTCGAAGGCCGCTCCGGCAGGAGGTCCAGAGCAACTTGGGCCACGGCCGCCGCCGCCCGCTCCATCAGGTCCATAGATGCAATTTTCCAGGCCCGGATGGCCTTCTGGTCCAATTCCTGCATTTGTGCCGCCGTTGCCAGTTTCATGGGGCATACCTCCCGCGTGTCGATTTTGGTAAGTTTGATTATAGCGGGTTTCCCCGGGGAAGGCAATTGGGAACCTTAATTTCTTCCTCAGTCATAGCCATAATCTCAAATATGTTGCGAACGATATCCGCTTTTTCTTTGTGCATGACGATTTCCTCGCCAATTAAAACATAGCCACAAGGAAGTTTCATAACGGTCATCCTTTCTTAAACATAAATAAAAGCAGGTTTAAGAGAGAACTAATCTCCTTAAATCTGCTTGCTAATACCTACAATATGTAATTATAGTCAATTCAAGGCTGTGATTTTGATATATTTTCACCAGATTAAGGCAAAACCTGCGTATAACTATCGTTAAACGCAGGTTTTATCTAATTTGGAATGGTCGGACAATCCGGATATTTTCAAAAGAGGCGGAACAAAAGAATTGAAAATGTATAAAGATACTTGCAACTTAACATATGCAGATTTATATCGTCCGATCTATAACGGTTACCTGAGTAATGACATCTCTACAAGCAGTCACCACACACTACGTAGTCCAGCAACTCATCGGCGGTATCACACCATTTTTCAGTGGATACCGGATTCTCTGCATAGATCTGTGAAATCACCATTTGGAGTGGAGTGTTTGGCGCTTTGCGCAGCTTAGGCCAAATTCCAAATACAGCCCCCTTCCACTCGAACTCCACTTCTCCGCCGCTGTTTACGCACCATTTGAAATCGCTGATGGTTTTAAAACGGTTATCTTCAGGACTGTTCATGCCTATGATTTTGTTCATATGTTTACACCCCCTGAACACTTTGAATTCCGGCGCCCCATCTGGATAATTGATCGGCGGTCCGAGTTTCGGGAAGCCATTCGACCAGTCAATCATATGGTCGTTCGGATCTGAGTGGTGCCCTGGAAATCCATGATCTGTGTAATGTCGCTCCGCAGTTGCCCTGCCATCATCACCAATACTTGTGTCACGGTCGTATCCTCCGTGTTTACCTGGCGCACGGGAAGAAATTTTCTGACCGGGCTCGCCCAGGAATCGTTTATCCTCCGGCTTTGCTGGCTGCCAAGGGCCTCCATAAGCACTGCCGCCGCCTTTTGCAGATGGAACATCTATAAATGTCTTTATTGTATCATGAGGGCTTATCGGCTGTCCACCAATTTTGAAGGCGTCTAAATTATCGCGGTGGAAGGACCGCTCATAACTCATATATTTCCAAGAGCTTTTTTCATAGTCTACATATACGATATCTCCCCGCATTTCTGGGAAAGGCGTGTTATAGCAGATAATTCTTTCTGGCTCAATTCGCCGGAGCATTTCATTGTAACCCGCTAAAAACCATTCTTTTTGTGTTTGGTGATTTCCATGCTCTGATGCCATGTAGGTCGATACGGCTACGACACTACCCTTTTCGATTCCCTCAAAACAGAAATCAAAAGTGGATTCATCATCCCAATTTACAGTGGGAATCACTCGTATCCCTTTTGACGCCCAGTAGGCGCCGCACCATCGGTTACGAAATACATTGTAAAGTTGCATGACCGGCGCCATTTCCAAATACATACTGAAATCAGGCGATAATACCGCCCGATAACGGGATAGCTTCTCGATATCGTTGTCGGGGTTTTTCCATACTCGTTCAAATCTGTAATCGTAAAGAAAGAAATGTACCATGCGGTCAAGATGGTTTTGATCCTCCAGATGGGTTTTATCAAATCCAATCAGCAGAAGATCATCAAAATCACCGGGTTTCTCCTGAAACTTTGGAATGATGGGGATTTGCAGTTTTCCCTTGCCGGGAAATTGATTGCGAAGAAGAGATTGACTGGTGCGGTAGATGTAATTTTCTTCGGTCATGTGGAACCTCCTGTATATTTTAAGGAACAAGTCCTTCTATATGGAGATTTCAAAATAGAGAAAATTGCACCCTTTTGTGTAACAAAAAGTCTGGTTTTTGAATATCCAGCAAAACAGGAGCGGAAAATTACTGCTGAGCCATGGTGGGCGAGACGTAATGTGTTTTTTCCTAGGCGTGCCTTTCTTGTCGTAGTCAACGTTGCAGCGAGCGGACTTCTCGAACTGTGCGTCCAGAAACTTTTCTAATCCAATGATAGCAATGTATTTGTCATTGGACAACAAATGATCTACCGCCGCACGAGTCCATTTTGCTTTTCCAGTTGGAGAGGGTATTTGTTTTGCTTGGAGCATATCCACTACCTTTCCCAAACTTGCTCCTGCCATGTAGTAATCAAAAATCATGCGAACGATACCCGCTCTAAGAGAGATAAAACATAGGAATAAAGGATAATTTATTCGAGACGAGTTGTCGATTTCTACAGAGTACAAATGGCTAATTTGTGGATTTTGCTCAGAAAATAACAAAAGCCAAGTATATCGATTTATACTCGACTTTTGTCTAATTTGGAGCGAGTGCCCACTTTCGAACTCGCCGCTTGTGAAGGTAATAGTCCTATTCTTGATTAGTATATCACATTTTATCTGCGAAGTCGAGAATGATTTTTTAGATAGGCATTGGCAATTCTGTAGTATAATGGGCTCATTATTCACAAAGGGGTTGATCCTATGCCAACGAATTATCCAACTGAATTCAAAGTCAAAGCTATCCGCCGATATGAAAAAGGTGAGTCCATCAAAGCCCTGAGTCAAGAACTGCATGTTGCCCAAAGCACCCTCTATCAATGGCGTAATACCTACTGTTCCATTCAGGCCCCCAATCGCACATACACTCCTGCCGAGTTTGACGCGATCTCTCGTCGCCTGCAAAGATTGGAACATGAAACCCAGATTATCCGGCTCACTGGCTTTTTGGAGAAAATTCCGCTGCAAGAGAAACTTGCCGCATTGGAGCAGATTTATAATCAGACAGACGGACAATACAGCGTTCATGAACTATGCAGTGCGCTTTGTGTAGCAAGAGGGACTTTCTATAACCATATTTTCCGCCGTGCAGATAAGAGTAAATATGAGGACGAACAAGCCCGGCTTTCGCTTAAGATCAAACAGATCTTCGATGACAGTGAACAACGATTCGGCGCTGAAAAAATTCGCACCATCCTTGCCCAGAACGGAATCCATGTCAGCAAAAATCGTGTTGTCTCGATTATGCAGGAACTGGACCTGTACAGTATCCGGGTAGACGCTAAAAAACTCCATAAAAAGAGACAGCAGTACGCAAAAGAAAACTTGGTGAAACGAGAGTTTTCAGCAAGCTGTCCAAATCAGATATGGGCCAGTGACATTACATATTTCAAGGTCCGGGGATATTGGGTCTATCTGTGCATCATTCTCGATTTATATTCCAGAAAAATTGTTGGCTGGCGGGTATCACGGCATATGAGTACTCATCTGGTAACCACTACGTTCAAAAGGGCCTTTCAAGAAAGGGGTAACCCCAAGAATCTGACTTTTCATAGTGACAGAGGCAGTCAGTATATATCAAAGACCTTTGCCGCGCTGTTGCAGCAATGCAATGTGAAACAATCCTTTTCCGCGACGGCAAGGCCGCTGGACAACGCTGTCGCGGAGACGTTTTTCTCTACTTTCAAACGGGAGGAGGCATATCGGAGAGACTATACCTCAGAACAGCACTTCCGGCGGAGTACAGCAGAGTATATTCAGTTCTACAATGAGGTTCGCCCCCACCAAACCCTGCAATATAAGACGCCCCAGGCATTTGAAGACACATATAACTCTGTTTTACGAAAAAACGGTGTCTAAATACCGGACTGGCGCAAAAGTTTTAGTTTTGCATTTGGCGTGTTTCTGAAAATCTCGCTCCAAACATAAAAAAGCGGAAACACCTGCACCGCAAGGCTTTCTAAATATAATTGGTTTCGCTTTTCGATAAAAAAGTTCGAAAAGCGAAACCAATTCACTTTGGTGCCGGTGGTGGGACTCGAACCCACACGGTATCGCTACCAACGGATTTTGAGTCCGTCACGTCTACCAATTCCATCACACCGGCAAATTCTCATTTATTATACAAGCCTTTTTCGGAAAATTCAAGAGGAAATTTCAAAAAACCCAAAAAATTTAGAGCGGTATCCCCAACTATTCCAAATTTTGACTTCTCTACGAATCATAGGGTGACATTTCTCCGCCGCTGTGGCATACTGTCGCCGTAAGGAGTTGATGGAATTGGACACGAAAGCCACGGGCGCGCTGATCGCTCAGCGGCGGAAACAGCTGGCCCTCAGTCAGGCGGAGCTGGCGGAGCAAATCCACGTGACGGACAAGGCCGTCAGCCGCTGGGAGACCGGACGGGGAATGCCTGGACTGGACAGCCTGGAGCCTCTTTCCGAAGCTCTTGGCTTATCGGTCAGCGAATTACTGAGTGGGAAGGAACTCACACGGGAGGAGTTGCCGAAGGCGGCGGGAGGGCAGATTATGGAGAGCATGAAACGGGAAAATCGCTGGAAGTGGCTGGCGTGGGCCGCCATGGCGGCGGTGACGGTGCTGGCCATCTGGGCTGCCGCCGCGTCCTATGCCCAGACCCGGCAGCAGCAGGAGCAGGCGGAACAGGAACGCTGGGAGCGCTACGCCCACTACACCAGCTCCGTCAACCCCTATGAGGAAGCGGACGTGGCGGAGGCCACGGCGGACTATTTCCAGGAGCAGGGCATGAAAACCCGCTTCAATCCCAAGAGCTTGAAGGTCCGGGAAAGGGTATTCTCGGGGGATTACATGGCCGTTCTCCTCTCAGACCGGGAAGGAGAGTGGTGCATGAGCTTCTGGCAGAAGGATGAACTATACAGAGACGACTTGGAACGCCAGGACCGCTTCCGCATCCTTGGCGGCCGGTCCCGCATTGATCCGGGAACCGGAGGACTGGCCCAGTGGAACTTCGGCACCCGGGAACAGCCCGTGATCATCGTCTCCGGCGTGGAGCTGCCGGAGGAGGCGTATTGGTATGAGCTCGACGGAACCGGCTACCGGATGAAGAGCATGGTGGACACGGACCTTCGAACCGCTCTGGGTATTTTCATAACGGCCTGTCCTGTGGGCCCGGAGGATTTGAACCCAACGCTGGTCTTTCTCTGCGACGCCTACGGGACTTATCTCCCCTGGGACCTGGAATGATGACGAAAGACTCCTCTCCGCACGACAACGGAGAGGAGTCTTTTTTTGCTTTATTACAAAACGTATCAGAATGTTACCACGTCCTGGGCGGGCTTTTGGCAGGGGGCGATGGTCATGACGTGCATCACCGGGCCCTTGCCCTGATAGGCGTCGTGGTTTTCCACCGCCATCCGGGCGGAGACCTCCACCCAGTCCCGGTTTTTGTAGTCCTTCAGACCCATACCCTTCGCCACCAGCCCCAAAAACTGGATGTCGTTTTCACAGCAGACCATGGCGAAGCGGCCCGGGCAATGGATGCCGGGGTACTTTTTGGAGTGGCACATCAGGAGTTTCATGTGAACCTCTTTTCCCGTCCAGCGGTCCGGGTGGTCCATCACGTCCACGTACCACACGCCAAAGTCGCCGTCGGGAATATCCACCACTATCTGGCTGAGGTCGAAGGGGCACTCATCCCCGGTGAGGTAGTCCTCACTGGTGCCGTCCACATTTTCAAAATAGATGTCCGCCCGGCGGTTTACCATCCGGAGGTTCCGCTTCCGCAGGGCCTCCCGCAGCTCCGGCGTGGCCCGGTTGAAAACCAAAAGGTCCGCGTTGGTGATTTTCTCCATCATCAGCTGGCCCATGTTCTTGGCGTAGAGTTCGAAGGTTCCCGCCTCCACAAAGGTCATAATCTGATAGAGAACCCAGTTGGCGGGGAGCACCTCCCGGTATAGCCGCTCCATCTGCCACATACCGTTGTACTCGATGAGGACCTGCTTGGGCCGGTATTTCTTCTCCAGCTCCTTCATCCGGGAACAGGTCAGATCCGCCTCGTCCTCAATATCCACTACGGTTACGTTGTCCAGGGCCTTGGGGTTGTATTCCTCCTCCCCCTCCTCGCAGCGGAGAAGAAGGGTCTTGTCCTGGCGGGCGAAGCCGTCCTCCAAGACGCCGTTGATAAAATTGGTTTTGCCGGAGTCCAGGAATCCGGCCACCAGATACACGGGAATATCCATTGTAACGCGCGTTTCCTTTCCCGGCTTACAGGCCGAAGAGCAGGGCCAGCTTGTCTTCCTTCAGCTCCGCTCCGATGACGCAGAGGCGGCCGGTGTAATCGGGGCGGCCGGCCCGCACCTCGTGCTCTTCGGGCACGAAGTCAAATTCAATCCAGGTCCCGTCCTCCCCGTTCACGATGCCCTTGGCCCGGAGGATGTTGCCGTACTCGCCGGAGTCCAGGGCGGAGAGGATCTGTTCAATGCCCGCCTTTGTGAAGGCCTTGGGGGTCTCTTTGCCCCAGGAGGTGAAGACCTCGTCGGCGTGGTGGTGATGGTGGTGATGGCAGGAGCAATCCGGGTCGTGGCACTCGTGACCGTGAGAGTGCCCAGGTCCCCCATGGTCGTGGTGGTGGTCGTGTTCTCCGTGGTCATGAGAATGCCCGGAAGCTCCGTGGCCGTGTTCCCCGTGCTCATGGTGGTGGTGCTCGTGCTCCCCATGGTCATGGGAATGTCCGGAAGTCCCGTGGTCATGTTCCCCGTGGCCCTCGTGGTCATAGTGGTGGGCGTGCTCCGCCTCCTCGGCTTCGTGTTCCGCCCGCATTTTCGCCAGGAGTTCCTCCGCCAGGGAGACCTTTTCCATGGCGGAGAGGATGGTTTTGCCGTCCAGAGCGTCCCAGGGAGTGGTGAGGATGGCGGCCTCCGGGTTCTTCTCCCGCAGCAGGTTGACCGCCGCCTCCAGCTTTTCCTGGCTCAGCTTCTGGGTCCGGGAGAGGACAATGGTCCCGGCGGACTCAATTTGGTTGTTATAGAACTCGCCGAAATTTTTCATGTAGACCTTCACCTTGGAGGCGTCCGCCACGGTGACGAAGCTGTTGAGCCTCAGGTCCGGAGACTCGGCGGCGGTATTCTCCACGGCCACAATCACGTCGGAGAGTTTGCCCACGCCGGAGGGCTCAATGAGGATGCGGTCCGGGTGGAACTGGGCGGCGACGTCCTTAAGGGCCTGGTTGAAGTCCCCCACCAAAGAGCAGCAGATACAGCCGGAGGACATCTCGGAGATCTGGACGCCGGACTCCTTGAGGAAGCCGCCGTCAATGCTGATTTCGCCGAACTCATTTTCAATGAGGACCAGTTTCTCCCCCGGGTAGGCCTCCGCCAGCAGCTTCTTGATGAGGGTGGTCTTGCCCGCCCCCAGGAAGCCGGAGATGATGTCGATTTTCGTCATGGTATCAATTCCTTCGCTTTCAATTTATTACGCATTTATCATATCATATCACTGAATTTGGAAAATGCAACCGGGTTACAAAAATTTAACAGAAAACCCCCTCAATCCTCCGGCCCGCCTTTATTCTCCTCCCGGGCCTGATTGAGGTAGTCCCGGTCCGCCGTCTTCTTGCTGGGGACAAAGCCCTGGGCCGCGGTGCGCTTTTTGCCCTTGCTCTTGGCATAGAAAAAGCCGGTAAAAGAGAAGACCACCGCGCCGATGAAGTTGACGAACAGGTCCTTCATGGTGTCAATCAGGCCGATGTCCAGATATCCCCCCAGACCCAAGCTCTCGCCGTTGACCAGGACCTCCTGAATGCCCGGGACGGCCACCACCTTGTTGGAGCGTGTAGCATCCAGGCTGGCGGAGTAGATGGCGTTCACCACAGTGTCCCGCTGCATATCGGTGTGGAAAAACATATCCATGCCAAACTCGAAAAACTCCCAGAGGACGCCGATGGTCATGGAAAAGCAGAAGGCCACCAAGGCCAAAAAGACAGGGGAGAGGTCGAAGGTGAGGCGCTCGTCGTCGTTAAGCAGCACCACCATGGCAAAGCCCACCGCCGCAGCCAAGAAGCCGTTGAGAGTGTGGAGCATGGTGTCCCAGTGGGGAACGACGACGTAAAAGGCGTTGACCTCCCCCAGGACCTCTGCCGCATAGATGAAGCAGAGCACCGTAATCTCCAGGGCCGGGGGAAGCTCGATGTGAAACTTCACCTGAATCCAGCTGGGGACGTAGAGCAGCAGGTAGGCCAGGGCGCAATAAAAGGCGCTCTCATAGCCGCCGATGACGATTTGACGGACGAAGATGACGATGACCAAAAGGCGCAGGGTATAAAAAACAAGAAAGGAGCTTTTGTGCTCTCGCAGCTCCTTTTCCATGGCTTGCCGGAAGCTCTTCTTCTCCTGCCGGCGGGCACGTTTTTGATCTTGCTTGCTGAGCTTGGACATGGGAACCTCCTTATTTTAACCTTCATGGGCCGGGAACTTCTGAGGACAATCATCCGCATTAAATTATAATTATAACACGGAAAGGAAAAAAGAGCAAGTGATCTTCCACAGAGATCCTTCACCCATCGGTTAGAAAAAATTTCGCAACCCCCCTTGACATTTTCTGAAAATGTGCTATTGTATTAATTGCATAAGACAGTAAAGCAAGAACAGGAGGTGCGGACAATGCAATGGCAGTTTTCCAACGACGCCCCCATTTATACCCAGCTGATCCAGCAGGTAAAGGTGGGCATCGTCACCGGCGCGTTCCCCCCTGGGGAACGGCTGCCCTCGGTGCGGGACCTGGCCACGGAGGCCGGGGTGAATCCCAACACCATGCAAAGGGCTCTGGCCGAGTTGGAGCGGGACGGACTGGTGTACAGCCAGCGGACTGCGGGAAGATTTGTGACGGAGGACAACACCATGATCAACGCGGCAAAGCGGAGCCTTGCCCAGCGGCACGTGAAGACATTTCTGGAGGCCATGCTCCGGCTTGGTTTCCCAAAAGAGGAAATTATGGATTTGATTGCGCGGGAATTGGGAGAGGAGGAAGCGAACCATGCCGGTACTTGAATGCAAAGGTCTGACAAAACGGTTTGGGCGGGCCACGGCCCTGGACGAGGTGAGCCTCACCGTGGAACCGGGCCGCATCGTGGGGCTGCTGGGCCCCAACGGCAGCGGCAAGACCACCCTGATTAAACTGGCCAACGGCCTTTTGACCCCTGACGGGGGCTATATCGCCGTGTGCGGCACGGCGCCGGGGAGAGAGAGCCACAGCCTTGTGAGCTATCTCCCGGAGCGGATGGCCATCCCCACCTGGATGACCGCGAAACAGCTGCTGGACTTCTACGGGGACTTTTACCAGGACTTTCGCCGGGAGGCGGCGGAGGAGATGCTGGACCACCTGGGCATCCAGCCCCGGCAGGCCGTGAAGCAGATGTCCAAGGGCACCCGGGAGAAGGTGCAGCTCATCATGGTCATGAGCCGGGCGGCAAAGCTGTATCTTCTGGATGAGCCCATTGGCGGTGTGGACCCCGCCACCCGGGACTACATCCTCTCCACCATCATCGGAAACTACAACCCCGAGGCGGCGGTGGTGATTTCCACCCACCTCATCGCCGACGTGGAGAAGGTGCTGGACGAGGTCATCTTTATCAGCCAGGGCCGCGTAGCCCTCCAGTCCACCGTGGACGGCATCCGGGAGGAAAAGGGCATGAGCGTAGACGCGCTGTTCCGGGAGGTGTTCAAATGCTGAGAAAATTGTTGAAGCACGAGTTTCGTGCCACGGGGCGGGTTATGCTGCCCATGTACCTCATCCTGCTGGTGACCGCCGTTGGGTCCAACCTGGCGGGCCGGGGGATGCTGGACGGACGGTCCGACCTGTTAAGAACCCTGGGCGTTTTGATTGTCATGGCCTTCGGCATCGCCATCACCGGAGTCTGTCTGCTGGCCTTTGTGCTGATGATCCAGCGGTTTTACAAGAACCTTCTCCAGGACGAGGGCTATTTGATGTTCACCCTTCCGGCCTCCGTCCACCAGCACATCTGGTCTAAGCTCATTGTCTCCTCCGTGTGGTTCATCGCCACAGTGCTGGCCGTCATTGCCGCCTGCCTGGTGGTGGCCTATCAGGGAGGCTTCCTGCGGGAGTTTCTGGACTTCCTCAGGTATTTCCTGGAGGGGCTGCGGAAGCTGAAAGTCAGCGAGGCGTTTAACGGCACCATCTATTTGGTAGAGTTTGCCGTTTTGATGTTTTTGTCCCTGGTGGCCTTCTCCCTCCAGTTCTACGCCGCCCTGGCGGCGGGGCACAGTCAGGCGAACCACAAGCTGCTGTGGTCTGTGGTCTGGTTTTTCGGGATTCAGTTTGCTTTGCAGTTCGCGGGCTCCCTGCTGATCATCGCTTCGAACAATCTGGATCTGTTCGACCGCCTCTATTTCAACTGGGACCCCTCGCCCACTGTGGCGATTCATGTGGGCTTGCTGTTGGCCATTGGGTGTGTGATCGTCTACGGCGCAATTTTTTACGCCATCACCACATTCTTCTTGAAAAAGCACCTCAACCTGGAGTAAACTAGGTTCCATAATGCAACTCATTATGGAGGAATCTATGGTATTTTCAGAGAGCTTTTTAGAGACAATGACCGGCGAGCTGCTGATGACCTTCCTGGTGGCCATGGTCCCGGTGATCGAGCTCCGGGGGGCCATTCCGGCGGGAATTGCCGCGGGACTGCCCCCCGCCCTGGCGGGCGTTGCCGCCGTGGCCGGAAATCTGGTCCCCGCGCCCCTGATCATCCTGTTGGGGCGGAGAGTGGCAAACTGGCTCCGGGGCACCCGGTTCTTCGGCCCCAGGATCGTCTGGCTGGAGCGGCGGGCCCACCTCAAGGGGCGGCTGGTGCGAAAATACCGTCTGGCGGGACTGGTGATTCTGGTGGGCATTCCCCTGCCGGGGACCGGGGCCTGGACCGGGGCGCTGGTGGCCTCGGTGCTGGACATCCGGATGCGCCACGCCCTGCCCGCCATTTTCCTGGGGCTGGTCATTGCGGCGGGGATCACCACCGCCATCACCCTGGGGTTATTTAATCTGCTGATTTGACTACTTGACTATTAAGGAGTACATGATGAAAAAACGACTGGTGATATTCTGCGCTCTGGCCCTGTCCATGTCCCTGCTGTCCGGCTGTATGCCCGGTATTGTGACCTCTCCCAGCGACAAGGAGTTTCAGGAGGACTGGGCGGACTCCGTGGAAGAGGCCGCGGAGGACTGGGCGCAAGACTGGGAGGACGCCATGGAAGAGGCCGCAAGGTCCTGGAGCGGCCGGGACGAGAACGGCGTGGAAAAGGACCACTACTGGAAAATCCTGGACGAGAAGGACAACGAAGTCGGAGCGGTTACGGACCCGGAACAGGTCAAGGTCATAGACGGTCTCCTCAGCGATGACGGCCATCAGGGAGACCGGCTGACCGAGGACCCCGGAGACCCGGTGTACAGCTATGTCTACTGCCAGCAGGAGACCTTGAAGGCGGGTCAGAAGGAGGAGGACCGGAAATACGAGGAGCTGGTTCGTTTCACCGTCTCGGAGAAGGAGGACGTGGTGACCCTGGTGATTCTGGAGGACCTGCCCTCTTTGCTGAACGTAGACCTGGGGGATTTCCTGACCTTTACCATCAGCGTTCCGGCGGAAACGGCGGAGGCCCTGCGGGACCCCGAGCGGTTTTTGGAATAATTCACAAGGGCGCGCCGCTAGGTGCGCCCTTCTTATGGCCCGTCAAACTCTTGACAAACCGGGGGATTTGGGGTAGATTAATTTTGCGAAACCATCACTTACAAAGGAGACGAAACGCGATGTATTGTGTACGAAATATTACGCCGGACGTGCTTATGATTGGCGGGTCCGACCGGCGGCTCAGCCTGTTTGAAAATGTCTTCCCTGTTCCCCGAGGCGTCAGCTACAACTCCTACTTAGTGCGGGATGAGAAAACCGTTTTGCTGGACACGGCGGACAGCGCCGTGGGGGCGCATTTCTATGAGAATCTGGAGCACGCCCTTCAGGGCCGCTCTTTGAACTATGTGGTGGTGAACCACATGGAGCCGGACCACTGTTCCACCCTGGGGGCGGTGCTCCGCACCCATCCCGAGGCCCAGGTGGTGGCCAGCGCCAAGGCCATTTCCATGATCGCCCAGTTTTTTGACGCCGACGTCACGGACCGCTGTGTCACCGTGAAGGAGGGGGACACGCTCTCCACCGGGCGGCACAACTTCACCTTTGTCATGGCCCCCATGGTCCACTGGCCGGAGGTCATGGTGACGTATGACACCACGGACAAGGTCCTCTTCTCCGCCGACGCCTTCGGCACCTTCGGTGCGCTAAACGGAAACATCTTCGCCGACGAGGTGAACTTTGAGGCCCAGTGGCTTCCCGACGCCCGCCGCTATTACACCAACATTGTGGGCAAGTACGGCGTCCAGGTCCAGACCCTGCTGAAAAAGGCGGCGGGGCTGGATATTCAGTATCTCTGCCCCCTCCACGGCCCCATCTGGCGAAAGGACATCGGGTGGTTTGTGGAGAAATACCAGCGCTGGAGCAGCTACACCCCCGAGGACAAAACCGCCGCCATTTTCTGCGGCTCCATCTATGGCAACACGGAAAACGCCGCCGAGATTCTGGCCGCCCGTCTGGCGGACAAGGGCGTGAGAGATGTGCGGCTCTATGACGTGTCCCACACTCACGTCTCGGAGCTGGTGGCCGAGGCCTTCCGGTGCAGCCACCTGGTTTTTGCCTCCGCCACGTACAACGGGGAGATCTACACCCCCATGGACAACTTCCTCCGGGACCTGAAGTCCCACGGCTTGCGCAACCGCACGGTGGGCCTCATTGAAAACGGCACCTGGGCCCCTGTGTCCGGCAAGCAGATGACGGAGCTTCTGGGGACCATGAAGGACATGACGGTGCTGGAGGGCACCGTCAGCCTGAAGTCCTCCGTGAGAGAGGCCCAGCGCCAGGGGCTGGAGACTCTGGCGGACGCCATCGCGGCGGATATTCTGGGGTAAGCGTTTTCGGGGGCTTGGCCCTTTTGGAAAAAATGTTACAAAAAGGCCGGGGGCAAATGCCCCCGGCCTTTCGTTAGGCTTCCGGGGTTTCCCCGTGGTAAACCGCCAAAAACGCCTCCCGCTCCATGGTCTCGTTTTCCAGGAGGTACGCCGCCACGGCGTCCAGAGTGTCCCGCCGCTTTGTCAAGATGTCCTCACAGCGGCGGTAGGCCTCGTCCACCACCCGGCGGACCTCCTCGTCAATCTGGGCCGCCACGGCCTCGGAATAGCTCCGGCCCTGGCTCATGGTCCGGCCAATGAAGACCTCGTCGTGTCCGCCTTCAAAGGATACCGAGCCGATGGTTTCGCTCATGCCGTACACCGCCACCATTTTCCGGGCGATGGAGGTTGCCCGCTGGATGTCGCTGCCCGCTCCGGTGGAAATGTCCCCCAGGCACAGCTTCTCCGCCACCCGGCCCCCCAGAAGGGCCACGATCCGGTCTTCCATATACCGCTTGGAGAGGAAGGTCCGGTCCTCCTCCGGCAGGGCGATGGTCATGCCCCCCGCCTGCCCCCGGGGAACAATGGTGATCTGGTTCACCGGGTCGTGTTCCGGCAAGGTCTCCATCACCACGGCGTGGCCCGCCTCGTGCCAGGCGGTCAGCTCCCGCTCGTGCCGGGAGATCACCCGGCTGCGCTTCTCCGGGCCCGCCAGGACCTTGATCTCCGCCTCGTGGAGATCCTCCATAGTGATATAATCCCGGTCCCGCCGGGCAGCCAGCAGGGCTCCCTCGTTCACCATGTTCTCCAGGTCCGCCCCGGTAAATCCGGCGGTGCCCCGGGCCAGGGTCCGAAGGTCCACATCCTCGGACAGGGGTTTCCCCCTGACGTGGATTTTCAAAATATCCTCCCGGCCCTTGATGTCGGGGAGTCCCACGTAAATCTGGCGGTCAAACCGCCCGGGGCGCAACAGGGCCGGGTCCAGCACGTCCACCCGGTTGGTGGCCGCCAGGACCACCACCCCCTCGTTGGCGGCGAAGCCGTCCATCTCCACCAGAAGCTGGTTCAGGGTCTGTTCCCGCTCGTCGTGTCCGCCGCCCACGCCGGTGCCCCGCTGGCGGCCCACGGCGTCAATTTCGTCAATGAACACAATGGCGGGGGAGGTCTTTTTCGCCTGTTCAAAAAGGTCCCGGACCCGGCTGGCGCCCACGCCCACGTACAGCTCCACAAAATCGGAGCCGGAGATGGAGAGAAAGCCCACTCCGGCCTCCCCGGCCACGGCCTTGGCAAGCAGGGTTTTCCCCGTGCCCGGAGGGCCGACCAGAAGCACGCCCTTGGGGATTCGGGCCCCCAGGGAGATGAACCGCCGGGGGTCCCGAAGGAACTCCACGATTTCCTGAAGCTCCTCCTTCTCCTCCTCCGCCCCGGCCACGTCCTCGAAGCGGACCTTTTTGTCCTTTTCCGAAAGGACCCGGGTCCGGGCGGAACCGAAGCGGGCCATGCGGTCCGCCCCCATGCCGCCCCCCTGGCCCCGGAGCAGGAAGAGGTATCCCATGCCGCCCACCAGAGCCGCCGTCAAAAGGACGGGTAGCAAAATCTCCAGCCAGTTGGTGGAGTGGTCCTGCTGATAGTCATAGGAGGTGATGATCCCCTTGGCGGCCTGTTCCTCCACCAGCGGCCCCAGGGTGTCATAAAACAGCGCGAAGTCGTAGAGCTCATAGCGCAGGGTATTCCGGCCCTCCGGCTCCCCACGAAGCCGCATGAGCAGGGTGTTGTCCCGAATGACAAAGGACTCCACCTTCTCCTGCCGGAAGAGCTGCTCCACCCGGGAGAACTCCAGCTGTTCACTCTGGCTGTTCAACTGCCAGATCCAGCTCAGGCACAGCAGAATCACCAGCCCCAGCATCAAAAAGCTGAGGTTGGACATACGGTTTTGTTTGGACAAGACGGCATTCCTCCTTTAAACCGCCCAGGGGCGGCGCTTGGGTTACTTTCCGGCGTAGACTTCCGGTTTCAACACGCCGATGTAGGGGATGTTCCGGTACATCTGGGCGTAATCCAGGCCGTAGCCCACCACGAACTCGTCGGGCACCGTGAAGCCGGAAAGGTCGGCGGTGATGGCTTTTTCCCGGCGGGCGGGCTTATCCAGCAGGGTGACGATGGTGATGGAGGCCGCCCCCTTGGTCAGGAAGTACTCCTTCAAAAAGGCCAGGGTGTTGCCGGAGTCCAGGATGTCCTCCACGATGATCAGGTGCCGCCCGGTGATGTCCTGCTGAAGGTCATGGTTGATTTTCACCCGGCCGGAAGAGGCCGTGGAATTGCCATAGGAGCTGACGGCGATGAACTCCACGTCGCTTTTGAGCTGGCAGGAGCGAACCAGGTCTGTCATAAAGACAAAGCTGCCCTTTAAGACCCCCAGGAACAAAGGCTTTTTGCCCTGGAACTTCTCATAGAGCTCCGCCCCCAGTTCGGCCACCCGGGCTCTCAGCTCCTCCTCTGTCACCAACACCTTCAGGATATCTTGCTCCATTTCACTGCGCATCATGTCTGTCCTCCTCCATGTTCTGTTTCTCCAGTTTAATAAACCGGCAGGGCGCTCCGCCCTCCGGCGCAAAGGCCGCGTCCACGCCCAACCGCCACACGGCGGCCAGGGTCCCATTCACATACACGGCGGGCAGACGGTCCCGCTCCGCCAGAGAGATCTTCCGGTCCAGGCACAGCCGCTTCACGCTCCGGCTGCCCGGGGCCCCCGCCAGGGTCAAACGCTCTCCCGGCACACAGGGGGCCACGGTGACCACCGGGCTTTGCCCCGGCCGTCCGGACCAAAAGAACGGGATTCCGTCCCCCTTCTCTCGCCGGTCCAGAAGGGTCAAGACGTAGTCCCCCCACGAAAGAGACCGTCCCGGAACCAGCTGCGCCTCCGTCAAAATTGGGGGCCGGGTCTCCAAAATCAGCCACCGGCGGCAGTACCGGGCGGTGACGCCGTGGGGCAGGCTCAGCCGTCCCTCCTTGCCCCAGGCTGTGGAGCGGCTCAGGTCCATCAGGGCCTCCAGATGGACAGCTCCAATGTCCTTCCGCCCCACGCCCAAAAGGTCGAAAAGCCGCAACAGCATCCGGGGCCGGACCGCTGCCGGAGCCGCCGCCAAAGCGTCCATGGAGAGGGTCACCCGGCCCTGTTGCACCTCCACGTGGGCGGAGCGGGCGGCGGCATCCTCCTCCAAAGAGCGGTCCACCTTCCGCAGCTGGGCCGCGGTCCGGCAGATGTGCTCCACCACCCGGGGATTTTGCTCTTTCAAAAGGGGAATTACCCGGAGCCGGAGGAAATTCCGGCCGGCGGCCTCCGGGTCACAGTTTGTTTCATCCTCAATGTGGGGAATCTCCCATTGGGCGGCGTATTCCTCCAACTCCGCCCGGGTCACCCCCAGCAGGGGGCGGCACAGCCCGTCCCGCTCCCAGTCCATCCCCGCCAGACCCTTGAGCCCCGTCCCGCGAATCAGATTCAGCAGGACGGTCTCCGCGTTGTCGTCGGCATGGTGGGCGGTGTAAAGGTATTTACAATGCCTCTCCGACGCGGCGCTACGCAAGAAGGCATACCGCAGGTTCCGGGCGGCCTCCTCCAAAGAAAGTCCCTTCCGCTTGGCGTATTCCCCCACGTCCCCTTGGCCCACGGTCAGGGGAATGTCCCAGGATTTGCAGATTTCCCGGACAAACGCCTCGTCCCGGTCCGCCGCCTCGCCTCTTAGATGGTGATTGAAGTGAGCGGCGGACAGTTGCCCGCCCCGCTCCCTGCACCATCTATCCAACAGGTGAAGCAGGCACATGGAGTCCAGCCCCCCGGAAACGGCGCAGAGCGCCGCGTTTCCCCGTCCTGGAAGAAGCCGCCGGGGGACGTGGTTTAAAAGCTCAGTCGTCGTCGTCATAGCGCTTATCTAAGGTAGAGAACTGGGTGTACTCCGGCATCCAGCGGAGCTCCACCTTGCCGGTTTCCCCGTGGCGGTTCTTAGCCACAATACATTCCGCAATATTATGCTTTTCCGAATCCTCGTTGTAATAATCGTCCCGGTACAAAAACAGCACAATGTCCGCATCCTGCTCAATGGCGCCGGACTCCCGGAGGTCCGAGAGCATGGGGCGCTTGTCGTCCCGCTTCTCGTTGGCGCGGCTCAGCTGGCTCAGGCAGATCACCGGGACGTTTAGCTCCTTGGCCATGATTTTCAGCATCCGGGACATATCGGAGACGACCTGCTGGCGGTTCTCTCCCCCCCGGTTGCTTCCCCCGGCGGAGGTCATCAGCTGAAGGTAGTCCACCACCACCAGGGCAAGACTGTCCAACCGGCGGCACTTGGCGTTCATGTCCGCCACGGACAAAAGGGGGTTGTCGTCAATGCGGATGTCCAGCCGGTTGAGCACGGTGGCCGCTCCGGCGATTTTCTCCCAGTCCGTCTCCCGGAGAAGGCCGGTGCGAAGACGGTTGTTTTCCACCAGCGCCTCGGAGGAGAGGAGCCGGGTGGCCAGCTGCTCCCGGGACATCTCCAGGGAGAACACCGCCACCGTCTTGCCCCCTCTGGCCACATTCAGCGCCACATTCAGCGCCAGGGAGGTCTTGCCCATACCCGGCCGGGCCGCCAGGAGGATGAGGTCCGATTTGTTCAGCCCGGTAATCTTCTGGTCGATGGCGGAAAGGCCGGTGGAAAGACCCGGCAGGTGGTTTTCGTGTTCGCTCATTTCCCCCAGGCGGTCCAGCACGTCGGGCAGGACGTTTCGCAGGGGGACCATCTCCTGGGCGCTCTGGCCCCGGCGGATGGCGTAGATCTTTTGCTCCGACGCCTCCAGAATCTCCCCGGCCTCGCCCATGCCCTCTTGAACCAGGGCGGTAATCTCCCCCGCCGCCTGGGCGACGGAGCGGAGCAGAGCCTTGTCCCGGACAATGGCGGCGTACTCCATGACGTTGGCGCTGGTGGGGGTAATTTCCATCAGCTGGGCCAGGTAGGACCGGGTTGCGTCGTCCGTGAGGCCCGCTTTGTGCATCTCCTCGAAGACGGTGATGCCGTCGATGGGGCGGGCGTAGGAGAACATTCTGTAAATAGTCTCGAAAATCTCCCGGTTTTGCCGGAGGTAGAAGTCCCCCGGATGGAGCTTGTCCATCACCAGTTTTACACAGTCCGAATCAATGAGCATGGACCCCAGTACCGCCTGTTCCCCCTCCAAACTGTGGGGCATCTGGCGCAACAGCAGGTCTTCATTTGCCACAACATCACCGCCCGTTTCATCTGCCGGGAATGGGAGGCCGGAAACCGTTCCGGCTTAAACCGTCCGGCCTCTCCACACCGAATGGCAGGTATTATTTTTCCTCAAACACAGATACGTAAACCGTAGCAACCACCTCAAAGCCCAACCGGGCCTTGATCTCGTAGTTGCCAAAGGCCTTGATGGGCTCTTCCAGCACCAGCTTTTGTTTGGGGATGTCAATGCCAAACTGCTTCTGGAGCCCCTCGGAGATTTCTTTCGTGGTGACGGCACCGAAGAGCTTGCCCCCCGCGCCTGCCCGGGCGGTGAGCTTCACCATGCACTCTTTGAGCTTTCCGGCGGTCTCCTCCGCCAGGGCCTTTTGGCGGGCCTCCTCGGCCTTTTTGGCCTTTTCCTTCAGGTTCATGGTGTTGATGGCGTCCGCCGTGGCGGGGACGGCCATCTTCCGGGGCAGGAGGAAGTTTCGGGCGTACCCCTCGGAGACCTCCACCATCTGGCCCTTCTTGCCCTGGCCCTTGACATCCTGCTGTAAAATGACTTTCATCCGTGATTCTCCTTACTTTAACTTTATTCGCTCTTTATAATTTTTCCCAGGTTTCCGAATCCCTGCCCCGCCGCTCCTTCCATGCTATCCAGGCCGAAACGGGGATTGCCAGTACAAATGCGGCCAACATCCAGGAGAGGAGGGGATACCTCTGAAAAATGAACAGCAGCACCATACCGGCGGGCCAGCCCATGGACACCACCAGAAGCAGTCCCAGCAAAAACAGGCACGCTGTGTAGGTCTTCATAAACCGTGTTACCGTTTTTCTTTTCATAGCTCTCCTCCTGATTTTTCCAAATAGGCTTAGGTTCGTCTCTTCCGGGCGCCTTGGAAGATTCCGCTTACAACTCGCCTTAGGCGTTAGACTGCCGCAAGATCCGCCCTATTTTTGAGGGGACTGAATCTGTTCCGCCAAATCCTGGATTCGTTTTTCCAGCGCGTCTATCCGTTCTTCCTGAGACAGCCACACCGAGATGAGGACCGCCAGCACAAATGCGATGGCCGCAAAAGCGCGAAAGGGGTGGTCCTGGAAATCAAACAGCATATATCCGCCGAAAAACAGAAACACCTCCGAAACCACCAGGCACGCCGCGTAGATCTTTAAAAATTTCATCATGCGTCCCCTCCCTATTTTTCAAAATAGGCGTCGATGGCTTGGGTCAGCTTCTCCCGTACATCCAAAATGTCCCCGTTTTCAATCCGCCCCCCGGCGGTAGCGGAGTTGCCGCCGCCGCCCAGGGCCTCCAGAATCACCTGGACGTTGATCTCCCCCAGGGACCGGCCGCTCATCAAAATGTCCGAACCGCTGCGGTACACCACAAAGGAGGCCTTCACCCCCCGCAAAGTGAGGAGCTCGTCGGCGGCCTGGGCGGCAGCCACCCGGTCCACGCCCCCCTGCCCCACCACGGCCAGGGCCACGTCCGGCCGGTACAGCTCCGCCTGACGGATCACGTCGTACTTGGAGACCATGCCCTTCAAGTCCCCCTGGAAGAGCCGCTGCACGTCCGCCGTGTCCGCCCCCGCCCGGCGGAGGAAGGCCGCCGCCTCGAAGGTCCGGCCTCCGGTGCGGAGGGTGAAGTGTTTGGTGTCCAGCACAATGCCGGCAAGCAGGGCCTCCGCCTCCTCCCGGAGGAGGTTGGAGGGCTCAATGAGGTATTGCAACAGCTCCGTCACCAGCTCCGAGGCGGAGGAGGCGTAGGGCTCGTGGAAGCTGAAGGCGGCGTTTTCAATATACTCGGAGGCCCGGCGGTGGTGGTCGATGACGGCCACCCGGCTGCTGGACTCCAAAATCTGGGGGCTTTCCACCATGGTGGGCCGGTTGGTGTCCACCACCACCAGCAGCGTCCCCGGACGCATCTTCAAAAAGGCCTCCGCCGGGTTCACGAACACGTCCTCGTATTCCGGCAGGCGGCGGAGCATGGACAACACAGCCTGGGCGGCGTTTTTCTCCGGGTCGATGACGATTTGGGCTCTCCGGCCCAGCTTTCGGGCGGCGCAACAAACGCCCGCCGCCGCGCCCACGGCGTCCATATCGGCGAAGCTGTGGCCCATGACGTAGATATCTTGGGAGTCTGCCAGAAGCTCTCCCAAGGCGTTGGCCATGACCCGGGACTTGACCTTGGTGCGTTTTTCCGTGGTCTTGGCCCGGCCGCCGTAAAAGGCGAAATCCGTCTTTCCCCGAACCACCGCCTGGTCGCCTCCCCGGCTCAGGGCCATCTCCAAAGAGAGGGAGGCGTTTTTATAAAGAGCAGGGATACCGGCGGCCTCCCGGCCCAGGCCGATGGAAAGGGTGGGGTGGCTGCCCTCGCCCACCTTGATCTCCCGCATGGCGTCCAGGACAGAGAACTTCTCCTCCACAAAGTGGTTGTAGTACCGCTCCTCGAAGAGGAAGAGGTAATGGTCCCGCTCCGTCTTGATGAGCAACCCGTTGCCCACGGCGGCCCAGCTGCTGAGTTTTTCGTCAATCTGGGCCAGGACGGCGCTTCGCTGGGTGTCGGCACAGGCGTTCATCATGTCCTCATAGTTATCCACCATCACAATGCCCACCACCAGCCGGGTGGCGTCGAAATCCTCCCGCAGGCGGTCCATCTCCGTGGTGTCCACCCAATAGGTGGTGGCCACCAGATTCTGCTCCCCGCCCCGCCCCTTGGCCCGGACCAGGCTGCCGTAAACCCGGAAACGGCGGCTGTTCATATGGACCCGCTCCGGGCACTCCTGCCGCCCCTCCAGCAGCCACTGGACGGGGAACTCCGGAGCGGCGTCCTCCACCTTCATCTCAAAAAGGTGCTCCCGGACCCCCGCCAGCTGGAGAAAGTTCTCGTTGCTCCAGATGACCTCCCCGGTGTCGGGGCGGAAGACCATGATGGGCAGGGGGGAGTTGATCAGGGTGGATTTGCTGGCGGTGTCCACGTTTCCGGTGACGTTGTCAATATATTGCAGCACGCTCTGACGGCGCTTTTTGTTGCTGCGGACGAAGTAGGCGTACAGGGCCACGGTGGCCACGCCTTCCGCCAGAGCCAAGGGAGGGCTGACGGTGACGGCGGCCAGGGTGAAGGCCAAAAGGCACAGGAAATAAAATTGCAGATTCGGCTCCAGCAGGCGGGAGAGTTTCTTGTTGTTCATGGCGCGCTCCTTGATTCTTTGATGAAGAAGTAAGCATACCGATGGATTTTATTAGTATAGCAGTTTCCACCGGAAAACACAAGTGCCGGGTCCGGGCAATTTTCCCCTTGACATTTCCCCGGTTTTCCTGTAAACTAAGCAACGTTGTAAAGCGCCGTGGCTTTACACGGCGGAAGGGAGGCCTCTTTGTGAAAAATCAGACCTACCGTATGACGATGCTCTTCGACTTTTACGGGGAGATTTTGACTGAGCGGCAAAAGGAATTTTTTGACCTCTATTATAATGAGGACCTCTCTCTGGCCGAGATCGCCGAAAACGCCGGCATCTCCCGCCAGGGCGTCCGGGACGTCATCGTCCGGGCCGAGGCCGCCATGCAGGAAGTGGAGGACAAAACCGGCATCATCAAGCGCTTTATGACAAGAAGCGCCCATGTGGACGCCATCGCCGCCGCCGCCGAGGAGATCTCCACCCTGAATTACCGCTATTACGAGGACCGGCGCCTTGCGGAGCTGGCGGATACTATCCGCCGGGAGGCCGCCGCCTTAAAGGAATGAGCTTATGGCATTTGAAGGATTGAGCGAGAAACTAAACGCCGCGTTCAAGCGCCTCCGGGGCAAGGGCCGCCTGACGGAAAACGACGTCCGGGAGGCTATGCGGGAGGTCCGCCTGGCCCTGCTGGAGGCCGATGTCAGTTACAAGGTGGTCAAGGAGTTCGTGGCCTCCGTCACAGAGCGGGCCGTGGGCAGCGACGTGCTGGACAGCCTTACCCCCGCCCAGCAGGTGGTGAAAATTGTCAACGAGGAGTTGACAAATCTCATGGGCGGGTCCAACGCCCGGATCACCATGGCCAACTCCGGTCCCACGGTTGTGATGATGGTGGGACTCCAGGGCGCGGGCAAAACCACCACCACCGCCAAGCTGGGCAGCCTTATGCGCCGGCAGTACCAGAAGCGGCCCCTGCTTGCCGCCTGCGACGTCTACCGCCCCGCCGCCATTGAACAGTTGAAGGTGGTGGGCGGACAGATGGACCTCCCGGTTTTCGAGGAGGGCCAGGGGGACCCTGTGAAGATCGCGGAAAACGCCATCCGCCACGCCAGGGACCACGGCAGCGACATGGTGTTTTTGGACACCGCCGGACGGCTCCATGTGGACGAGAAGTTGATGGATGAGCTGAAACGGATGAAGGCTGCCGTCCATCCCAACGAAATCTTGCTGGTGGTGGACGCCATGACGGGCCAGGACGCGGTAAACGCCGCCACGGCCTTTGACGAGGCCTTGGGCATTGACGGCGTCATCCTCACCAAACTGGACGGCGACGCCCGGGGCGGCGCGGCGCTGTCCATCCGGTCCGCCACCGGCAAGCCCATCAAATTCGCGGGCACCGGCGAAAAGCTGGACATGATTGAGCCCTTCCACCCGGACCGCATGGCTTCCCGCATTTTGGGCATGGGCGATATGCTCTCCTTCATTGAAAAGGCGGAGCAGGCTTATGACGAAAAGCAGGCCGCCAAGATCGAGGAAAAGCTGCGGAAAAACCGCTTCACCCTTCAAGATTACTACGACCAGCTCCAGCAGCTGAAGAACATGGGGGACCTGAGCCAGCTCTTGGGCATGATGCCGGGGGCCTTGGGCAAGCAGATGCAGGGCGCCTCCATTGATGAAAAGGCCATGGCTCACACCGAGGCCATCATTCTCTCCATGACGCCCCTGGAGCGGGAGAATCCCCAGGTGCTCAACGCCAGCCGGAAAAAGCGCATTGCGGCGGGCTGCGGCCTGGAGGTGGTGGATGTAAACCGTCTTTTGAAGCAGTTCGATATGATGCGGGAACTCACCAAACAGATGACCCGGGGCGGACGGATGCCGGGGTTTGGCGGTATGGGGAAGGCGCCCTCCCGGCTTCACGGCTTCGGCCGGAAGAAACGGTTTCGCTAAGCTATAAGTGCGGAGCATTCACGAAGCTGAAATGCGGCATTTATAATAAATCAACTTATTTTAAACATTTTGGAGGTACAACAACATGGTCAAGATCAGACTGCGCCGCATGGGCGCCAAGAAGGCCCCCTTCTACCGGGTGGTGGTGGCGGACTCCCGCTTCCCCCGGGACGGCCGTTTCATTGAGGAAATCGGTACGTACAACCCCTGTGTTTCCCCCGCCGCCATCAAGATTGACGCGGAGCGGGCTCAGGCGTGGATCAAATCCGGCGCTCAGCCCACCGACACCGTCCGGGCGCTGCTGAAAAAAGTGGACGTCCTCTGATTCGGAGGCGGCGCATGAAGGACTTGCTGCTCTATATCGCCCGGAACCTGGTGGACGACCCGGAAGCGGTCACCGTCACAGAGACCGCCTCCGGCAATCAGGAGCTGACTCTGGAGCTGCGCGTCGCCCCCGACGACATGGGGAAAGTCATCGGGCGGCAGGGCCGCATTGCCAAGGAGATCCGCACCGTGATCCGCTCCCGCGCCCAGCGGGAGGGCGTCAAGGTCTCCGTCGATATCATGGATTAAGCGAAGAAAGACCGGGGGCAGTTTGCCCCCGGTCTTTTTCAGTTTGTCCGTGTCGGGGCGGCTCAGATCAGCCCCTGAGACAGCATCACGTCCGCCACCTTCATAAAGCCCGCAATGTTGGCGCCCAGCACCAGGTCGCCGGGTTTTCCGCACTCTTCGGCGGCGGTGTAGATGTTGTGGAAGATGTTGGTCATAATTGTCTTGAGGCGGCGGTCCACCTCCTCAAAGCTCCAGGCATAGCGCATGGAGTTCTGGCTCATCTCCAAACCGCTGGTGGCCACGCCTCCGGCGTTGGCGGCCTTGGCGGGGGCGAAGAGGACCCCGGCGTTTTGGAACTCCTGAATGGCCTCGGGACGGCAGGGCATATTGGCCCCCTCCGCCACAGCGAGGCAACCGTTTTTCACAATGATTTTGGCGATTTCCCCGTCAATTTCGTTTTGTGTCGCGCAGGGCAACGCGATGTCGCAGGGGACAGTCCAGATGCCCCGGAAGCCGTCGGTATAGGTGCTGCCGGGAACCTGGTCCGCATATTCCTTGATGCGGCCCCGGCGGCCCAGCTTGATGTCCTTTACCACATCCAGAGAAATCCCGTTGGGATCGTGGATATAGCCGTTGGAGTCGCTGAGAGCCACCACCTTCGCGCCCAGTTCCGTGGCTTTCTGGCAGGCGAAAATCGCCACGTTGCCGCTGCCGGAGATGACCACGGTTTTTCCCTGGAAGCTGTCGTTTTTCATCTTGGACAGCATCTCCTGGGTTAAATAGCAAAGACCGTAGCCCGTGGCCTCCGTCCGGACCAGGGAGCCGCCAAAACTGAGGCCCTTGCCCGTCAGGACGCCGGCGGCGTAAGTCCCCCGAACCCGGCGGTACTGGCCAAAGAGGTAGCCGATCTCCCGGGCCCCCACGCCGATGTCCCCGGCGGGCACGTCCACAAACTGGCCAATGTGCCGCTGAAGCTCCGTCATGAAGCTCTGGCAAAAGCGCATGACCTCCTCGTCGGTTTTGCCCTTGGGGTCAAAGTCGCTGCCGCCCTTGGCCCCGCCCATGGGCAAGGTGGTGAGGCTGTTTTTGAGAATCTGCTCAAAGCCCAGGAATTTCAAAATGGAGAGGTTCACCGTGGGATGGAACCGGAGTCCCCCCTTGTAAGGGCCGATGGAGGAGTTAAACTGAACCCGGTAGCCCCGGTTCACATGGACGCCTCCCTGGTCGTCCACCCAGGGGACCCGGAAAGTGATGACCCGCTCCGGCTCCACGAAGGTCTCTACAATGCCCTTCTTCTCATATTCGGGATGCCGGTCGATAATCTGGTCCAAACTCTCCAGAAATTCCAGTACCGCCTGATGAAACTCCTTCTGGTCCGGGTCCCTGGTGACCACCTGGGTGTAGATGCGCTGCAGATACTCGCTTTTCAACATAAGATCGCCCCTTTGTCCGGCTCGTTTTCCGCTTCCCATATGTTGCCCCGGAGAGGGACAGATATGCCATTTTCTGGGAATCTTAGGGTAAAAGTGAGCCGGGAATTTTTCTTCCTACAGAATATCGGAAAAAGGGGGGTTCGCACAAGAAATAAATTTCCTAAAATACAGAGGAAATTTTCGCTGATTTAAAGCGAATATCACCAAAGCGCCGCCTGGAAGGCGGCGGTTACGTGTGAAGACAAGGCGGCTTGACAGGTGCCCCTCCTGTCCAGTCCTTTGCAATTCACTGGTAGAAGCGGTGACAGCCGATGGTCTGCTGATAGGTGCGGCTAGTGTTGATCCAGGCTCCCTGGGACAGGGCGGGGGCAAAGAAATAGAGGGCCTTCCCCACGGGATTCTCCCCGGAAAGGGCGCGGCGGGCCGCCTCGCAGGACTGCTCGGTGGGCTCGTTGATGACGGAGCCGTTGGATACCGGCTCAAACTGTACGCCGTTTTCGTCGTCAAAGATGACCTCCGGAATGCTGTCGGGGAAGTCCTCGCTGGCCACCCGGTTTAAAACCACGTTTCCCACGGCGATCTGGCCTTCCAGAGTCTCTCCGCCACTTTCGGCATGGATGATGCGGGAGAGCCAGTAATAATCCATGGCGTTGTGCTCCGCGCCGGGAGAGGTCACCGCGACACCGTCCAGCCAGGGGTCCCACTGGACGCTTCCACCCAGGGCCTCCGCCGTCAGACGGAGGGGGACGTAAGTCCGGCCGTCTACCACGTCCACCGTACAGGGATAGCGTTTGCCATTAATCGTCAAAACATTGCCGTCGGGCTCCGCCGAGAGGGACGCGTCCTCCGCGACGGCGCGGGCGGCGGCGCCGTCCCACCAGACATTCCAGTCCCCCATGGCCTCCAGCAGGTCCCGGAGGGGGGCGTAGGTGGTGCCTTCGTCCACGTAGGCGGAAGTTTCCAGAAGTTTCCCGTCCACCTGGAAATTAGCGGGCCGGGCGGCCTGGGCCGGGAGGCTCAGGGAGGCGGCGGCGAGAAGTCCGCATAAGATCTTGCGTTTCATATCGTTTCCTTTCTTGTGTGGAGTTCACCAAACAGGATAGCGGAAACGAAGTCCGGGGGCAACCCTCAAAATCTGGCGGGAGAGGCAGGGAATGGAAACAGGGCGGGAAGCCGGATTTTTCCGGCTTCCCGCCTTTACGCGTTTATTTATGCTGGCTTCGCAGCCGGAGTTGCTCTTGCGTCACGGCGTAGGCCTTCTCCGCCCAGCGGTCCACCGGCCGGTCCACCGGCAGGGGCTTTCCCCGGCGGGCATAGATGGCGGCGGCCACGGTTTCCAGCAGCTTTGGATTTTTCACCAGCAGGGGCCCGGTGAGCTGGGAGGCAAAGACGTTCTTCCAATGGAAGCCCTCGGGGCCCCGCTCTTTCTCGTTGCCAAAGCCAAGGGACAGCTCCGTCAAAAGCGGCGTCTCCACGCCGGAGACCGTGCCGCATTTGTTCATGAAGCCCACTACCGCCTCGGGGTAGAGGTCCGTGTGGCCGTAGACGTCCCCCACGATGCGCTGTTTGCCGTGGGTTGTGGTAAAGGAGGCCAGACCCAGGCCCTCGTAAGAGCTGCCGTCCGTCTCCCGAACGGTTTTGCCCAGGAGGTCCATGGCCGTCCCGGCAAAGAGCATGGCGGCACAGTCCAGGGCGGCGGCCTTGAGCGGTTCGCCAAAGCGGACCAGGTCCGCCATGGCAGCCCGGGCGCCGCGCTCGGTGCCCGCGCCCATATAGAAGAAGTCCCCACGGGAGATGTCCACCCCGCCGCCGGGGGTCACGGACTCCACGGTGACGTCGCAGTCCAGGTGCTGTAAATACCGCTTCAAGGCCAGCACGTTGGCCCGGCTGCCATAGAGACTCATCAGATCCGGGTAAAAGTGGATGATCCGCACGTCCATACCTCAGGCCTCCTTTTCCACACGGCTGAGGAGTTTGTCCCGGTCTGAAAAACAGGTGATCACGAACAGCTCCTCGCCGCCGTTGTTTTTCAGCTCCGACGCCGCCGCAGCGATGTCCGGCACCACGGACCAATTCTCCAGATCCGTGTAGGAGAACCGCTCCGCCAAGTCGTTGCAGTACCGTCCCGCCAGAACAATCCGCTTTACGTGGGGGACGTTCAGCTGGTCGAAATCAATGTCCCACAGCCAGCTGGTCTCGCTGGTGAAATACTTCCGGCTCACCGCGTCCACGATTACCAGCACGACGCACTCCTGCTCCCAGGCGGCGATGTAGCGGAGGTTCGTGTCATAGGCGATGGAGTTTTCGTGTTTGCTGGTGAGAAGGGTCCCGTGGTGGGCCCCCAGGTGGAACGTCTGCATACGGCCGTTTTTCAGCAGGTAGTTTCCCAGGACGGCGGCGGCGGTTTCGCCGCTTACGCCGCACTCCCGGCAGGCGGCGTAGGACGCCAGGATGTTATAAATGTTATAGATGCTCCGAAAGGCCAGAGAGACCGTCTGTTCCCCGTCGATGGTCACCGTGGCCCCTTCCAGGTCCACCGCCGTGACGGTATAGTCTGTAGAGGGCTTTTTGTGGCCGCATTTTGTGCAGCGGTAGGCGCCAATGTGGTTGTAGTGCACATAGCCGTACTCCATAGGAGCGTGGCACACCGGACAGTAGGCTCCGTCGTGATAGACCCCGGTGGGGGAGTCCGTGGAGATGGAGCACCGGTCCAGCCCGAACCACTTGACCTTGTGCTGCCCCTGGGCGAAGCAGGAGGACAGGGGGTCGTCGGCGTTTAAAATCAGCTCCGTCTCAGCGTGCAGAGCGGGGAGGATGGAGTCGTAGACCCACTCCGGATGCCCGTTCCGGGTGAGCTGGTCCCGGTAGAGGTTGGTGACCACGAACTCCGTGGGGTGGAAAAACTGGAAGGTGCGGGCGGCATAGCGCTCGTCGGATTCAATGAGGAGCACGTCGGCTTTTACTTTGCCCCCCAGGGTGGCGCGGGTTAGCACCAGGGTGGCCACGCCTTCAATCTGGTTGGAGCCCTCCTCATTGTAGACCACGGTTTTTCCGTCCGCCCGGAGGATGGCGGCAATCATCTCCACCGTGGAGGTCTTTCCGTTGGACCCGGTAACCGCGATGATGTGTTGCGGCAGTTCCAATCGCCGGAGGATGTCCGGACAGATCTTCAGGGCGAACTTCCCCGGCATGGAGCTGCCCTTTCCAATGAGCTTGCCCAGAGCGTGGCCCAATTTGCATACGGCAATGGCCAGAAATGTTCTCACCGTCTTCTCCTCTCCCCCTCAAAGGCCTCCCGCAGTTCCGCGAACGCGCGGATGGGGGAGCCGTCGGTATCCTGGAATTTCATGGGCAGGGCGAAAAACAAAAAGTCCTTCCGTCCCCGAATTTTTTTCAAGCACAGGTTTTCCAAAATCAGCACGCTGTCTTTTAAAAGAATATGGTGGATGGGAAGCCCCTTGTCCTCCAGCCGGTCAATGCTGATGGCGTCGGTTCCCACGCCCTTGAGTCCCCGGGAGACCAGATACTTCGCCGCCGCCCCGTCAGGGACGGGGAAGGCGTCCTCCAAAAAGCGCTCCGTTCCCCAGCGCTCCTCCCAGCCGGTGTAGAAGAGGATGTAGTCCGCAGTGTGAATGGCGTCGTAATTGGACTGCAAAAAGGACTCCGTAATCACCGGGCCCTCCTGAGACACGTCCAGCACCGTAGCCCTGCCGGAGAATTGAGACATGGGCATCTGGTCCAAGGTGCGCCCCTCCTGCAAAAGATGGGCGGGGGCGTCCATGTGGGTGCCGGTGTGGGAGGAGAAGGTCAGCAGAGTCTCCCGGAATCCGTCTTTGGTGAAGGTACAGGCGGGGGAGAGGCTGGGGACCGGCGTGCCGGGATAGATGGGGATTTCCGGTGTGATGGTATGAGTCATGTCGATCAACATAAGGCGGCGCTTCCTTTCCAATCAGTATTGACAATTTGTCCGGTCTGAAAACCGGTGTTTCTATTTTTCTAAAAAAATCATCAATGCGGCCACGTCCGCCGGGGACACGCCGGAGATCCGGGACGCCTGACCCAGGTCCAGGGGCCGCACGGCGGCCAGCTTCTCCCGGGCCTCCAGCCGGAGACCCTGGATGGAACCGTAGTCCAGGTCCGGAGGCAGACGGTGGGAGGCCATCTTCTTGAAATCCGCCACCTGCTTTTCCTGGCGGCGGATATAGCCCTCGTACTTTACAGAGATCTCCACCTGCTCCCGCACGTCCGGGGGCAGGGATGGGCGGGAGCGGTCGAAGGGGGCCAACTCGTCATAGTGAATCCGAGGCCGTCTCAGCAGGGCGTCAAGGGGGCAGCCCCCCGGCGCGTCCGCCGTGTCCTTGGAGCGGAGAAAAGCGGACAATTCCGGGGAGGGGGCGGCTCCTGTGTGGCGGAGCCGCCGGATTTCCCGCTCCACCGCTTCGTACTTTTCTTCCACGGCCTGGAAGCGTTCCTCCGAAACCAGGCCGATGTCATAGCCCCGTTTTGTAAGACGCAAATCCGCGTTGTCCTGGCGGAGCAAAAGCCGGTACTCGCTCCGGGAGGTCATGACGCGGTAGGGCTCTTCCGTGCCCTTGGTCACCAGGTCGTCAATGAGGGCGCCGATGTAACTCTCCGCCCGGGAGAGGATGAATTCGCTTTGCCCCCGGAGCTTCCGGGCGGCGTTGACCCCGGCCACAAAGCCCTGGACCGCCGCCTCCTCATAACCGGAGGAACCGTTGAACTGCCCCGCGCCGTACAGGCCGGGGATGGCCTTGACCTCCAACGTGGGGCGAAGGGCCAGAGGGTCGACGCAGTCATACTCAATGGCGTAGGCCGGCCGGGTCATGACGGCCCTGCGAAGGCCGGGAACGCTGTGCAGCATCCGGATTTGCACGTCCTCCGGCATGGAGGAGGAAAAGCCCTGGATGTAGACCTCCTCGGTGTCTAGGCCCATGGGCTCCACAAAGAGCTGGTGCCGGAGCTTATCCGGGAAGCGGACGATTTTCGTCTCAAAGGAGGGGCAGTACCGGGGCCCCACGCCCTCGATCAAACCGGAATACATGGGGGCCCGGTCCAGGTTTTCCTGGACGATGCGTTTTGTTTCCTCCGTGGTCCAGGTGAGGTGGCAAACGGCCCGGTTTTCCGGCATTTCCCCGGTAGAGTAGGAGAAGGGCAGAGGCAGGGGGTCGCCGGGTTGGACTTCCATCTCGTGGAAATCCACGGTTGCCGCGTGTACCCGGGGCGGCGTGCCGGTTTTGAAACGGCGGAGAGGAAGCCCCAGTTTTAAAAGAGACTCCGTCAGCCTGGTGGCGGCGTGCATTCCGTCGGGGCCGGAGTCCTCCACCCACTGGCCCACAATGGTCCGGCCCGTGAGGTAGGTGCCTGTGGCCAGGATGACCGCCCGGACGGAGAAGGCCGCCCCGGTGGCCAGAATCACGGAGAAATCCCCGCCCTGTTGGGGACGGACCTCCACCACCTCGCCCTGGCGGACGGCCAGGTGGTCCTGCCGCTCTAAAACGCGCTTCATCCGGCCCTGGTACTTCCGCCGGTCCGCCTGAGCCCGGAGAGACCAGACGGCGGGGCCCTTGCCCTTGTTCAAAAGGCGGTACTGGATGCAGCACTCGTCTGCGGCTTTGGCCATTTCGCCTCCCAGGGCGTCCAGCTCCCGGACCAGGTGGCCCTTGCCGGTGCCCCCAATGGCGGGGTTACAGGGCATATTGCCCACGGCGTCTAAATTGATGGTGAAGACGATGGTCTCCAGGCCCAAACGGGCGGCGGCCAGGGCCGCCTCAATGCCGGCGTGGCCCGCGCCGACGACGGCGATGTCGTATGTTCCGGCGGGAAATTCTTGCATAGGCGCTCCTTTGTTTCCCCGAGGGGGGAGGCGGTTGCTCGCCCTTCGGGCGGGGGGATTTCAGCTAGGATGCTAGCTGGTGCATTGCACCCCCCATTTTCTCTTTTCCTTCCAGAAGGAAAAGAGAAAACGGGCCGTGCACGGTCCAAAAGAGAAAAAGAAGTAACGGGAGACGATACGGGGGCGCGCCTGGAGTTTGGAGGACAAGTACGCAATGGCTCTGCCCGCGGCGTGGTGCGGGCGGGGGTTTGGTGGTTATCGAATGGACCAGTTGCTCTTTTCGCTGCCGCTACCCTGGCAATGAACGGTACTGCTCCCTATTGGTAGCGCTTATTCTTTGTGGGCGTAACGGTTTTCCGTGCGGCCCATTAGCCAATCTACGGACACATCATAGTACTCCGCAATGCGGAAGAGTGAACCGTATCGGGGTTCTGACCCTAACTCAATATTTTGGTATCCGCGCATGGTCATCCCCATCTCCGCTGCTACGGCAGGTTGGGACATTTTAAGCTCTTTTCGGAGCATTCGAATTTTTTCGCTTAATTCCATACTTCCCCCTTGACATAATACATAGCTATGTGGTATTATAGCATACATAGAACTGAATGCTTAGAGGCTGGTAACAATGACAGACATTCCCCAAATTGTGGAGGACCTCTATTTTCAGCAGGTCGTCATCCCGGACCAGAAGGATTGGCCGGAGTATCTCCGGGGAGACCCGGCAGCCATTCGCGGACTTTATTCGTTTTACTACGGCCTCCGCATGGGCGCTCAGATCTCCAGCGCCCTGCGGGAAGAGGATGTCATCCTCTCCGAAGCGTGACCACCGCCACCTCCGGCCGGTTGAACAGACGGAAGCTTGGCCATGTATTTCCCAGGCCCCGGGTGACGAACAGGGTGGAACCGTTTTCCTTGTAGAGTCCCGCCGTATAGGAGGGGAAGAAGGTCCGGTCCGTGGACACCAGCCCGTCGGTAAAGGGCAGGCGGATTACTCCGCCGTGGCCGTGGCCGGAGATCACCAGATCCGCCCCCAGCAGGCTGTACTGCTCTGGAAAGTAGTTATTTCGGTGGGCCAGCAGAATCCAGAAGGGATCCTCGTAAACGTAGGCATTCCGGACCTCCTCCGCCAGAGCTTCCGGGGACTTCTGGTCCGCATAGCCGTTGGGATCGTCAATGCCCGCCAGGATCACATGGTCCCGGTTCCGCTTCAGGGCAACAAACTCGTTGGACAGCACCTTTACCCCCTGGGCCTCCAAAGTTTGCTTCAGCTCCGGCACGTCCCCAATGGCCCACTCGTGGTTTCCCGTGACATAGTAGGTGGGGGCGATGTCCGCAAGACCTGCGGCAGTTTCCTCCGCATAGCCCTCCGGGATCTCCTGGAAGGCGTCCAGCAGGTCCCCCACTAAAAAGATGTATTCCGGCTCCTGAGCCCGAACGGCGCTTAGGAGCTGCTGGTTTTTCTCGCCGAAGTAGGTGGAGTGCAGGTCCCCCAGCACCACCAGACGGCAGCCGTCGAAGCTCTGGGGCAGGTTCCGGAAAGCGGGGGAGAAGAACGTGGTTTGCAGCGTCGTGTTACCCCAGTGAACATAGAATACCGCCAGAACGCCAAGCGCTATCAAAAACAGCAATTGCCGCCCCCAGCTTCGCTGGCGGTACGGTTTAGAACGCCTTTTCATAGACACCTCCGGGCCGTCTGACGGCGGTCTTTCCTATATGGAAAAGTATAGCACAGGGAGTATTTCCCTGACGAGAGGAAAAATACACAAAGAAACCTTCCGGGATACAGAAAACTTCGTGCGCACCGCCGCGAAGAGAGTGACCTTAGGGCGGGGTGACGAAAGAAGTCGAAAGAAAAATAAAATTTTTATGAAATACAGAAAATTCCTCTTGCATTATGTCTACAAGTATGGTATTCTTTTTACAGTTATTTCGAGAGAGGAGATTACAGACATGAAAATCTTTACACAAGCCCTACCTGATGATTTGGACGACATGATCTTTCTGGATGAGCCTTGGACTCACAGCGAGCGCTGAAAACCGGAGACCACGCCGTCGGCGTGGGTTTTTTCTTTTTCAAAAACCCGGGCGTTGGCCCGTTGACGATAGGAACCCGGACTTGAGACCCTGAAACGGCGGTCCGAAACCCATATTGTTTCGTTGTAGATCAAAGGTGAGCGAGCCTGCCCCACAAAATGGGGCGGGCTTTTCCGTTGTCTACTAGATCGTGTATAAACCCATCAAAAAACCCTGCGAAAAATCGTGGTTTTTATGGAAAATTTTCGTGGCGTTTTGCGGTGAGATATGATACATTGAAAGTAAAGAAACGTCACTTGAAGCGGGTGATTTGCTTTCTGGAAACGCGGCAGCAGAGAAAAAGAGAGGGGTGGCCTTATGCGCAAGAATATGACCGCGCTGGTGTTCATGCTGTTGCTGACGGGCTGCGCCGCGCCTTCCGCGCCCGCCGGGGCGTCTTCCGTAAAACCCGAGTTGGCGGCCCAGGTGGAGGATATGAGCGCTTCCATGGTGGAATCGTCGGCCCGGCCTCTTTTGGAATCGGAGGTCCTGGCCGCCTATGAGTGGGCCCAGCGCATCTACGGCTGGTTTGATCTTTCGCCTCTGCCCACCTCCGGGCAGTCCGCCTCCATAGACGGAGAGACCTATTTCCCAGTGGATATGAAGGGGATCGAGGAACTGGAGGACCTGCGGAATTACTTGCGGGGCGTCTTCTCCCAGGAGTTGACGGACCGCCTCCTGGATGGAAAGAGCGCCAGAATCCGCTACCGGGATGTGAGAGGCGTTCTCTGCGTCTCCGGTGAGGGCCGGGACCGGAACGCGGAAAAGGGCGCCATTCAGGTGGAGGTAGAGCAGGTGGACGACGCCTCCTATTCCGTCAATGTGGTGGTGGATTTGCTGGGGGAGGACGGCCAAACCGTGGTGGGCCTGGAAAGTTGGTCCTTTCCATATGTCTTTTTGGATGACCGCTGGGTCTTTACCGATTTTCGATTGGTCTATTAAACATACAGAAATTCCCTCCCTCCGGACAGAAAAGCCGTCCGGAGGGGGTTTTTCGTAAAAGGTGCGTAGAATAGCAGGTGATTTCCCTGCACGGAACGCAAAAAACTACGCAAAAAAATTGTTTTTTGCGTGGATTTATGATAGCATGAAAAAAACCTGCCGGAGGACAGGAGAGATTGTTATAGAAATATCAGAATTTGCGCTATCAAATGGGCAAATTTACGAAAATTTTCCTTGATATTAAAGCAATATGCCCATATTTACCGCCTGTCTTTTGTCTGATTATAAGAAATACAACGTTTGCGTAAGAAAAAACGCTTCAATCTCTTGAAAAAATGTTCGGATATGTTACAATAAGTCTACACAGTTAAGCGGCACAAAACCAAAAGGAGGAGAGAAATTATGGAAAACTTGTTTTGGATCGGTTTCATAGGCGCGTTGGTCGCCGGACTTTTTGCTATTGTACAGGCAAAAAAAGTGCTTTCTTACTCAGAAGGAAGCGAAAAAATGCGTAAAATTGCGGCGAATATCCGCTCTGGCGCAAACGCTTACTTAAAGCAGCAGTACACCACGGTATTCAAGGTCTTCATCGTGGTCTTCCTGATTCTGCTGGCCATTGCCTTTGCCACCGGGGGGAAGATGCTCTCCAAGTTCACCCCCTTCGCCTTTGTCACCGGCGGCATCTTCTCTATGCTGGCGGGCTTCATCGGCATGAAGATCGCCACCAACTCCAACGCCCGGACCGCCCAGGCCGCCTCCGAGAGTTTAAATAAGGGACTCCGGGTAGCCTTCTCCTCCGGCTCCGTCATGGGCTTCACCGTGGTGGGCCTGGGTATGCTGGATATCACCATGTGGTTCTTCCTGCTGCGCTATGCCTTTGGCGTGAACGACCCTGTGGACCTGGGCAACATCATGGTAATGAACGGCATGGGCGCCAGCTTCATGGCCCTCTTCGCCCGAGTGGGCGGCGGCATCTACACCAAGGCCGCCGACGTGGGCGCGGACCTGGTGGGCAAAGTCGAGGCAGGCATCCCCGAGGATGACCCCCGGAACCCCGCCACCATTGCCGATAACGTGGGAGACAATGTGGGAGACGTGGCCGGTATGGGCGCGGACCTTTACGAGTCCTATGTGGGTTCGATTCTCGCCACGTTCGCACTGGGCGCCGTGGGCGGCTATGGCTGGAAGGGGATGTTGCTTCCCGTGGCCCTGGCGGTTTGCGGCATCATCTGCTCGATCTTCGGTTCCTTCCTGGTGAAAACCAGAGAGGACGCCACCCAGGAGTCCCTGCTGAAGAGCCTGCGCACCGGCACCTATACCGCCGCCATCCTGGCCGCGGCGCTGGCCGCCCCCCTGACCTATTGGATTTTGGGGAGCTGGGGCGTGTATGTGGCCATTCTCTGCGGCCTCATCGGCGGCTGCGCCATCGGCTATTTCACCGAGTACTACACCTCCGACACCTATAAGCCCACTCAGGAGCTGGCGGCGGCCTCTGAAACCGGCTCCGCCACCATCATCATCGGCGGTATCTCCCTGGGGCTCAAGTCTACCATGACCTCCATCATCATTGTGGCGGTGGCGGTGCTGGTGAGCTATTTCGCCGCCGGAGGCACCATCCAGATCGTGGACGGCGCGGGACACTTCACCGCCGCCTTCAACCAGGGCCTCTACGGCATCGGCATCGCCGGCGTAGGGATGCTCTCCACCCTGGGTATCACCCTGGCCACGGACGCCTATGGCCCTGTGGCGGACAACGCGGGCGGTATCGCCGAGATGAGCGGCCTGCCGGAGACCGTCCGCCAGCGGACCGACGCCCTGGACTCCCTGGGCAACACCACCGCCGCCACCGGCAAGGGCTTTGCCATCGGCTCCGCCTCCCTGACCGCCCTGGCTCTGCTGGTGAGCTATGTCAACATTGTCCAGGAAAACACCGATGAGGTTTTGAACTTCACCCTCACCAGTCCCACCGTTTTGGTTGGCCTGTTCATCGGCGCGATGCTGACCTTTGTCTTTACCGCCGAGACCATGAACGCCGTGCAGAAAGCGGCCCAGTCCATCGTGGTGGAGGTCCGCCGCCAGTTCAAGGAAATCCCCGGCATCATGGAGTACAAGGCCGAGCCGGACTACGCCTCCTGCGTGGGCCTTTGTACCAGAGGCGCGCTCCATGAGATGGTAACCCCTGCGGTGCTGGCCATTGTGGTGCCCATCATCACCGGGTTGATTCTCGGGCCCACCGGCGTGGTAGGCTTGCTTGGCGGCGTGTCCGTCTCCGGTTTTGCCATGGCCGTGTTCATGTCCAACGCAGGCGGCGCCTGGGACAACGCGAAAAAGTACATCGAAACCGGACACCACGGCGGTAAGGGCTCCGACCAACACAAGGCGGCCGTGGTGGGCGACACCGTGGGCGACCCCTTCAAGGACACCTCCGGCCCGTCTTTGAACATTCTGATTAAGCTCTGCTCCACTGTGTCCATCGTGTTTTCCGGCCTGATTCTGGCCTTCAATCTGATGGGCCTGATGTAAACCGGCACTGCTATTTGACCGCTTCTTTTTCTTCCTTTCCTTTTATACGGCAAAGGGCCTCCGCTTGAAGCGGGGGCCCTTTGCTCAGACTGTCGAAAATCCTTTTTCGACAGCCTGAGCAAGGTTTTCAGACTTTTTGAAAGGTCTGAAAACCTTCTGATTGAAAACGAGAGAAACCCCTGATGGGTTTCTCTCGTAGCTCTTTTCCTTTCCGCCCTCTTTTAGGCGGTACTTTTTTGACAAGTTACGCAAAGGGCCTCCGCTTCCAGCGGGGCTTTTTGCGCTTCTCCGGTCCGCAAGATCGGTGGCCGGTTTCACGGAAGAGGCACTGCTTTTCAGGCATCCGCGCCCTGAGAAAACCGCTGATGCAAAAGCCGGAGCAGATCCTCCGGCAAGGGGGCGGAGACCTCCACCGTTTTCCCGGTGACGGGATGGACCATAGAAACCGCATAAGAGTGGAGGGCGGGCCGGGAAATAAGGGCCGGGTCCTCTGTGCCATAGAGCCAGTCCCCCGCCAGGGGGCAGCCCAAGTGGGCCATGTGAACCCGGAGCTGGTGGGTCCGGCCGGTTTCCGGCCAAAGAGCCAGAAAACTGAGCCCCTCTCCCCTGGCCAGGACCTTGTAATGGGATACCGCCGGGGCGCCGTCTTGCCGGACACACCGGGCCACAAGGGAGTCCCCGGCCCGCCCAATGGGGGCGTCCACGGTTCCCTGAGACTGGGGAGGAGTCCCCAGGCAGACGGCCCGGTATTCCCGCCGGAAGTCATCCGTGTGCAGCCTCCGCCGGAGCAGATCGTGCACATAGCCGCTTTTGGCGACGGCCATCAGCCCGGTGGTGCCTTTGTCCAGGCGGTTGACCGGGTGAAAAATGAAGTCCGCCCCCCGGCTCCAAGCCAGGGCCCCCGCCACCGTGGGGGTATGCGGCAGGAAGTTGGAGGCGTGGGCCGTCATTCCGGAGGGCTTGTTTACAATCAGCAAATGCGCATCCTCCCACACCACCGGCAAGGGCCAGTCTCCCGGCGTGATGGTGGTTTTGGGCGGACGGCGGTCCTCCGTTTCCACTGTCAGCGTGTCCCCGGCCCGGAGAACGTGAGGCGTGTGAACCGGAGTGCCGTTGACAAAGAGGCACTCCCCTCCGTGGGCGAGCCGGGAGACGGCGTGGGAGGAAAAGTGGAGCTTCGATCGGAGGATATGCCGCACGGTGCTTCCATCCTCCTCCGGCGCGATGACTTTCGTAATAAGCGCCATGTCCCAATCCCCCCAAGGTGTGTTTTTGCCGGCAATCCGGCTGATAGCCGGAGGCGCGGGAAGGTTCTTTCGTCACATTTCTTTTAAAAAGCGGGTCTGGCGGCTCAGGTCCAGCCTCACCGGAGTCCCCTGACCGGGACGGGAGGCAATGGAAATCCCATGATTCAGCCGGTCCAACACCTGACGGCAGAGGTACAGGCCGATGCCAGTGGATTTCTTGTCCTCCCGGCCGTTAAAGCCGGTGAAGCCCTTTTCAAAGACCCTTGGCAAATCCTCCGGCTGGATGCCTATGCCGCTGTCAGCGATGACCAACGTCTCCCCGTCGCCGTAAATCCGGACCCGGCCCCCTTCGGGGGTGTACTTCACGGCGTTGGAGAGCAGCTGTTCTATGACGAAGGCCAGCCATTTTTCGTCCGTCAGCACGGTCTGCCCCGTCTCCTGGAAGTCCAGGGAGATCTTTTTCAAAATGAACAGACGGGCGTACTTTCGCACGGACTGGCGGATCAGAGCATCCAGGTGGCAGGTGTGGAAGACGTAGTCCGTTGTGTCGCTGCCCAGACGGAGATAACCCAGAACCATCTCCACATACTGCTCGATTTTCAAAAGCTCTCCCTCCAGCTCCGGCCGGGGTTCCTCCTGGAGGAGAAGGCCCAGGGCGGCGATGGGGGTTTTGATTTGATGGGCCCAGAGGGTGTAGTAGTCCGTCATATCCTGGAGCCGTTTCCGGTCCTCCAGCGCCAGGGCCGCCCGCTCCGAGGCCAAAGCCTGTAACAAGGCCTGATAGTCCTTCTCCAAAAGACCCCTGGGAGGCGGCAAGGGAAGCGCCTTCTCCCGAATCTGGACCAGCAAACCCTCCAGTTCCCGGTGGCGCCGGAGAAACCGGAGGTAGCCCAAGACAAACAGAGCCAGCCCCAGGGCAAAACACAGCACGAAGGCATAGCCCACCGACTCCAGAGGCAGCCCGTAGAGGGAGAAGACAGAGGAGCAAATGCCAAGACAGCCCGCCAACAGCACCACCAGCTTCCAGTGCCGCCCGAAATACGCGCCCAGGACTCTCATACCGTCTCATCCTCCACCAGGTACCCAACGCCCTTCTTCGTGCGGATAAAATCCGGCAGTCCCGCCGCCTCCAGCTTTCGCCGGAGGCGGTTCACGTTGACGGAGAGAGTGTTCTCATCCACAAAGCTGTCCGACTCCCAAAGGGCCGTCATCATGGCGTCCCGGCTGACAGTCTGCCCCTTCTTCTCCAAAAGGAGCTGTAGGAGCTTTCCCTCGTTTCGCGTCAGCTCCACCCGCTTGCCCCGGACGGTGACCGTGCCGTTGGCGGGGTTCATCACCGCGTCGCCACACGAGAGCAGCGCCGGAGTCGCGGCGAAGTCATAGGCCCGGCGCAGCATGGCCTGAACCTTGGCGGAGAGAACCTGGAGGTCGAAGGGCTTGGCCATCAGATCATCCCCGCCCATCTGCATGGCCATAACCAGGTTCATGTTGTCCGAGGCAGAGGTTAAAAAGAGAATGGGCACTTTGGAGACCTTTCGAATCTCCTGGCACCAGTGATAGCCGTTGAAAAAGGGGAGGGAAATGTCCAGCAGCACCAGTTGGGGGTCAAATTCCAAAAACTCCTCCAGCACGGCGTCAAATCTCCGGCAGCAGGCCACTTCATAGCCCCAGCCCCCCAGGTGCCGCTCCACGGCCCCGGCAATGACGCCGTCATCTTCCACAATCAAAATCCGATACATGAGAAATCCCCCCTGTCATTTGTTCCAGCCGGGGCGGACGGGATAAACCCGCCTGCCCCGGCTGGGAAGTTCATTGACGGTTTAGATAGTTCACATACCGCTCCAGCATAACGGCTGCCTGAGCCCGGGTGGCCTTGCCGGCGGGGACGAAGGAGCCGTCCCCATAGCCGCTGAGGATGCCGTTTTCCACGGCCCAGCGGACCGCCTCCTGAGCATAGCCGCTGATAGAGGCCCCGTCCGTGAAGCGAAGCCCCCGCTCTGTAGCGGCGGGACTGCCGGCGTAGCGGTGGAGCATGGAGACAAACTGTTCCCGGCTCACCTGTCCCTCCGGGTTCCGGCCGTCGCTGACGCCCTGGGCTACCGCCCAGGCCATGCCCGCTTCCAGTCCGGCGGCCTCCGTGCCGTCCAACCGGGCCAGCACCGTGGCCAACATGGCCCGGGTCATGGTTCCGTCGGGCTGGAAGACGGTGGACGTCTTGCCGGAAAACAGCTCCCGGGCGGTGACGAAGCTGACGGCGTCCTCCGCCCAGTGGCCCAGGACGTCCCGGAAGTTCTTGCGGTTGTCCCGGAGACGCACCGTAGCCCCGTCGGGCACGCCCAGGGTGATCTGCCCTCCGGTGAGGACGGCGGTCTTGACCAGGGTCTCCGAGCCGTCGGGGTTGACCAGATAGGCCACCGTTGTGGCGGCGTCCCCCTGGGCGGGGATTTCCACCCGGACCGGGCGGACGCTGCCGGTGTGGACGGTGATGTCGGCCCGCTCTCCAGGCAGCGCCGGGATGGGCAGGGCCACGGTGCCGCCCTCTTGAACCGCCTTGGCGGGAATCCGGACCTCGGCCTGGGCGCTGTCCCAGTCCTTTTGAATCGAGGCGGTGAAGCCGCCGGGGCCTTTCACAGTGGACTCGGAGGAGCCGTCAGGCCGCTCCACGGTTTGAAGGGTGGAGCCGTCCTTTGCCGTGCTGGTGGTGGTGACGGTGCCGTCCTTTTTGGTCTCCACCACGGTTTTGGACCCGTCGGGCCATTTCGTGGTTTCCGTCACGGTTCCGGTGGTTTTATTCGTGCTGGTGGAGGTGGTGGACCCGTCGGGATTTTTTACCGAGGACCCGCTGCTGCTACCGGAGGAGGGCCCGAAAATCGATCCGCTGCCGGAGGAAGACCCTCCGCCGGAAGAAGACCCTCCGCTGGAGGAGCCGCCGCCGGTGGCGGGAATGGTCTCCCTCTCCATCACATAGCCGCAGGCGGTGCAGGCCTTGTGCCGGGCGCCGCTCTGGGTGGAGGTGGCGGGCCGGTCCACCACCCAGTCCCCGGCGGTATGGAGCGCGTAGCCGTCTTTTCCGGCGTCTTCCGCAACGGGGCAATCCGGGGCGGCGCACTCGTGCCAGTGGTGGGTTTCGCCGGAGGTCCAGCTGTCGCTCCAGGCGTGCGTGTGCTCCTCCGGGGCGGGGGAATCCCCGTTCTTGGTCCAGGTTACCAGCAGGCTTACCGGATTGGCGGGCATCACAAAGCTGGTTTCCGGCCGGTTCCGGTTGGCAAGCTCCACCCCTGTGGTCTGCCACGCCGCGAAGGTATAGCCGCTCCGGCTGCCCGCGCGGATGGAGACGGTGGTCCCGGCTTCATACTCTCCCCCGCCGCTTGCGCCTTCGCCGCCGTTGTCCAGGGTCACCGGGTATTTCGGCTTGTCGGGCGGCTGGGGCGCGGCGGTGATCTGAACGGTATAGAGGGCGGTTTTCCCCTCGTAGAAAATGGTCAAGGTCTGGCTCTCCGCCGGTGCGCTGGAGTCGAAGCCGCGGACCATGGCCGCTGTGACGTCCACGGTTTTCGTCTCGCCGTTGGAATAGCGCACCTGGAGGCTCAGGCCCGTCACGTCCAGCGGTTCTCCCACCCGGTATTCGGTTTTGCTTGCGGGAGTCGCGATGGCGATGGACTCCACCGTGGGCGCACCGTAGGCGGGAACGGTGATGGGAGCGGCGGCGCCCGGTTCGTGGGTGTCCGTCTCCTTCAGGCGGACAAAGTAGGTCCCGGCGGCAAGGCCGGTGGTTTCCCCGGCGGCGCAGGGATGGGGATTTGTAAAGTTTGCGTCCGGAGCGTATTCCATTTCGGCGGTGGTGCCGGTGATCTTGCCGTCCGTTCCGTTTTCCGAGGTGGGGGCCATTCCGGCAAGGTCAAGGGGCGCGGCGGGACCGGCGGCCTTGGCAATGCTCCAGGAGATGTCCTTGGGGGCCGTGGAGCCGTCCCTCCACTGATAGTCCGACTTCAGCGTGGCGGTGGCGGTGTAACTGCCCACGGCGGTGGCCGCGTAGTCCCCGGTGAGGGTGTAGCCCGCTCCTCCCTCTACGCCGGTCTGCTCTCTTCCGTTCCACCGCAGTCCCGATTTCGCCGTGGGAGGGTCGATGATTTGGGGACCGGGAGGCGTGTTGGGGTCCGTAATTTCCAGGGTGACGGAATCCTTGAGCGTCTGGCCCGCTCCATTGTATTTGGCGGGAATGGTAACTTGAATTTTGTACGTACCGGCGGAAGAATATTGGCTGTCGGGCTTGACGTAAAGCACATCGTCTATCACCGTCATCTCCAGCCACTCCGACCTGTCGAGATAGGTATAGTATCCGTTGTCGTCCTCTGTGGGAACAAGGTCTTTTCCGCCATCTATATTGATGATCAGGGGAACGAAATCCAGCAGCGGGAGGTCGGTGGTCTCAAAGACCGCCTCCATCTCGATCTCCGCCTCCTGGTCCAAGGTGATGGAGACCTCATCAGGCACAATGCGGAAGCTGGTCACGCGGTTGACCTCCTCGCCGGTGGAGCTGTCGAAGACCGTCCAGGTGCCGCTTCCGTCCACAACCAGGGATTGATAGGGACTGTTGTTATAAGGAAGAAGCTGGAAATCACCGTCGCCGGAGCCGGGGGCCTGAATATAGGCGTGTCCATTCACCGGCATAGTCACGGATCCCGTCTCATCATAAGTTAAACTGCCGATGGCCACCTTGGACGTCCCTGTTACCTGGCCGCCGATGTACAGGGTCTGACGCTCTCCCAGAATCAGGGTGCCCCCGCCGCTTTCAAAGTTCTCCATAGCGAGGTCGGACTCTGTGAGGTTCAGCTGCGCGCCGGAGGCGAGGAAAAGCGTTCCATCGGACCGGAACGAGCTTCCGCTTAGCGGGGCAAGTTTGCCCCGCTCCACCCTTAGGGTGGAGATGCCCGTGAAGTCGAGTTGCCCCTGGCTGCCGTCTTTGGTGTATACCACATCGGTGCTGCCGGAGCCCAGGCCGTTTACATAGGAAATGGCCGGTCCGGTAATGGTGACGGTACCGCCGACTCGATATTTATCCGGGTTGGGCGTAGTCTCTTTGGTGCTTTGCGCACCCACGGGAATCCGCTGCTGCCCGCCGCCGGCGTAAATGGTTCCAAGAGCAGTGGAGCTCTCGCAATCCTCAATGTAGATCGAAACATCCCCCGGGAAGGTATTTTCCACACCGTCATATTCCGGGGTGTTCATCTCTGGGAAAAGACCGCCCATAGCCAGACTGCCCGCGAAGATATTAGCCGTGCCCAGGCTGGCGGAATAGGGCCCCCCCTGGAGATTGGTCTTTCCCAGGATACGGAGGGTGCTGGTTGTGCCTGGCCGGGGGACCTCAAAATAAGTCTCGTGGGTTCCCTTCAGCAGGGTGCCGCAAAAGACGTTGGCGGAAAAATTGGTGGCCTTTACATTGTCCAGGGTCAGGGTGTACCCGTTTGCTATAATCGCGTTGCGGGAGTCGCTGCTTGTCAGGTCCAGGTTTACGTCTTGAAAGGTCACATTGGCGCCCAACAAAATGCCGGTTGGCAGCACCCGGATGCTGTTCCCCTGTCCGTTGATGGTGATTTCTTTATCAATGATCCAGGGTGACCTGTTTTCCCCCACAAGGTCAACGTAGGCCCCTCCATCCAGTAGAATGGTTCCTCTGTCCGGGGCAGCGTCAATCAGGGCTATCAAGTCGGCCTCGCCGGCCCGCAAGCCGTCCTCCTCCAGCGCCAACCCCGCCGGGGGAAACGCGGCGGCAAGCATACAGAGCGCCAACAAGGCCGAAAGCAATCTGAGCGGTCGTTTCATATCAGAAATTTCTCCTTCTCCAATTCATCCCCAGGGCGTTCCGCCTCCGCTTCTCGCACCGGCTCGGGGCGCGGGTTTTCCCCCGCTTTTTTGATGGTGGTCAACAGTATATCAGACAATTACCGGCTTGACAAGATTTGCCTTGTGGAAAATATAGGGATTTCCCGGGGCAGAGACAAAAAACGTTGACAACTCCGTCTCGGGAGAGTATACTTGCCTCAATTGAATCAGATCTTCGGGGCGGGGTGCAATTCCCCACCGGTGGTACAGCCCATAAGCCGCAAGGCATGACTCGGTGAAATTCCGGGGCCGACAGTATAGTCTGATAGGAGAAGATCGTGTGAACGCGGAAAAAAGTCTGTTTGAAAACCGTTCAAACACTGTGGAGCGCGTTGGTTTTGCCGGGGCGGCGCTGTGTTCCCCCGAAATCCAGGGGGATTTTGGGGGCGGACTGCCTGGGCTGGCGGAGCCATTGCCGGAGTCCGGCGTCTTGCCGGTTTGAAAACGGATCTCCCTGTACTCGCGCCCATGAAATCATGCCCCGGAATGCGTATGGCATTCTGGGGTTTTTCTTGTTTGAAGGGCGGGAGGAGATTCGCGTCTTTTCACGACGCCTTGAACGGTTTTGTTCAAGGCATTTTTTCTTTGGAGGCAATACCCATGGAAGATCGGGACTACATGGCCCTGGCCGTCTCCCTGGCGGAGCGGGGCCGGGGATGGACCAATCCCAACCCGGTGGTGGGGGCCGTTTTGGTGAAGGAGGGGCGTATCATCGGACAGGGCTGGCACCGCCGTCTCGGCGGACTCCACGCGGAGCGGGAGGCCCTGGCGGATTGCCGGGAGTCCCCGGCGGGAGCGACGCTGTACGTGACTCTGGAGCCCTGCTGCCACCAGGGGCGCCAGCCCCCCTGTACCAGCGCCATTTTGGAGGCGGGCATCCGCCGTGTGGCGGTGGGCTCGCCGGACCCCAATCCCCTGGTGGCCGGAAAGGGGCTGAAACTCCTCCGGTCCCAGGGTGTGGAGGTGGAGACGGAGGTGCTGCGGGCGGAGTGCGACGCCCTGAATCCGGCCTTTTTCCACTACATCCGCACGGGACGGCCCTATGTGACGATGAAATACGCCATGACCCTGGACGGGAAAATTGCCACCCGCACCGGGGCCTCCCAGTGGATCACCGGGGAAGCGGCCCGGCAACGGGTCCACCGGGACCGCCACGCCAACGCCGCCATCTTGGCGGGAGTGGGCACGGTGCTGGCGGACGACCCTCTGCTGACCTGCCGGATGGAGGGGGGACGAAGCCCCCTCCGGGTGATCTGCGACACCCATCTGCGCACGCCTCCGGAAAGCCGGATTGTCCGCACCGCCGGGGAGATTCCCACAATTCTTGCCACAGGGCCCTTGACGGCGGGACAGGCCGCGCCCTTTGCGGCCGCGGGGTGCCGGGTCTGGACGCTTCCGCTGCAAGACGGATGCGTGGACCTGGCGGCGCTGATGGACAAACTGGGCCGGGAGGAGATTGACAGCGTGCTGCTGGAAGGCGGCGGGACGCTGAACTGGGCCATGTTGAAGGCGGGCCTTGTGCGGCGGGTTCAGGCCTATGTTGCCCCCAAGCTCTTTGGAGGAGGGGCCGCCAAGTCTCCGGTGGAAGGACTGGGGGTTTCGCTTCCGGAGCAGGGAGCGGCCCTGCGTCACATAACCATTACCCCCATTGGGGAGGATTTCCTGTTGGAAGGAGAGGTAGAAGCGGATGTTCACGGGAATTGTTGAGGAAATGGGCGCCGTCCGGGCCGTTCGCCGGGGAGCGCACTCTGCGGCGCTGTCCATTGGGGCGAATTTGGTGCTGTCGGGACTGCATATCGGAGACAGTGTGGCGGTGAACGGAGTTTGCCTCACCGTCACGGCCCGGGACGGGGGCGGGTTTACCGCCGACGTGATGCACGAGACCCTAAACCGTTCCACCCTGGGGGCGCTGGCCCCCGGGAGCCCTGTGAACCTGGAGCGGGCCATGGCGGCGGACGGGCGCTTTGGCGGCCACATTGTCTCCGGCCACATTGACGGGGTGGGAACCATCGCCGCCACCCGGCGGGATGACAACGCCGTGTGGTACACGGTGCAGGCGGCGCCGGACCTGCTGCGCTATATCGTGGAAAAGGGCTCCGTCACCATCGACGGCATCAGCCTGACTGTGGCCACGGTGGAGGCGGACCGGTTTTCCGTCTCTTTGATTCCCCACACCGCCCTTGTCACCGTTTTGGGGAAGAAGCGGCCTGGAGACAAGGTGAACCTGGAAACGGACATCGTTGGCAAATACGTGGAGCGGCTGTTACAGCTCCGGGAGGGCGCAAAGGCGGAGAGCCGCGTCACTCTGGATTTTCTCATCCAAAACGGATTTTGATTTTGAAGGAGGTTTTACCCTATGGAACATCCCTACTGCACCGTGGAAGAGGCGCTGGCGGAGTTGCGCTCCGGCCGTATCATCATCTCCATCGACGACCCGGACCGGGAAAATGAGGGGGACATGATTTGCGCCGCCCAGTTTGCCACCACGGAAAACGTCAACTTCATGGCGGTTCACGCCAAGGGGCTGATCTGCACGCCCATGAGCGCCGAAGTGGCCGCCCGGTTGGGTCTGGAGCAAATGGTGAAAGTGAACACGGACAACCACGGCACGGCCTTTACCGTTTCCATTGACCATGTGGAAACCACCACGGGTATCTCGGCAGAGGAGCGGGGCTATACCTGCCGCAAGTGCGCGGACCCCGCCACAAAGCCGGAGGAACTGCGCCGCCCCGGGCACGTGTTTCCCCTCGTAGCCCGGAAGGGCGGCGTGCTGGCCCGGAACGGCCACACTGAGGCCACGGTGGACCTCTGCCGTTTGGCGGGACTGGCCCAGTGCGGGCTGTGCTGCGAGATCATGCGGGAGGACGGCACCATGATGCGCACCGCCGAGCTCCTGGAAAAGGCGGCGGAGTGGGGGCTGAAGGTGACCACCATCAAGGCCTTGCAGGACTATTGCCGCCGCCACGACAAGCACGTGGTCCGGGAGGCCGCCGCCGGTATGCCCACCCGCTTCGGGGATTTCCGGATTTACGGCTATGTCAACGACCTGACGGGAGAGCACCACGTGGCCCTGGTAAAAGGGGAGGTGGGCGACGGGGAGGACGTGCTTTGCCGGGTCCATTCCGAATGCCTCACCGGCGACGTGTTCGGTTCCCGCCGCTGTGACTGCGGCCAGCAGCTGGCCGCGGCTTTGGGGCAGATCAACGGGGAGGGCCGGGGCGTTCTTCTCTATATGCGCCAGGAGGGCCGGGGCATTGGATTGATCAACAAGCTGAAGGCTTACGCCCTCCAGGAAAAGGGCTTTGACACCGTAGATGCCAACGTGGAGTTGGGCTTCGCGCCGGATCTGCGGGAGTATTGGGTGGGGGCCCAGATTCTCCGGGACTTGGGCGTCCGGACCATGCGCCTTTTGACCAACAACCCCGATAAGGTGTATCAACTCTCCGGGTTTGGTCTGGAGATTAAGGAGAGGGTCCCTATCCAGGTGGCCGCCACAGCGGAGGACTTGTTCTACTTGCGGACAAAGCAGACCCGCATGGGTCATCTCATCAACTATGAAGCGGAATAAATAAGGAGGATGTTTACCATGAAAGTTTACGAGGGCAAGCTGGTAGCCGAGGGGGCAAAAATTGGCGTGGTGGCCGCCCGGTTTAATGAGTTCATCGTTTCAAAGCTCCTCAGCGGCTGCGAGGATGTGCTGTTGCGCCACGGGGTGCGGCAGGAGGATATCGCCGTGGCCTGGGTTCCCGGGGCGTTTGAGATTCCGCTCATTGCCGCCAAAATGGCCAAGAGCGGGAAGTATGACGCGGTGATCGCCCTGGGGGCGGTAATCCGGGGCAGCACCAGCCACTATGACTATGTGTGCGCGGAAGTGTCCAAGGGCATCGCGGCCGCTTCTCTAGAAAGCGGCGTGCCGGTGCTCTTCGGCGTGCTGACCACCGACACCGTTGAGCAGGCCATCGAACGGGCCGGGACCAAAGCGGGCAACAAGGGCGCCGACTGTGCCGAAGGCGCCATTGAGATGGTAAACCTGATTCGGGCGATGGGGGGGTAAGCCCAGGGGTCGGCCGTCTGATTTATACGGAAAAAGAGTCTGCCGGAGGGCAGACTCTTTTTATGTGTCCTCAAAAGACTACGCCGCCTCGCTTTCAGGCCAGCTCCGCCACGGCGACGTACACGTTGGAGATCTCGTACCAGACGGCAAAATCCACGCTCCCCGTCTGGGGAAGGTGGAAAATCCTCTGGAAGGCCGTCACCGCCTCCTGGGTGGAGGGACCGTAAATTCCGTCCGCCGGGGTTTTGGGAATGGCGGGGAAATTGTCCGCAATGCGGTTTAACTGAGTCTGGATGGTCCGCACATCCTCCCCCTCGCTGCCGGTGGTCAGAACCTCGCCTCCATAGGACCGGGGAACGCCCTCCACCTTCTCCGCGCTTTTCAGGTAGATTTCCGAGCCATAGTATTTCCTAAGGATGCTCACCGCGTCCCATCCCTGCTCCCCCAGGGCCTGGGAGCCCCACTGGCTCAAACCCTGGCACTGGGTTCGCCGTCCGTCGCAATACTGGGTGAACAGGGGCTGGGCGATGCCCTCTTTGGTGACATAGGTGGTGAATAGATCGTCCACCACCACGCCGATCTCCTCAAAGATGGTCCTCCCGTGGGAGTAGGACTGGTCAAAGGCCGTGGAGCTGGTGATGGTGAAATCATAGCCCTTTCCCCGGTACCACTCCGTATAGACCCGGTTCAGGGTAAAGGAGAGAATGGCCAGGACGTTGGCCTTGATGGCCTCCGTCCGCCAGGTGGAATAGATCTCGCTGCACGCTACGTTTTTCACATAGTCCTTAAACCGCACCCAGTAATTCTGGGCGGAGGTATCGTCGGGCCGTCCGTCGTGAACCACCACAAACTCCGGGATCACCGGTTCCGGCAAGACCACCAGGCCCGACTCTTCCGGCAGGGGCTTGACCGCCTCCTCCGGCGGGCGGGAGGCGGGTTCTCCCCAGAGGGCGTGGGGAGGCAAGAGGGTGTTGTGTACATTGAAGCCCCCGGACCGGGCCGGGGCCAGGGGCGCCCGCTGGATAGACCTCCCGGCGGGCAACAGCTCCACGCCGCCAATGTGGAGCGTTTCCCGCTCCGGGGCGAAGACGGTGACGTTGTAGACCGCGTAGGGCCTTTGTTCCGCCGCGCCCTCCAAAACGGACCACTCCATGGGCGGCGCGGGCAGCTCCACAAACGGGGTCTGGCCCGAGGAGTCGGTGGCGACCTCCTCCAGGACGGCGCCGTCCGTTGGGTCGGTGATCCGGACCCGGGCCTCCGGGATGGGGTCCGGACTTTCCCCCGCCGTGACAAAGATCTGCAAACTGCCTTTGTCCGTGTAAGTTGGATTCATAAGGCTGCTCCTCCTTTCCGTATACTATTCTATGCGGGCGGGCCGGTCTGGACACCGCCCGGAGCATTGGGACAGGAGGACGGTATGGAATACATCATCAAATACACGGGGAACATCCTCTCCCTGGGCTATCCCACGGAGCTGCTGGACGCCCAATTCGCCATCATGGAGCTGGAAGAGGAGTCCCCGGAGCGGCTGCTGGCCCACTGGCAGGTCACCTGCTTCGAGCCCGCCCGGAGGCTCAGCAGTCTGGCGGACCGGAGCCTGGAGGCGTCCTGCATCCCGCCGGTCCAGCGGGAGACCGGCCTGGGGCTGACGGGGCAGGGGGTGCTCATCGGCTTTGTGGACTCCGGCTTGGACCTTCGTCACCCGGAGTTTTTGGGGGAGGACGGGACCAGCCGCGTCGTGGGCCTCTGGGACATGACGGCCCAGGGCACGCCCCCCCGGGGATTCCTCCACGGGGCGGCCTACACCCGGGCGGAGATCGCCACAGGGTTGGTGGACTTCACCGACGAAAGCGGCCACGGCACCGCCGTGGCGGCCATTGCCGCCGGACGCGGCGGCGCGTCCCCCGGCGCGTCCATCGCCGCTGTGAAACTCTCCAGCGCCAGAACCACGGATATTATGCGGGCGGTCAAATACCTGCTGGACCAGGCGGAAGAGCGGCGGATGCCCTGTGTGGTGAACCTGAGCTATGGCACCAACTGCGGGTCCCACCAGGGACAGTCCCTCTTTGAGGCCTACATCGACCAATCCTCTCAGCGGGGGCGGAGCGTGGTGGTCTGCGCCGCCGGGAACGAGGGCAGCGGGGCCCATCACTTCCGGGGACGGCTTATGGAAAATGAGACCATTGACGCGGAGTTCACCGTCTCCACCCAGCGCCAGCAGATCTATCTCTCCCTCTGGAAGAACTTCGCCGACGACGCCGTTTTTGAGCTGGTCCTTCCCAACGGGCAGACCACGGGGCCCCTGACGGAGGGAACCCGGTTTCTCCGCTTCGGCCCCATCCGGGCGGCCATTTTTTACGGTGTGCCCACCCACTACACCGCCACTCAGGAGGCGCTGTTCCTTCTGGAGGCCCCTGCCGGAGGGCTGGACGGCCTCTGGAAGCTGCGGTGTTTCGGCAAGAAGGTGGCCGACGGCCGGTTTGATGTGTGGCTGCCCACCATTGAGGAGGTCAGCGACCGCACCGCCTTCCTCCAGCCGGAACCGGATTTGACCATCACCCTTCCCGCCACGGCGCTGTACCCCATCTCCGTGGGGGGCTTCCGGCCGGAGACGGAGACGGTGAGCCCCTTCTCCGGCCGGGGGGACCAAGACTGCGCGGGCCGGGTGCTCCTGGACCTGACGGCCCCGGCGGAGGCGGTCCGCTCCGCCAAGCCGGGGGGAGGCTACGACGTCTTCACCGGCACCAGCATGGCGGCCCCCTTTGTCTCCGGGTCGGCGGCGCTGATGATGGAGTGGGGCATCGTCCAGGGAAACGACCCCTTTCTCTACGGCCAGCGGGTGAAGGCGTTTCTCTGCAAGGGGGCCCTTCGCAGTCCCTTCCTGACGTACCCCAATCCTCTTTGGGGCTATGGGCGGCTGAACCTCTGCGGAACCATGAACGAACTGGTGAGCCATTTGGAAAGGGGGCTTTGACCATGGCCTTATCTCCCGAGGCAATGGCCTTCATTCAAGAGCCGGACACCGTGGACTTCGTCACCCGGGCTACCGACGCCTTTTTTGCCTATGTTCAGCGCTCAAACGAGGTGGTCATCGGACAGATACTCTCCGGGCGCTATGTCCTGGGCTACATCAAGCAGGAGAATTTTCACCACCTGGAGGAGGCCCTGGGCACCGCCTTTCTCAGCTCCGTCTCCGTGGTGCTGGGGCTTTTGGACCGTCCCGCCCTGGAGGCGGCGGGGGTCTCCCAGGTCCAGAGCCAGCCCTACCTGAATCTAAAGGGGCGGGGAGTGCTTATCGGCTTCCTGGACACCGGCATCGACTACACCCAGGACGTCTTCCGCTATGAGGACGGCAGCAGCCGGATTCAATACATCTACGACCAGACGGTGGAGGGCCCGCCGCCGGAGGGGTTCCTTCTGGGCCGGGAGTATACCAACGCGGAGATCAACGCCGCCCTGGCCTCTCAGGACCCCTACGCCATCGTGCCCCAGCGGGATGAGGACGGCCACGGCACCTTCCTGGCCTCCGTGGCGGCGGGGCGGCAGACGGAGGACTTCTCCGGCGCGGCTCCGGACGCGGAGATCATCGCCGTGAAACTCCGCAAGGCCCGCCCCTTCTACCGGGAGAAGTACTGCGTCCCGGCGGATCAGGAGCACGCCTACGAGTCCAGCGCCATTATGGTTGGCGTGGAGTACATCCTCCACAAGGCCCGGCAGCTGGGCCGTCCGGCGGTTATCTGCATCGGCCTGGGCACCAACGCGGGAAGCCACGATGGAATCAGTGTCTTTGAGGAGTACCTCGGGGGGGTGTCCCTCCAGCCGGGGGTGTGCCTTTGCGCCGCCGCGGGCAACGAGGCGGAGGCCCGCCACCACACCGGCGGCGTTCTCCAGCCAGGGGAGAAGCCGGGGACGGTGGATTTAAAGGTGGGGGAGAACGCCGGGGACGTGTACATCGCCGTGTGGAACACCGTGGCGGACCGGCTGTCGGTCTCCGTCCGCTCCCCCTCCGGGGAGTTGGTGGGCCGGGTGCCCGCAAGACCGGGAACCGCCCCCGCCGCCGACGTGAAACTGGTGCTGGAGGCGGCCCGGGTGCAGATTGAGTACCATTTTCCCGTGGAGGGCAGCGGGGGGCAGCTGACGGTGATCCGCATTCTGGGGGCCACTCCGGGGGTATGGACCATCCAGCTTCACGGGGACATTCTGCTCAACGGCAGCTATCAGGTGTGGCTGCCCATGACGGGTTTCGTCTCCCCCACGGTGGAGTTTCTGGCGGCCACGCCGGACTATACCGTCACCGCCCCCGCCTCCGCCGTGGGGGTCATCTGCTGCGGGGCCTATGACAGCAACAACAAAAGCCTCTACGCCAAAAGTTCCCGGGGGCCCGCCTGGGACGGCCGGATTTTGCCGGATCTGACGGCTCCCGGCGTGGGCGTCCGGGGGATTTACCCTTATGGACCGGGCCTGATGAGCGGTACCAGCGCGGCGGCGGCGGTGCTGGCGGGGACCTGCGCGCTGTTGCTCCAATGGGGAATCCGGGAGGGAAACGACCCGGCTATGGGGACGTACCAAATTCGGGCCTATCTCATTCGGGGCTGCCTCCGGCGGTCGGATATGCAGTACCCCAATAACCAGTGGGGGTATGGGTCCGTTCAGCTGATGCAGACCTTTCACCTGATGCGGGAACTGTAAATAAAGACGCGGACCGCCTGGGGCAATCCGCGTCAGCCTGTCAAAAAAGTACCGACTAAAAGGGAGCGGAAAGGAAAAGAGCTACGAGAGAGACCCATCAGGGGTTTCTCTCGTTTTGGGTCAGAAGGTTTTCAGACCTTTTGAAAGGTCTGAAAACCTTGCTCAGGCTGGCGAAAATCCTTTTTCGACAGCCTGACGCGAAAGGCGGAGGGAAATTCCGCCTCCGGTTTTCGCAAACCAGTCGGGGGTCACTCCTCGCAATAGTAGCGTTTGATAGCCCCCAGAAGAGCCGTCACCCGCTGGTCCCGCATCCGGTAGAGAACGTGCATTCCCCGCTTTTCCGACTCTAGAATTCCCGCCGCCCGCATTTGGTTTAGATGTTGGGACAGGGCGGAAGCGGTGATGTTGGGGGTGAAGCGGTGAAGCTCCCCCACGGTTAGCGGTCCGTTTCCCAAGGCGCACAATATGAGCAGCCGGTGCTCATTGGCGAGGAGCCTCAACAGATCCGCGATGGTCCTGGCTTTCTCCTCCACGGGGGCTCTCCTCCTTCTTTTGTTTCAGCATACAGATCCCCTGCGTCATGGTGCCCATGGGGCAGTAAACGCACCAGGACCGGGGCCGGAATATGGCCATGGTGGCAAGTCCCAATACTGTGGAGGTCATCATCACCCCGTAAAAGCCGAAGGCGAACTGAGCCGCCCACGGGGCCACCATGTCCACTTTAGCCCACTGCCAGGGCAGCTTGAAGACCCAAAGCAGCGTCACCGTTTGCCGCAGGGGCGCTCCGGTGAAGACCATCCAGGTTCCCCGCAGCATCAGGCCGAACATCACCATGAAAAAGGCCAGAAAGCCATAGCGGAACCAGCGGCTTTTCAGGAACTTGGGGGGCGGCGCGTTCCGGGACAGTTTCTTTCCAAGAAGGCCCAGGAGCTGTCCCCGTCCACAGTAGCGGTTACAATAGGCCTTGTTCCCCCCGATCAGCGCCACCAGCAGTGGGATGGAGAAAAACAGCATCCCCAGCCACGCGAAAAGGATGTTGCAAAGTCCCAGGACCCAGTATAAAAGCTCGCCAATCCAGAGGTAATCGTACCACTTTTTCCTCATACTCCCGCCTCCCTTTCCACAATGGCGATCACATCCGCCGGACAGAGTTTCGCGCACCTTCCACAGCCCACGCACCGCTCCTTGTCCACTTGCGCCGCCACACCGGACACAACCCGGATGGCGTCTTTGGGACAGGCCTTCATACAAGTCCCGCAGGCCACGCACTCCCATCCTACCTGGGCCAGCCGTTTTGATAATGGCATAGTATCCTCTCCTCAATCAGCATTTAAGATAATACTAATATACTTTATTAGAGGGGGCTTGTCAAGATGTCTCTCCGGCAAACTGTCAAGCTCTCACTTTGCACAATTTCCGAGAGGGGGGAAATCAGAAAATCATCCAAAATACCGCTTGCGCTTTTGTATAAAGCGACTATAATAAGCAAGAATTTCCGGGGCGCCCAGAGGGCAATACCGGCATTTGCATTTTTAGATTGGATGTTCAGCGAGGTTTTTGCCATGACGAAAGATTTGACCAAAGGCAGCCCTATGGGGCTGATTCTCAGTTTCGGCGTTCCGGTTCTGCTGGGGAACCTGTTCCAGCAGTTTTACAATGTAGTGGATACCGCCATTGTGGGCAAGACCCTGGGGGGAGACGCGCTGGCGGCAGTGGGGGCCACCGGCTCCGTCAACTTTTTGGTGGTGGGCTTTTGCATCGGCGTGTGCGGCGGCTTCACCATTCCTGTGGCCCAGCAATTTGGCGCGGGGAATGAGGGGGAGCTGCGGCGGTACATGGCCGGAGGAGCATGGCTGTGCCTGCTTTTCGGAGCGCTGCTGACGGCTCTTACCGCCGCCTTCTGCGGCCGGATTCTCACCGGAATGCGGACGCCTCCGGAGATCTACCAGCGGGCCTTCCTGTATATTCTGACCATTTTTCTGGGGCTTCCCGCCTATTTTCTCTATAACTTCACCGCCGGGGTCCTCCGGGCGCTGGGGGACAGCCGGACGCCGGTGATCTGGCTCAGCGGGGCGGCGCTTTTGAACATCGTTTTGGACACGGTGTTTATCCTGACGTTCCACCTGGACGTCTTTGGCGCGGCTCTGGCCACGGTGCTGTCCCAGCTTGTGGCGGGTCTGGGCTGCCTTGGACGTGTGCTCCGGGGATATCCCATGCTCCGCACGGAGCGGGCGGACTGGCGTTGGGACCGCCGCCGGATGGGGGAGCTGTGCCTGATGGGCCTGCCCATGGGACTTCAGTTCTCCATCACCGCCATTGGCAGCGTCATGATTCAAACGGCGGTCAACGGCCTGGGAACGGCGTATGTCACTGCGGTCACCGCCGCCAGCAAGGTGTCCATGTTCTTTTCCTGTCCCTTTGACGCCATGGGCAGCACAATGGCCACATACGGCGGGCAAAACGCCGGGGCCGCCCGGTGGGAGCGGCTCCACCAGGGCCTGAGAGCCTGCGTTCTCCTGGGGGCGGCCTACTCAGTTCTCTCCCTGGCGGCCCTGCACATCTGGGCCGACCCGCTAAATATGCTGTTTTTGGACGGGGACAGCGCCGCCCTGCTGCCCCTGGCCCGGAAGTATCTTCTGATTCTCGCATGGTTCTTTTTCCCCCTGGCCCTGGTGAACATTTTTCGCCTGCTGATTCAGGGGATGGGCTTCTCCCCCCTGGCAACTCTGGCGGGAGTGCTGGAGCTGGCGGGCCGGGCGGCGGTTTCTTTGCTGGTGCCCTCCCTGGGGTTCGCGGCCGCCTGCTTTGCCTCTCCGGTGGCCTGGTTGATGGCGGATCTCTTTCTCCTGCCGGCTTATTTGTACTGTTACCGCCGCCTCACCCGTCCCCGGAGACGGCGGGGAGGCAGAGTCCGGCTCTTGCGCTCCATCGGCGTTTGAGAACCTGCCGGACAGCGAAGGCCTCCCGGGTGCTTCTCTTGCAATCCGCCGGGATTTCCGAAGGAAAGGCGCCTCCTCCGGCGGGGCTATCCGTCAGTTGCCGAATGAGTACGGTTTTGGTTTTTCGCGGGGCGGTCCCAAGGCGGGGCTGCCGCCTTTTTCCGGTTTCCGGAGGGATCAGGCCGGAACCTGGGGCCATCCCTTGTGTCTGTAACAAAGATGTAATGTGTAAATTGTGGTTTTTGGGCCAAAGGGTCTTGCCAGGGCGGGAAAAATATCTTACAATAGGGCTTGGGTCTTGCAAGGCCCCTATTTTAAGAATGAAGCGAGGTGCGCGCATATGAAAAAGACGCTGGCCGCTTTATCCCTGGCCCTGGCTCTGCTGACGGGCAGCGCCGCCGCCTTTTCCGACGTGGACGGGGGCTTATACTATGCCGCGCCCATTGCCTGGGCCGTGGAGCAGGGGATCACCACCGGAACATCCGAAGATACCTTCTCTCCCGACGCGCTTTGTACCCAGGGGCAGATTCTCACCTTCCTCTGGCGTGCCGCCGGGTCTCCCCAGGTGGAGGAGGAGAGCCTCCCCGCCGGTCTTTCGCCGGAGTCCCTCAACCCCAACTTTTTGAAGACCGTCGCCTGGGCGTTCCAGGCGGGCATTCTGGGTGACGGGGCCTCCCCTCTGGACCCCTCCGCCCCTTGCGACCGGGGGACGGCCATGGGCTTTCTCTGGCGTTACGCAGGCTCGCCTGCTGCCAACGCCCCCGGGGCCTTCACCGATGTGTCCCCCAACGCGGATTATGCCCAGGCCGTGGCTTGGGCCGTGGAGAGCGGCATCACCTCCGGTACCTCCGAGGCCACCTTCTCTCCCGGCGAGTATTGCACGCGAGGACAGATTGCCACTTTCCTCTACCGCTGCTTGAACGAAGTTTCTCTGGGAGAGAAGGTCTATGTGCCGGTGGACCCGGTCTCCCCGCCGCCCGCTCCGGAGCCAGAAGAGGAGATCCAGCCCCAGAGAACCCTGTTTGGGCTGGGGAAGGCCTATTCCCTTGGCCTGGACGGCAGCGAGTTTACCAGCGAGGGCGTGTATGAGGCGGAAGTCACCGTGGAGATCTATTCCTCCTATGAGGCGGTTTTCACCGTCAAGGTTCCCTTCCCTCTGTTTCAGGCGTGCGCCTACTCCGTCCGGTTTGACGACCCTGAAGAGCTGGGCTCCGGTTATATTTTCACCTGCTTGCGGTGGGATGAGGCCTTTGCCGATATCATTCCCTGGGAGGGGGAGCATTATCAGGAGCGCTTCTCCGATCTGACGGGGATTTCCCGGAAGGAAACCTACTTCATGGCCCAGTACAAAGACGAGGACCGGATGGGCGGCGTACTCAGCTGGCGGGTTTCCCTCACCCCCGGCGGCGGTTTTAACTTCGATCTTCTGGACGGATATGAACTCAGTTGCGAGGTCAGCTCCAACCTGTAAATTTGAAAAGAGGGACTCCATTAGAAAGCAATACCCGCTGAAAGACCGGTTTCTTTCAGCGGGTATTTGCTTTTTTATATAGTCAACGCAGTTGAAAAGAAGTCACAACTTCTTTTCAACCGGCGGGCCATGGGTTCGCCGATGCGCGGAGCGCATTTGCGTTTCCTATGAAGCCATGCGCAGGCAGCCGCTTTGCGGCTCGAACCACCGCCTTGGTGGCGGTTCGTTGAAAAGAATCCCATGGGATTCTTTTCAACTGCGCTGGCTATAACAGGGCGGCACGGGCCTTCTTGGGCGCTTTGCTCATTCCTCCGCCTGGAAGACCGCCTTCATGCCCTTGTAGGTCTCGTAACAGTCCAGCTTGGAGACCGTCTCAAAGGGAGCGTGCATACTCAGCACCGGGACCCCGGCGTCCAGGGTGTTGATGTTCCGGTTGGCCATATACATAGCCACGGTGCCGCCTCCTCCGGCGTCCACCTTGCCAAGCTCCGAGATCTGCCAGATGACGCCCGCCTTGTCGAAGAGCCGGCGGACATAGGCCACGGTCTCCGCGTCAGCGTCGGAGGCCCCGGACTTGCCCCGGGCCCCGGTGTACTTGCAAAGGCCCACGCCGTAGTTCAGCTGGGACTCGTTTCGCTTTTCAAACACGTCGGGATAGTTGGGGTCATAGGCCGCCGTCACGTCGGCGCTGAGGCAGAAGGACTTGGCGAAGCAACTCCGGAGGGTCACGTCCTGGGCGGCGCACAGATCCTCCATAAACGTGTCGAAGGCGGCGGACTGCATCCCCGTCACGCCGTAGGAGCCGATTTCCTCCTTGTCCGCCAGGATGCACACGGCGGTTTTCACCGGCGTCTCAGTCAAATCCAGCAGGGCCTTGAGGGCGGCGTAGGCGCAGACCCGGTCGTCGTGGCCGTAGGCTCCGATCATAGACCGGTCCAGGCCGATGTCACAGGCCTTCACCGCCGGGACGGCCTCCAGCTCGGCGGAGGACAGGTCATCCTCCACGATGCCGTATTTCTCGTGGAGCAGCTTCATCACCGCCAGCTTCACCCGTCCGGACTCCTCCTCTCCGCCAATGGGGCGGCTGCCCAGCAGCAGGTTCAAAGTCTCTCCGGGAATGGCTTCCGCCAGGGGCTTTTTATTCTGGGCCGCTCCCAGGTGGGGCAGCAGGTCCGTGATGACCAGACGGGGCTCGCCCTCATCTTCGCCGATGCGGACCGTCACCTTCGTCCCATCTTTCAAAATCACCACGCCGTGGAGGGCCAGGGGAATGGTCACCCACTGGTACTTGCGGATGCCGCCATAATAATGGGTCTTGAAATAGGCCAGCTCGCTGTCCTCGTAAAGGGGATTGGGCTTCAAGTCCAGCCGGGGAGAGTCGATGTGGGCCGCCGCCAGTTGGACGCCCTCCGAGAGGAGCTTTTGCCCGATGTGGGCCAGCATGACGGACTTGCCCCGGTTGCGGGCATAGATCTTGTCCCCGGGCTTCACCGCCATTCCCGGCATATAGGGCCGGTATCCGCCGGCCTCCGCAAGGCGAATGACCTCCGCGGCGCAGAGCCGCTCGGTTTTACCGGCGTCCAAAAAGGCCTTGTATCCGGCGCAATAGTCCTCCATCGCTCCCTGCTCGCCGCTGCTGAGCACGTCGTAACCGTTTTTCTTCGTGGAGAGAAGCTGTCCTTTCAATTCCGCATAGGCAGATTTTTCCATAGTCAATAACCTCCTTTTCTATACGGGGAAGACCGCCGTCATCCCCGCAAAAGGGGCGCGACAGCCCCGCTGCCTGGGGATATCGCGTCCCCTTTGCGGGGACAAAAAGCGGCAGCGCCCTGGTGCTCTCCTTATCCGTGCCGCTTTTCCTCCTGAATGGTCTCCACCAGCCGCTCGAAGAATAGGAAGGCGTCCCGCTGGAACTCCTCCGGAGACTCGGTGGCGTTGTTTAACTCGCAATCGCACTTGCCCCGGTAGTACTCATCCTGTTTCTGGGCGCCCACCCGAAGCCGGGCGTATTGCTCGGAGATGCGGTCCCGGGCCATGATGCGCTTTACCCGCAGCTCCGTGGGAGCCGTCACGGCCACGGTGCGGTCGCAAAGGCGGTCCAGGCCGCTTTCAAAGAGGTTGATGGCGTCCAGGGCGCAAAGACCGTCGGAGGCCTCCACCAACCGCTCCAGCTTCGGCAACAGGAAGCGGTAGACGATGGCGTTGAGTTGATCCAGCCGGTCCCGCTTGGCGAAGACCTCCTGGCCCAGTTTTTTGCGGTTCAACTGGCCCTCGGCGGTGAAGACGCCGGGGAAGCGCACATTGATGGCGTTTTTGAAATCCTCGTCCCCTTCCAGCACCCGGTGATACACCGCGTCGCAGTCGATTACGGTTCCCCCCAAGTCTCGGATAGCCTGCAAGGCGCTGCTCTTTCCCGCGCCGGTGCCGCCGGTGATCCCCAGAATGATCCGCTGGCTGTCCGCGTTGATAATGTGGAAACCCGCGGCCTTTTTCAGCCGGTTTCCAATGGCAAGGCCCAGCCCGCGGTTATCCGGGCACTGGGCGAAGATCTCCGACACCTCGCTGCTGTCAAAACTCCGCAGTGCCTCGAAGACCCGCTGGGCCTGGAGCTGCTTGTCGCTGCATGGCCCCAGGGGACGGACCACCTGCTGGGGAAAGAGGTGGGCGTATTCGTCAAAGCAGATGACGCCGGAAGAGGGGCCCGCCCGTTCCGCAATGACCCTGGCGGAGTTTCTGGGCGCCCCGGTAATCACCGTCACCGGAGCCTTGGGAGCGTAGTGGCGGTACTTCATGCCCGGAGCGCCGGGGCGCTCCTCCGGCCGGAGGGCGGCCGTCACCGCCCGGTCCACGTCGATGTGGCCAATGAGCCGTTCGATGTCCTCCACCGGCAGACCGCCGGGGCGGAGAAGCCGGGGGGGCTCCCGGGTCAGGTCCAAGACGGTAGACTCCACGCCGACGGTGCAGCTTCCCCCGTCGATGATCATGTCAATCCGGCCTCCCACGTCCTCCATCACGTCCTGGGCCGTGGTGCAGCTGGGACGGCCGGAGGTGTTGGCGCTGGGGGCGGCGATGGCCATACCCGCCTCCCGGATGATGGCCAGTGTGACGGGGTGGTTGGGGCAGCGAATTCCCACCGTGTTCAGCCCCGCCGTGGTCTCGTTGGGCACCGTGGGCTGGCGCTTCAAGATCATCGTCAGAGGTCCCGGCCAGAATTTCCTGGCCAGAGTATAGGCCACCGGAGGGATGTCCGCGCAATACCGGGGCAGCCACTGGGCCCCGGTGACGTGGAGAATCAGGGGATTGTCCTGGGGACGCCCCTTCACCGCGAAGATGCGCCGGACGGCGGCGGGATTGGTCCCGTCGGCTCCCAAGCCGTACACCGTCTCCGTGGGAATGCCCACCAGACCTCCCTCCCGGAGGATCTTAGCGGCGGCGGAGATCTTGTCCTCAATCTCCTTTTGCTGCCCCTTCGTATCCCGCAAGTCATAATAAATCGTCTGCATAGTCTGCATATTCTTCGCCTCTATCTCTTCATCCGGGCGTTCGCCCGCTTTTTCCACCACAAAACCGTTTCGTAAACCGCCCAGGCCAGCGCCGCCAGACAAAGCGGCAGGAGCATCAGCGCGCAAAGCCCCGCAACCTCCGCGTCCTCCGCGGCATAGGGATTTTCCGCCTTCCCGAATTTCATCACATACATCGTTCCCCGCAGCCACACCCAGACCAGCAGCGCCTCAAGCCCGGTCAAAGCCGCCGTCAAAGCCGCCCCCACCGTCCGGGCCAGCCGTCTCACGTCCCGCCGCCTTTCAGCCGCTCCGTCTGGTCCGCTGTGACCAGAGCGTCGATGATTTCGTCCAGATCGCCGTCCAGCACCGCGTCCAGCCGGTGGACCGTCAGACCGACCCGGTGTTCCACCACCTGACTTTGAAGAAAGCGGTAGGTCCGCACCTTCTCGCTGCGCCAGCCGCCGCCCACCTGGGTTTTTCGCTCCAGGGCGGCGGCGGCGTCCCGTTTTTCCCGCTGTTGCTGATAGAGCCGGGAGCGGAGGACCCGCATGGCCTTGTCCCGGTTTTTATATTGACTCCGTTCATCCTGGCAGGTTACCACCGTCCCCGTCGGCAGGTGCGTGAGGCGAATGGCGGACTCTGTCTTGTTGATGTGCTGCCCCCCTGCGCCGGAGGAGCGGTAGGTGTCGATTTGAAGGTCCTTGGGGTCGATGTCCACATCCACCTCCTCCGCCTCCGGCAGGACGGCCACGGTGGCGGTGCTGGTCTGGATGCGCCCGTTGGACTCCGTCTCCGGTATCCGTTTGACCTGGTGGACGCCGCTTTCAAATTTCAACCGGGAGAACACGTCCTCCCCCTCGATAAGCACGCCGCATTCCTTCACGCCCCCCAGCTCCGTCTCGTTGGCGCTGAGAATCTCCGTCCGCCAGCCCCGCCGCTGGGCGTATAGGGTGTACATTCGCAAAAGCTCCCCGGCAAAGAGGGCCGCCTCCTCGCCGCCCACCCCGGCACGGATCTCCAAAATGGCGTTTCGCCCGTCGTTGGGGTCCCTGGGCAGCAGCAGCCGTTTCAGCGCCTCCCGGAGACGGTCCGTCTCCGCCTTGGCGGCGGACAGTTCCTCCTGGGCCAGGGACTTTAGCTCCGGGTCCCGAAGAAGGGCCTCCGCCTCCTCCCGGCGGCGCTCCGCCGCCTCCAGGGCCCGGCCCGCCTCCACCACCGGCGTCAGTTCCTTCAGTTCCCGCTGAATCGCCGCCAGCTGTTTCCCGTCTCCATAGACGGCGGGGTCCGCCAGACGGGTCTCCAGTTCTTCCTGCCGGACCGCCAGCTCTTTTAGTCTTTCCAGCATACTGCCCCTCCTAGACAAAAAGGATTGCCCTTTTGCGGGAGACCCCTACCGCCCCATGGTCTGCAAAAACTCCTGAGTCTGGCGGAGAAACTCCTCCTGCCAGAAGGCGTAGCCCACGGAGCCGCTGCGCAGGGACACCGCCGTCCGGTGGCCGCAGGGGGTATAGCGGTCCATCTGCTCGAAGATCTCCTCGTTTTTATCCTCGCAACCACGGGTGAGCACATAGGAGGCGTTGCGGATATCCTTCCCGTTCTGCTTCAAAAAGCTCCGCACCACGGAGCTGCACCGCCCCGCCCACACCGGGGACCCCACGATCACCAGGCGGTAGTCCGTCAGGGGAAAGCGAGCCGTGCACTTCACGGGCGGCAATGTCCGGCGCATGGCGTCCACCCCGCACCGGAGCCAGCCGCCCCAGCCGCTGCGGTCCACGTTATCCTCCAGCTCCGCCAGTTCCGCCCCCAGGGCCTTGGCGATTTCCTCCATGGCCGTCCGGGTGTTTCCCGTCCGGGAATAGTACACGCAAAGCACATTATTCCATGCCACTTGGCGTTCCTCCTTTGGTTCAGTCAAAGAGGGCCGTCTTCACCACGGCGAAGGCCTCTCTCAAATAGTAGTTGGCGGTGAGCCACCACCAGGGAAGCTCCGCCGGGACGCAGACGGTTTGAAGTCCCTGCTTCCGGGCGATCATATGGGCTCGGAAGCAGTGGAAGTCGTTGGTCACCACGGCAATCGTGGCCGTCCCCGTGTCCAGGCCCCGTTCTTCCAGCAGAGCCTTGGAAAACCGGAAGTTCTCCGCCGTGTTGGTGGAGCGGTCCTCCAGAAGGAGGCGGGCGTTTTCCGCCGCATCCTCCTTCCACAGCGCCCGGCGCATGGCCTCCGCCTCGGAAATGGCCTCCCCGGGGCCCTGGCCGCCGGATAGGACCACCGGCACCTCCGGGTGAATTTCCAGATAGTCCTCCGCCGCCCGGATGCGGCTCCACAGGGCCGCGGAGGGCTCCTCGCCGTTGACCCCGGCCCCCAGGATGATGACCGCGTCCACGGGAGCGGCGGAGTTGTCCGCCTCTCCCCGGAAGACGACAGCGGCCTCAATGCCCGTCAGAGCGAGGAGGCCCAGGGTCAGGCCTGTAAAAAAGATCCGCTTTAAAATCCTCCCGGTTCGGGAGCGCTTCCCCCAGCAAACCAGGGCGATTCCGGCGGCCCAAACCGCCGCCGCGCCCAAAAGCAGATAGCCGGTGAACCGCATCCCGTTGGGGATGATGATCAGCCCCAACCCTGTCAGGGTTAAGAGGACGATGGAAACATAAAGAAATTTCTTTCGCATATAGTGTCCTCTGTAAAAGCCGCCGTCCCGGCGTCCGGGAGGCGTTATGCCTCTCCGGCCTCCTCGCTGAGCTGTTCCCAGCGCTCATAGAGGGCGTCCAGCTCTCCCTGGGCGGCCTCCCGGGCCTCCGTCAGGGCCGTCAGCTTCTCATAGTCACAGGCGGCGGCTTCCATATCCGCCTCCAGGGCGGCGATCTGCTCCTCTGCCCTGGCGATGTCCCGCTCGCAAATGGTCAGCTGTCGCTTGGCGTTTTGCTGGGCCCGGTTGCCCCGGACGGGGCGCTGGACCTTCTCCTTCTTTGGCGGTTCCGTCTTTGCAGCCACCTCCTGGGCCTTCATCTGCCGGTACTGGGTGAAGCCGCAGGGATAGTCTGTGACGGTTTCCCCCGCCAGCTCCCAGATCCGGGTGGCAAAGCGGTTGATGAAGTATCGGTCGTGGCTGACAAAGAGCAGCGTCCCGTCATAGCCCTCCACCGCCTCCTCAATCCACTCCCGGGAGGCGATATCCAAATGGTTGGTGGGCTCGTCCAGAATCAAAAAGTTGATCTCCCCGTCCATCAGCATACAAAGGCGCAAGCGGCTCTGCTCCCCGCCGGAGAGGACGGACACGGGCTTGAATACGTCCTCTCCCCGGAAATCATAGGCCGCCAGACGGTTTCGGGCGCTCTGGGCCGAGAGGCCCCGCTTCGAGGCCATCATATTCTCCACCAGATTCCAGTCCGGGTGGTCAAAGTGGATGATCTGGGGCAAATAGGCGCTCTTCGTCTGGGGCCCCAGTTTGATGCGCCCCTCGTCGGGGTACAGCTCCCCCATGATCATCTTGATGAGGGTGGATTTTCCCGTACCGTTGTCCCCGATGAGGGCGATCCGCTCGCCCCCTTCCACCTTCAAAGTGATGTTGTCAAACAGGTGCTTGTCTCCATAGGATTTGGCCAGATTCCGAATGCCCAGCACCTCGTCGCCGTGAAACTCGGCGGTGGAAAACCGGGCGTCCATCTTTCTTGCCTTGGTGGGCTTGGCGGTGGTGCGCATCCGCTCAATCCGCCGCTCGATGTTCACGGCTCTTCGATAGGTCTTGTCCATGCCCATGAAGGCCCAGAGGCGCAGCTGCTCCGCCGCCTTTTCCAGCTGCTGGATTTTCGCCTGTTCCTTCTGGTACTGCTTCAGCCGCTCCTGATAGCGGCGCTCCTTCTCCACGGCGTAGAAGCTGTAGTTTCCGCTGTAAAATTCCGCCTTACCGTTTTCAATCTCAATGACTCTCGTCACCACCCGGTCCAGGAAGTAGCGGTCGTGGGAGATGGCCACCACCGTGCCCCGGAAGCCCCGGATATACTCCTCCAGCCACTCCGTGGCGTGGAGGTCCAGATGGTTGGTGGGCTCGTCCAAAAGCAGGACATCCGTGTCCTCGAGAATGAGGCGGCCCAGGTTCACCCGGGTCTTCTCACCGCCGGAGAGACTGTCGAAGAGCTGGCGCCGCATCTCCTGGGAGATGGAGAGACCGTTGGCGATTTTATTGACCGCCACGTCGGTGTCATAGCCGCCGAAGACCTCGAACCGCTCCCGAAGGGACCCGTAGCGCCGCAGCAGGGCGGGGTCCGACGCCCCCGCCGCCATGCGGCTCTCCAGGTCCGCCATCTCCCTGGCGAGACTTTCCAGCCGCCCAAAGGCGGAGCGGAGAACGTCCTCCACCGTATAGCCCGCCGGGTAGACGGGGATCTGGGAGATCAGCCCCAGCCGCCGCCCCTGTCCCAGGGCCACCTGCCCCTCGTCGGGCTCCAGTTCCCGGGTCAATATCCGAAATAGGGTGGTCTTGCCCGCGCCGTTCCGGCCCAGAAGACCCACCCGCTCTCCCTGGTCAATCTGAAAAGTCAAGCCGTCCAAGACGTTGTGCCCCACCTCAAAGGACTTGACCAGGGAACTTACCTGTATCTCAATCATAAACCTGTAATCCTCTAAAACTGACAATGGCGTGTGGAACATGAGCCTCTAGCCGGCGTCTTCCCTCCCGGCCTTTTGTTCCGCGTCCCGGCTTTCCCGCCCTTCCATTGTCCTTTATCCGTTGTCTGTCAGGCGCTCCACCAGCCAGCCGAATTTCATGGCGTGGGAGGCCTTTACCAGCATGACGGTTCCCGGTCCCAGCTGCCGCCGGAGTTCCGGGAGCGCCTCTTCTTTTGTGGGAAAATACTGGACGGAGCCGCCGCTGAGGGCCACGCCGTCGGCGATCTTTCCCGCCAGGTCCCCGCTGCCGATGGCAAACACCAGGTCCAACCCCAACATGGCCGCCAGGGCTCCCATGTTGTAGTGGGCGCGGTTTTTCAAATCTCCCAGTTCCCCCATGTCCCCCAAAACGGCCACCCGCTTGTCGCACTCGGTCCGGGCCAGGATTTCCAGCGCCGCCGCCACGGATTGGGGATTGGCGTTGTAGCAGTCGTCCAGAAGCATCCGCCGCTCCGAAAGGCGGAGCACCCGCATCCGGCTGCCCGCCGGTACATAGGAAGCCGCTCCTCTGGCGATTTCCTCCCGGCTGAGGCCCAGAGCCTCTCCCACCGCCACGGCAATGGCGGCGGCGTAGGCCATGTGTTCTCCGGGGGCGGGGATATTCAGGGGATAGCGGTCCGTTTCCGTCACCACGACGCAGCTGATGCCCTCCACTCCGTGGTCGGCAATTTCAGTAATCCGGGCCTGGCAGTGCTCCGACTTGCCACAGCGGACGGTGCGGAAGGGCTCCGCCACCGTGTCCAGCAGGGCGTCGTCCCCGTTTAAAACCGCCAGTCCGTCCTTTTTCAGGTGGGTGAAAATCTCACACTTGGCTTTTAGAATGCCCTCCCGGCTGCCCAGGTACTCAATGTGGGCGTCTCCAATGTTGGAGATGACGGCCACATCCGGTTTCACCATCTCCGTGAGGTATTCGATCTCTCCGAAATGATTCATGCCGGTCTCGATGACCGCCGCCTCGTGCTCCTTGGTCAGGCCCAAGAGCGTCAGGGGGGTTCCCACGTCGTTGTTGTAGTTCTCCGGAGTCTTCCACACCCGGAATCTCGCCCCCAGCACGGCGGCGATCATCTCCTTGGTGGTGGTTTTCCCCACGCTGCCGGTGACCTGGATCACCGGAATGGAAAACCGGTCCCGGCAGGCGGAGGCCAGGGCCTTGAGGGCCAGCCGGGTGTCCGGCACCTGGATGTAAAATTTGTCCTTCCGGAGCTTCTCCGGCACGCGGGCGCAAAGACACCCCGCCGCTCCGGCAGCCAGGGCCCCGTCGATAAAATCATGTCCGTCAAACCGCTCTCCCACCCAGGGAAGAAACAGGCAGCCGGGGGTCAGCTTGCGGCTGTCGGTGCAGACCGCGGTGACGGCGGGGGCGTTTTCTCTGGGATTCAGCCACACACCGCCCACGGCGGCGGCGATCTGGTGGGCAGTCATGGGCTCCATTCCATCGTCCTCCCCGCGCCCCGAGGGGCGCGTTTCTTATATGTTTATAGATATGGCGCTTAACGCGGGCGGTATGTACACGGTGGGGTTTTCCCATTGCCGCCGCTTTGGGCCGGTTTTCCGCCGGCGAAAAAGCGCCCTTGAACATTCCGCTTGGTTTTGGCCCCTTCCAAAGAAGAGAGGCTCAGCGGCGCTTGAGTTCCAGAGACAGCCGCACGATTTCCACGCAGAGTTCGCCGTAGCTCATCCCCACGGCGGCGGCCTCCTGAGGCACGAAGCTGGTGGGGGTCATCCCCGGCAGGGAGTTGGCCTCCAGGCACCAGAGCTTTCCGTCTTCATCCAGAATCATGTCCGTCCGGGAGTACACCTGAAGCCCCAGGGCCTTGTGGGCCTTCAAGGCCAGCTCTCCGGCGGCGGCGGCTTCCGCCTCCGTCAAGGGGGCGGGGCAGACCTCCTTGGCCCCGCCCTTTTGGTACTTGGCCGCGTAGTCGAAATCCTTCACGGCAGGGGTGGTCTCCACAGCGGGCAGGGCCCGGTCTCCCAAAACCGCTACCGTCAGCTCCCGGCCATAGATTCGCTCCTCCCAGATGACTTGGCCGCCAAACTGGCGGACTTTTACCAAGGCATCCCGAAGTTCCCCCCGGTCCTCCGGCAAAAAGACCCCCAGGGAGGACCCGCCGGTGGTGCATTTGACAACACAGGGCATGGGCAACTCTTGGGCCAAGCGGCAGGCGTCCTCCGGCGCGTATTCCAGCGTCCCCCACTTAGGGGTGGGGACGCCCTCGGCCATCATGATCCGTTTGGCCACCGCCTTGTCCATGGCGACACCGGAGGCCAGATACCCGGACCCGGTGTAAGGGACGCCCAACAGCTCCAGCGTTGCCTGGACCCGGCCGTCCTCTCCGTCTTGTCCGTGGAGGCCCAGAAACACGATGTCCGCCCGCTGGCAAAGTTCCAGCACGTGGGGGCCGAAAACCCGGGGACTCTGGTCCTTCCGGCTCCGCCGGACGGCCTCCAGATCCGGGGCCGTGGTCTCAATCCTCGCCTCCGGGCAAAGGCCGTCTTCCGCGTCGAAAAGCGTCTCCAGATCCTCCGGGACCTCCTCCAGTCCCAAGAACAAATCCACCAAAATGGCCCGGTGGCCCCGCTGGCGCAAGGCGCGGCAGATGCCGCTTCCCGTCACCAGGGAGACGGCTCGCTCCGTGGAAAGGCCGCCGGCCAGTACAACGATCTTCATTGCTAGTTCCTCCAACCGTGGTAATACTTCCATATTATTATAATCCGTTATAGTTTAGCACAAGCCGGCGGTGAATACAACCAGCAAAACGCTTTTTTTACATTCCGGCCTGAAACGCCCAAAAGGGCTTGACATGGACCCCGCTCCATGTGATACACTGTCTTGAAAACAACCTGGAAACCAAACGGAAAAGGAGATTAACGACTATGTCTGAGACGTCCAAGGTCTATTTTGCGGACTTCCGCTGCCCCAGCTGGCGGGAGAACCTGCCCCAGAAGCTGGCCCGCCTGATGATGACCGCCGGGTTTGGCGAAATTGATATGGAGGACAAATTCGTCGCCATCAAGATGCACTTTGGCGAGCCGGGGAACCTGGCCTATCTCCGGCCCAACTGGGCCCGGGCCGTGGCGGATCTGGTCAAATCCCAGGGGGGCAAGCCCTTTTTGACGGACGCCAACACGCTGTACGTGGGGGGACGGAAAAACGCCCTGGACCACCTGGAATCCGCCTATGTCAACGGGTTCAACCCCTATTCCACCGGCTGCCACGTGATCATAGCCGACGGACTGAAGGGCACCGACGAGGTCTCCGTCCCCGTGGAGGGCGGAGAATACGTGAAGGAGGCCAAAATCGGACGGGCCGTTATGGACGCCGACATCTTTGTGAGTCTCACCCACTTCAAGGGCCACGAGCAGGCGGGCATGGGCGGCGCGCTGAAAAACATCGGCATGGGCTGCGGGTCCCGGGCGGGAAAGATGGAGCAGCACAATTCCGGAAAGCCTTTTGTGAAAGAAAAGCTGTGCGTCGGCTGCAAGGCCTGCGCCAAAATCTGCGCCCACGACGCCCCCCAGTTTGGCCCGGACGGCAAGGCGTCCATCGACCAGAGCAAGTGCGTGGGCTGTGGCCGGTGTCTGGCGGTCTGCCCCAAGGACGCCATTCAGTGCCTCTTTGACGAGGCCCCGGAGATTTTAAATCGGAAAATCGCCGAGTACACCAAGGCCGTAGTGGACGGGCGGCCCTGCTTCCACGTCTCCCTGGTGCTGGACATCTCCCCCAACTGCGACTGCCACGGAGAAAATGATGTGCCCATTGCCGCGGACGTGGGGATGTTCGCCTCCTTCGATCCCGTGGCCCTGGACCAGGCCTGTGCCGACGCGGTGGTTTCCCAGGCCCCCATGCCGGGTTCCGTACTGTTTGACGAGGGCTTCGACTGCTCTTGCGGGGACGTTTTCCAGGCGGCACACCCGGACACGCACTGGCAGTCCTGCCTGGAGCACGCGGAGAAACTGGGCCTTGGAACCCGGAAATACGAGCTGATTAAAATTTAAATCTTGAAGAACCGCCGCCTGCCGGGAAGGGCTTGCTCTCCGGCAGGCGGCGTCCGTTTTTCCCGTTAATTCCCGGTTCTATCCGCCCTGTCCCCCTCATACAATGCGGTATCACGACCGAGAGGTGGACAACATGACAACGAAAAATGAAGTGCTGCTGGAAGGGCTGGTCCTGGGAGAGCCGGAATGGTCTCATGAAAACCACGGCGCACAGTTTTACCGCGTGTATCTCCAGGTTCCCCGGCTCAGCGGGCAGGTGGACCTGTTGCCGGTGCTGCTGCCCGGGGCCCTGGCGGCCCAGGCCGCGGAGGGCAGGCTCCTCCGGGTTCGGGGACAGCTCCGCTCCTTCAACAACCGAAGTGGCGTGGGCAGCCGCCTGGTGCTGACGGTCTACGCCCAGGAGCTCCAGCCGGGGCTGGACGAGCCTCAAAACGAGATCGCCCTCTCCGGCGCGCTGTGCAAGCCCCCCATCTTCCGCCGGACTCCCCTGGGCCGGAGCATCTGTGATTTGATGTTGGCCGTTCCCCGGCGCTATGGCCGGGCGGACTACCTGCCGGTCATCGCCTGGGGGCAGCTGGCGGTGAGAGTCAGCCGCCTTCAAGTGGGGGACCCCCTGGCCCTGGAGGGCCGGGTCCAGAGCCGTACATACCACAAGACCCTGGACTCCGGGGATACGGAGGAGCGCACTGCCTATGAGGTTTCCATGATGCGCCTGCTGGAGGGGGAGGAAGCAGAGACGTAAAAAAGCGGGACCCGTTTTCACGGGTCCCGCTCAGGCTGTCAAAACCGTACGCCGGCCGGTTTCCCGAAGCACGCCGGAAACCGATTAGGGGGAGAAAGCGCGCGCTGTTTAAAACCGCAAGTTTTCACTCTTCGTCCTCGCCGGGTTCCTCCAAAGAGGCGGGGCTGTCCTCCGCCTCCGGCAGGGGGGCCTTGTACATTTTCCAGGCCAAAAAGCCCAGGACCACCGCCCCGCCCCCCAGAACGGCCAGCCCCAGAACGAACTGAAACGTGGTGGGGCCGTAGAGGTCCTGGGTTAGATAGGGCTTGGCGATCTGGTAAAAGAGATAGACCAGGTACAACGCCGCCAGGGCGTACACATTGGCGCGAACTCTGGGATTGAAGGGGGCTTTGGGTTTGGACATCGGTTCCTCCGTTCTGCCGGTGGTCCGGCGCTAGATTTCGGCTTCCTCGGGCCGGGTGACGCTTCGCACCCACTTCCAGCTGTGAAGCCGCAGGGCCACGGGGATGATCTTGTAGATTTGATCCCATTTCAAAAGGAAGAACACCGCCACCGGAGGGGCCTTCCACCAAAAGGCCGCCAAGGCGGAAAGGGGCACCACGATTCCCCACATACTGACGAGATTCATCTTGGCGCTAAAGGCCGTGTCTCCCCCGCCCCGGATGATGCCGGTGTCACAGGCCATTTGGTAGGCGGTGCCCACGGTGGTGACGGCGATCACCGCCATGAATTGCAGGGCCAACTCCCGGGCCCGTTTTGTCAAGCTGCCGCCAAACACCGCCAGAATGGGGGCTCTGGCCAGGAAGATCAACCCGCCGGAGGCAAGGCCAATGGCAATGAACAGCCCCTGTAGCGTGGTTACCAGAGGGCGGAGGCCGTCCCCCTTTCCCTGGCCGATGCGTTTCCCCACCACGATGCCGGAGGCGGAGGCCGCGCCGTAGGCCACCACGGAAAGAACCTGATAGACCTGGACGGCGATGGCGTTGGCCGCTGTCACGTCGCCGCCCAGATGGCCCAGGATGCCGGTTTGCACCATCTGGGCCACACCCCAGAGCGCCTGGTTCACCAGCACCGGGGCGGAGACGCGGTTGTAATCCCGGAAGTAACTGCCGTCGATGACGAGGAGCTTGCGCAGCGTAAGGTTCAGCTTCTTCTCCCGGTATTTTAAATAGTAGACCACAATCAGCAATTCCACACAGCGGGAGACCAGCGTGGCGGCCGCCGCTCCCCGGACGCCCAGCTCCGGACAGCCGAAATTCCCGTAGATCAGCAGGTAGTTCAAAACTACATTGATACACAAGGTGGAAAAGGAGATGGCATAGCCGATGCTCACCACGCCCACGGACCGGAGAGAGGCCACCAAAATGTTGGTGACGGTGAAGATGATGTAAGAAAAGCAGATGATCTGGAAATAGGCCCTCCCCTGGGCGATGACGCCGGCGTCGCTGCTCAAAAGGCCCAGCAAGGGCCCCGGGAACAAAAGCACCGCCCCGAACAAAAGCGCCGACAATACGGCTCCGAACCGCAGGGCCACGCCGATGATGTGCCGGATGGGCTCCAGCCTGTTTTTTCCCCAGTATTGGGCCCCCAGCACCACGGCCCCCTCTCCCGCGCCGCCCACCAGCATCTGGAGCAGGAACTGAATCTGGTTGCACAGGCTCACGCCGCTCATGGCCTCCTGGCTGTAACGGCCCAGCATGATGGTGTCCATGAGGTTTACGCCGAAGGTCAGAAGGTTCTGCAACGCCAGGGACAGCGTCAAGACGAAAAAGGCGCGGTAGAAGCTCTTCTCCCGGATCATGGTACCGTCTCCTTTAAAGGGGCCGGACGCCCGAAGGTCGTCCGGCCCTGACACAGGTCTTGTTTACTCCTCGTCTTCCGCCCCGTCCTCGTCTAGACTCTCCAGATCGAACTCCAGCTTCTCGCCGCAGTTGGGGCAGACAACCTCTCCGTCCTCCAGGACGGACTCGTCGAAATAAATGGTCTCTTCACAAGTGGGGCAGGTGGTGGCGTAGCACTCCTCATCCTCCCCCAAGTCGTCCAGTTCGTATTCCTCTTCATCCTCATCCTCGCCGTAGAGCAAATCCTCCACGTCCTCCAGGTCGTCGCTGACGGCGTCCAGGCCGTCTCCCAGTTCCTCCTGGGCGTCCTGAATGTCGGAGAGCTCCAGGGCGATGTCCTCCAGCACGTCGATGATGGCGGCCAGGAGCTTGCCCTCCTTCTTCCCGGTGTCCAGCTCCATACCCTCGGCAAGACCCTTCAGATACGCGACCTTCTCGGTGATTTCCATAGTCAAAGACCTCCTTTATAGTAAATTGACCCAGTTTGTCAAAAGGAACCCAATCCTCTCCCGGGCTGAAAAATTCGCGGCGCTCCGTCCGGCAGACGCCTCGGAGCAGGGCGTCCGGAAACCGCAGGGCTCCCGGTTTTCAACGAGACGCCACCCGCCCAGGGCGGCGGCCGTCCGCAAAGTGGCGGGGGAATCCAAAGGGGGGATGCAATCCCCCCCCTTGAAACACTCATTCTTTGCAGCGGCCCAGATACTCGCCGGTACGGGTGTCCACCTGGATTTTCTCACCCTCGTTGATGAACAGGGGCACCTGGATCACGGCGCCGGTTTCCAGGGTGGCCTTTTTGGTCACATTGGTGGCGGTGTCGCCCTTGACGCCGGGCTCGGTCTCCGTGACCTCCAGGTCCATGAAGTTGGGAACTTCCACGGTGAAGACGCTGCCCTTGTAGCTCACCAGCTTGCACACGGTGTTTTCCTTCATGAACTTGAACGCCTCGCCCAAAACCTCCCGGTTCAGGGGGGACATATCATAGGTCTCGGGGTCCATGAAGTAGTACAGGTCCCCGTCGTTATAGCTGTATTCCGCGTCCTTGCGCTCCACGCTGGCCTGCTCAAATTTGGCGGTGGGATTGAAGGACTCCTCCCGGATGGCCCCGGTGATGACATTTTTGTACTTGGTGCGCACGAAGGCCGCGCCCTTACCGGGCTTGACGTGCTGGAAGTCCACCACCAGCATGGGCTTGCCTTCCATCTCAAAAATCATTCCCTTGCGAAAATCGCCTGCGGAAATTGTCGGCATAATAAAAATCCTCCTCACAAATCTTTATCCGAGAAAACGACCCGCGGGAGGGCATTTTCTCTCTTTTCATGGTCCTTCCATTATAGCCGTAGCTATTTTATCCCATCCCGGCGGGGATTGCAAGTATTTTTCCGCCAATTGTGCGGCGTCATCCAAAAAATATTTTAAACCCTTCCTGTTTGGAGACTTGCGGGGCCCCGGAGGCTTTGCCGTATGGCGTCCGGCCCCGGCGTTTCGCCGGTTTCCCAAAAGACGCGGGATAGCCTGCGGCAAAAGGTCTCATTTATCATCTTCCGTGTCCCCTCCGGCGGCAGAGGGCCTTGAAGGGGGCCTGCAAAGCGTGCAACACCTTTTGCCACGGCGTGACGGCGCCTCCCAGGGGCTCCACCATCAAAGCCAACACCCCCGCCCGGTTGGCCGCCAGCATATCTGTTAAAAGTTTGTCCCCCAGCATGGCGGTGTGCGCTTTGTCCGCTCCCGCCCGGTCCATGGCGGCCCGCAAGCCCCGGGTGGAGGGCTTTCCGGCGTGTCCCTGGTAGGGGATGCCCAAGTCCGCGCAAAACTCCGTCACACGGGTTCCGGAGCGGTTGTTGGAGACGATTATCACCTGAATTCCCGCCTCTTGCATCGCGCAAATCCACGCCCGAAGGGCCGGGTCCGGGCGGCGGACGGACTTGGGGGCCAAGGTGAAGTCCAGGTCGCTGAGCAGCAGCGTCACGCCGTGGCGGCGCAAATACTCCGGCGTAACCTCCTGATAGCGTTCAAACAGACAACCGGGAACCAGGGAAAGGGGCATAGACTGCAGCCTCCTCGCATAGAGTTTTTTATAGTCATTTCCAGTATACCAGCTTTCAAGCTGGGGCGCAAGGGGGAGAGGCATTTGCAGATCTATCTGGCCGCGACGCCGGAGGCGTCCCAGGAGGCTCAGAGCCATTGCCGGAATCTGGCCCACGTGGCCTACCGCGTGGGCCCGGGCTCCACGCTGCTGCGCCAAAGCCTGCTTTTGCAGACCAAGGGCGGCTTGCTGTCCGTCAGTGACCGGGAGGCCCCCTTCATCGACAGTCCGGAGGATCTTCGAGACGCGGTGCTCCGGGAGTGTGGGCGGCGGAGCTACTCCGGTGTGCTGCTGGACTTTGAGGAGGCCCCCCGGCGGGACCGGACGGCCTTCGTCTCCGCGTTGGCGCCCGCCCTCTCCGCCGCCCGGAGGACGCTGTATCTGCCGGAGGGCTATGCGGGGGCGGCGCCTGGAGCGGTGGTTCTTCTTTGCACCGCCGTCTCCGGAGGCAGCTTCTCTCAGTATCTCCAGGAGGCCGTCGCCCAGGCCGGAGGGGCGGGGCGGCTGGCCCTGGACGTTCAGCGGCTGCGCATGGACTTCCGCCTTCCCGCCCGGTCCGGGGAGGGGGAACCGCTCACCGGGGAAGCTCTGGGGAAGTTGATGGAGCGGGAAAGCCCCGCCGTTTTCTTCTCCCAGGATCTTTGCGCCCGGTATTTCACCTACAGCCGGGACGGAGAGGCACACTTTGTCCTCTTCGACGACGCGGACACCCTGAATCAAAAGCTGCGCCTGGGGGCCGGGATGGGATTTCATGCCGCCTTTCTCATGTGGCCGGAGGTCCGGGATGTGGCGCCCCGGCTTTTCGGCCCCTGGCGGGGAGGAAAAAAAGGGCCGTGAAACGGCCCCGCCTTTGCCTCAGGGGGAGAGGGAGACATTTGAAAAAAAGGCCTTCCCTCCGGGAAACTTCCGGCAGGGAAGGCCCTCTCTTCGCCCTTTGGACCGCCCGCTCCCTTAAAGTAAAGGGGAGCGGGCGTCTTGCGGAAAAAGTTGTTTTTGCGTCTCCGTTTTCTACAGCGCCAAAATCGCAGCGGCTTTGGAGCCTGCTTTTCAAACAGACGCTTCTAAGGCGCCGTCTCCCCCGTCATGCCGGCGATCAGCTCCAGCAGGCGGTCGATGTCCAGGGGCTTGGCCAGATGGGCGTTCATGCCGCTTTCGGCGGATTGTTTCCGGTCCTCGTCGAAGGTGTTGGCCGACAGAGCCACAATGGGCACGTTGGCAAGCCCGGGGTCTTCCAGGGCCCGGATGGCCTTGGCGGCGCTGTGGCCGTCCATCACCGGCATCCGCAAGTCCATCAGAACCAGGGTATAGTGGCCCGGGTGGGAACGCTTCACCTTCTCCACGGCCTGCGCGCCGTCTCCGGCGGTATCCACCAAAAAGCCCGCCTCTTCCAAAAGATCCACGGCAATTTCCCGGTTTAGCTCGTTGTCTTCCACCACCAATACCCGCCGCTCTTGGGTTAGGGCCGGTACGCTTCGAGTCTCCGCCTCCTCTTGAAGGCGCAAGTTTAGCGACGCCGTCAGCCGTCCTCCGCCGTTTGGCAGGGCCTCGGCCCCCACTGTGCCCCCCATCAGCTCCATAACGTGCCTTGCGATGGGGAGACCCAGGTCCGCGCCCTCGGCATCGTCGGCGGCGGTAATTTCCCGGCGGGAGAAGGCGGTGAAAACGCCGTCGTTAAGGGGAACCGCCATAGAAGAACAGGTGGCGATGAAGTAATAGGACCCATAGGCGCGGGTAGCGCTGCGCTCCTGGAGGGACAGTTCCACCTGGCTGCCGGGGTCCGCCCGGCGCACGGCGCCCAGGGCCAGACGCTCCAGGGACTGGCGGAGCTTTTGGCGGTCGCACCAGACTCTGGGGTGTTCCGTTTCCACGTCAGAGAGGACCAGCTCCACTTTTCGCTCCTGGGCCCGGGGCAAAATCTCTGCCCAAACTTCCTGGGCCAGCTCCGGCAGGGTGCAGGCCGCCTCCTCGATGTGGACTTTTCCGGATTCCAACCAGCTCAGTTCCAATACGTTGTTTAAAAGTTTCAGCAGCTGAGAGCTGGAATTCTCAATACGGTCCAAGTCCTTTTTCAGCCGCTCCGAGTCGTTCAGGTGGCGCTTGGCGAGAGCGGTAAACCCCACCACCGCGTTCATAGGCGTACGCATATCGTGGGAGATGTTGGAGAGGAAGGTGTTCCGGGCGTCCCCCGCCAGCTTCGCCTGAGCCAGGGCCTCCTCTAAAATCGCCGAACGCTCCCGCTCCCGGCGGACCTCCGCGTCCACCGTCCGGCAGGCAAACATGATTTGGGTCACCCCCTCGTCGGGGCTGACGTTGACGATGAAGGCCTGAACAAATTCCAACTCCTCCCGGCGGAGGATGCGGTAGTTGATGTGATAGGCTTTTTGCTTTCCCAGAGTCTGCCGGATATAGGCCGGGTCCACCTCCCGGCGAAAACGCTCCCGGTCCTCGGGATGGACCCAACGGTCCGCGTAGCCGTTGGCAAAGCCGGTGAAGGGACGGACCTGAAGGTCCCGGCCAAACTGGAAACCCTCCCGGCCGCTGACCCGATAGGGCTGAATGACGTCCGCGTTCAAATCGGCGTGGAACACCGTCTCATAGTCCGCGCTGAGTCCCTCAATCAGCTCCAGGCGGCGAACCAGCTCGTCGTTCATCTGTTCCAAAAAGTCCAGGGTCTGTTCCGCCTGTTCCTGGAGTTCCCGCTCCTTTTGGAGCTTTTCTTCCAGGATGGCCGCCCGTTCGGCGGCCCGGCGGCGGTGGCGCTCCGTGATATCCGCCAGGAAGACATAAAACACGCCTCCCAGCGTCTCCGTTTCAATAAAGTGGCCGAAGTCCTCCACCCAACAGATGGACCCGTCTCTCCGCACGATTCGATACTCCACATAGTCCAAATCGAAGCTGTTTTGGGCAATTTGTTCCCGGATGCTGTCTTCCACGGACGCCGCGTCCTCGGGATGGACAAGACCGTAAAAGGTTCCGCCGGTAAGAGCCATAAACTCCTCTTCTGTCTCGCAGCCAAAAATATGGAGGACGGCGCGGTTGACATAGAGAATTTGGCCGGTGTCATTTCGATAGATAAAAAAGCCGCCGGGCATCTCGTCGGTAAAGTGTTTGATCTGCCGGGCGGTAGCGTGCTCCCGGCCCGAGAGGTCCTCGCCGTCGTGCAAGAGGTATTCGATCAGGCCGTGGTTTTCGATCACAGAGCGGGCCTCCTTTCCGGTATTTTCCTTATCATACCACATCCTCGGGCATTTGTCACGCATGACTTGCAGGGGGAACAGCCGGTGGGGGAAATTTGCGCGGCGCAACTTTAAAGAGGAGCCGGAGGGGACGGTGAAAGGCGGCACCGCGCCGTTGGGGACGGAGGGCAGGCTTGTTGAGGGCTTGGCGGCCAGGAAGGAAAAGGTTTGAATTTCTCTCAAAAATGCAGAAGAGGTGGGATTTAGATTGGAAATGTTTTTGAGAAGCCGCCTGTGATTTTGGAATCAGGCGTTGAAAAAGATTCCTAAGAGGTGGCGGTGTTCAAGGAGTTTTTGCCTTTTGGGAAAGGTTATGTCTGCCGCCTCAGGGGGACTTTCCGGGCTCTTTAAAATTTTCAGAAGAAATTTGAAAATAGGTCTTGCATTTTCCTGGGAAGTGTGCTAATCTATCTAAGCTGACACGTGAGCAAAACATATCCGGGTGTAGCGCAGTTGGTAGCGCACTTGACTGGGGGTCAAGGGGTCGTGAGTTCAAGTCTCGCCACTCGGACCAGCTCAGAAATTCCCACCACCGTTCTGTTTCCGGCTTCGCCGAAAACTGCACTCTGGTGGGAATTTCTTCGCTTTCCACCGAGACTCGCTTCGCTGGACTCGCGGCGGAAAAGAGACGGGGGATGTGGGTTAGAGCCTGCATCTCTTTTGCCAAGAATCCACATAAAGGTGAAACAATTCGGACATTCTGAGCGAAATGCTTAGAGTCCCTATTGTTTCATTTTTTCCTTTTCTGGGGTTTTAAAATCCCGCGAAATGGATGCTTTCAGGTTACCAGAACAACTAGATGGATTTGAACTCCCCTTTTATATGGGAAATCCTCTTCGTTTAAACGCTAGACCCGTTTCTATTGACTCAAATCTCCTGTTTGCCGTCAAAACATTATGTACGAAATTTTTGATACACTTCCCATAGAGTAGGCAAACAGAGGACAATAACTCTGAAACTACATTACGGGGAGCAATGACATACGGCGGTAAGAAGTCAGGGGGGACCAAGATAAAACGAAGCGCGGTCAAAGAGAACCATGTTGGAGAAGAAAGCCTCAATCAAAATGAGTGGACAGCCGGTGAATTCCTATGCTATAATAAACTGGCTTTTGAAGCACAGGAAGAGGAGGAGCGCCTATGGACTACATCTCCCACAGCGAGCTGGAAACCGAGACCTTGGGTTGCCGTCTGGCCGCCGTCCTGGCCCCTGGGGCCGTGGTGGCCTATCGAGGGGATCTGGGGATGGGAAAGACCGCCTTTACGAGAGGTCTGGCCCGTGGCCTTGGCTACGAGGGGCGGGTGACCAGTCCCACGTTTAACATTGTCAATGAGTATGAGGGAACGGGGCTTCCCCTGTTCCACTTCGATATGTACCGGTTGGAGGACGCAGGGGATCTCTTCGACATCGGTTGGGAGGACTATCTGGACCGGGGAGGGGTTTGCGCCGTGGAGTGGAGCGAGCGGGTAGAGGAGGCCCTTCCGGAGGACGCGGTCTCCGTCACCATCGCCCGCCGCCCGGAAGACGAAAACTGGCGGACGATCACTGTGGAAGGAGTGGGACCCATATGAGAATCCTGGCTCTGGAGACCGCCGCCAAGGCCGTCTCCGCCGCCGTGACGGAGGATGGGAAGGTCCTGGCGGCGGGCTTTCAGGACACGGGGCTGACCCACAGCCGGACCCTGATGCCCATAGTAGAGGGGCTTTTGAGGAATGCGAACATGACGGTGGCGGATATGGACGCCATCGCCGTTTCGGCGGGGCCGGGGTCCTTCACCGGGGTCCGCATCGGCGTCTCCGCCGCCAAGGGGCTGGCCTGGGCGGTGGATAAGCCCTGTGTGCCGGTGTCCACCCTGGCGGCCCTGGCCCGGAATGTGGCCTTTTGGGACGGATTGGTGGTCTGTGCCATGGACGCCCGGCGGCAGCAGGTTTATAACGCCCTCTTTGAGGCCCGGGACGGAGCCCTCACCCGCCTGACGGAGGACCGGGCCATTGCCCTGGAAGATCTGGCGGAGGAGCTGCAAAGCGACCCCCGGCCCAAAACTGTCCTGGGGGACGGGGGGCGGATGACCTATGACTTTTTGACGGCGGCGGGGATTTCCTGCCGTCTGGCCCCGGCCCATCTGGTGAAGGAAAACGCCGTGAGCGTTGCCCTGGAGGCGGAGGCCATCGCCCAGGCGGGAGGACTGGTGACGGCCCAGGAGCTGGCCCCGGTGTACCTGCGGCCGCCCCAGGCGGAGCGGCTGCGGGCAAAGCGCCAGTCTCCCTGACCACTTATTTCCCACTATCCATTCTCAATTATCAATTCAATAGGGAAGAAGGAGCCTTTTTATGAACGGAAAAGTACACGTCATGGACCACCCTCTGGTTGCCCACAAGCTGACCATCCTCCGGGACAAAAACACCAGCGTCAAGGATTTCCGGGAGCTGGTCTCCGAGATTGGGATGCTGATTACCTACGAGGCAACCCGGGATTTGCCCCTGACCACCTGTGAGGTGGAAACCCCCATCTGCAAGACCACCGCCCCCATGCTCAAGGGAAAAAAGTTCGCCGTGGTGCCCATCCTCCGGGCGGGTCTGGGGCTGGTGGACGGCGTTTTGCGGATGGTGCCCTCCGCCCGGGTGGGCCACATCGGCCTTTACCGGAACGAGGAGACGCTGGAGCCGGTGAAGTACTTTTGCAAAATGCCCAAGGACGTGGCGGAGCGGGAAGTGCTGATTGTGGATCCCATGCTGGCCACCGGCGGCAGCGCCGAAGCCGCCATCGGGTTCATGAAGGAATACGGCTGCACCACCATCAAGCTGATGGTCCTCCTGGCCGCGCCGGAGGGCATCGCCCGCATCCAGAAGAGCCATCCGGATGTGGACATCTACTGTGGTGCAGTGGATGAAAAGTTGAATGAAAACGGCTATATTATCCCCGGCCTCGGAGACGCGGGAGACCGGATTTTCGGAACGAAATAAGAGACAAGCCCTCCGGCGTATTCGCCGGAGGGCTTTTGAGTTCCGTTTTGATTTTGCGCGGACCTTCCGCTTACAGCACCTTACTGAGGAAGTCCCGAAGTCTCGGGTGCTGGGGATTTCCAAAGAGCTCCGCCGGGGGCCCTTCCTCCAAAACCTTCCCGTCGGCCATAAACAGCACCCGGCTGCCCACCTCCCGGGCAAAGCCCATCTCGTGGGTCACCACCACCATGGTCATGCCGTCCCGGGCCAGCTCCTTCATCACGTCCAGCACCTCGCCCACCATCTCCGGATCCAGGGCGGAGGTGGGCTCGTCGAACAGCATCAACTGGGGTTTCATGGCCAGAGCCCGGACGATGGCCACCCGCTGCTTCTGCCCGCCGGAGAGCTGGCTGGGGTAGGCGTCGGCCTTGTCCGTCAGGTCCACCCGCTGAAGCAGGGTTCCGGCCAGCTCGTCGGCCTCCTCCTGCTTCATCAATCCCGTCCGCACCGGGGCCAGAGTGATGTTTTTCCGAATGGTCATGTTGGGGAACAGGTTGAAGTGCTGGAACACCATGCCCATATGCTGGCGCACCTGGTCGATTTTCACCTTGGGGTCCGTGATGACGGTGCCTTGAAAGGTAATGGTTCCCGCGCTGGGGGTCTCCAGCAGGTTCAAACACCGCAAGAAGGTGGACTTGCCGGAGCCGGAGGGCCCGATCACAACCACTTTCTCGCCGGGGTGGATGTGCTGGGAAATGCCGTCCAGGACCAGGTGGTCCCCAAAGGACTTGGAGAGATTCTTAACGTCGATCACTTTCCCGCAGCCTCCTTTCCAGTTTCCCCTGGAGCCAGGTGAAGATGATGACCAGAATTAAGTACATCAAGGCGATGCCGATATACGGGGGCATCAGGTCGAAGGTTCTGCCGCCGATGGTCTGGGCGTAATAAACCAGCTCCATGCCGCCGATGGCCTGAACCAAAGAGGTGTCCTTAAAGAGGGTGATAAACTCGTTGGCCAGGGAGGGCAAGATGTTTTTAAAGGCCTGGGGAATGACGATGAAACGCATGGTGTCCAGGTAGTTCAGTCCCAGGGACCTGCCCGCCTCGCTCTGGCCGATGTCCACGCTCATGAGTCCGCCCCGGACGATCTCCGCCACGTAGGCCCCGGAGTTGATGCCCAGACCCAGGGCGCCCACCATGGTGTGGTTCCGGCTGGTCTTGAAGATGACAAACCCCCAGATCAGCAGCTGAACCATCATGGGTGTGCCCCGAATGACGGTGGTGTAAACCTTGCACAGGAAATTGAGCAGGGCCAAAATGGGGTTGTGCTGGCCCAGGCGCTGCTGGTCATGAGCTGTGCGGATCACCGCTACCACCAGTCCCAGGAGAATGCCCAGGATCAGGGCCATGACCGTCAGCTCCAGGGTGGAGGCGACGCCCTGGAGATAGAGTTTCCAGCGGTCTCCCTCCAAAAAGGCGGTGTAAAACCGCTCCGGGAGCGTAGCTTTCATGGGGGTGTCTCCTTTCTCTTCCTCTCTTTATAAATCGAAATGCCGTGGAAACAAGACGATAGCCACAAAAGGAACCCGGCGGAGGGTTCCTTTTGTTTTCGAACAAGGGCGGAAAGACCGCCCTTGCAAAGGTGTTTACTCAGCGGTGATATATTTGTCCACAATGCCCTGGAAGGTGCCGTCGGCCTTCAGATCCGCCATGGCGGCGTTGACCGCGTCCAGCAGGGCGGAGTTTCCTTTGGCAAAGCCAATGGCGTAATCCTCCACGGCGAACTCCGTGTCCAGGATTTTCAGGCCCTCGTTGGCGGCCACAAAGCTCTTGGCGGGTTCGTTGTCGATGACCACCGCGTCCACCTGGCCGTTCACCAGAGCCTGGACCGCCAGGGCACCGGTCTCATAGGCGGTGACATGGTCTTCGCCGTAGCCGCCGTTTTCCGGGTCGTCGGAGCAGTAGATATAGCCGGTGGTGGCCTTTTGGCAGCCAATCATTTGGGCGTTTGCCAGATCGTCCACCGTGGCGATGGGGGAGCCCTCCTTGACGATGACCACCTGCACGCCGGTGGCGTAGCTGTCGGAGAAGTCCATGACCGCCAGCCGCTCTTCATTGACGGTGACACCGGCCATGACCATGTCGCTTTGCCCGTTCTGGGCGGCCAGCAGGGCGGCGTCGAATCCCATGTCGTCCACCACCAGCTCCAGACCCAGCTTTCCGGCAATGGCCTGGGCCACTTCCACGTCGATGCCCTCGAAGCCGCCGTCGTCGGTGGTCATCTCATAGGGAGGGAAGGCGGCGTTGGTAGACATATGGAGTTTGCCTTCCTCCACGGTGGTGAAGGCGGGGGCGTCCGTCCCGGTGTCCGGGGTCTCGGTTCCGGAGTTCTGGGAATCTCCGGCGGCGGGGGTGGAATCTCCGGCGTTTTGACCGGACTTGTCGCCGCCGCAGGCGGCCAGGCTCAAAACCATGGCCAGAGCCAAAAGCAGAGTCAGCATCTTTTTCATGAGTCAAATCATCCTTTTCATCCATAAAGTCTTTGCCCGGGGAACCGGGCGCTGGTTTCCAAGCTCCGAAGGACGCACTGCCCCCCGGACTGTGGCTACCTTAGCACGGACCGGGAAATCTGTCAATACTTTTTCAGAAGCTGTGTATATTTATTTGACGCATTTCTCCAGAATTGCCGAAAAATTCCGGAAGGTGCGGAGACCTTTGTGCATTTTTTGGGCACAATGTTTGAAGAAAAATGAATGCCTGGATGAATATTCATCTCTTTGCCCGGCGCCTTCGCAGGGTTCTCCGGCATTTTGCCCACCGCCGGGGGAGATTTCCCGGTCAGTTTCCCCGATTCCGACAGTTGCGGAACGGGTGAAAATATGCTACCATGCAGGAAGGACAAATGACCACGGTGGACGGACGGAACCGCGGAGGGAAACGCAGCGGGTATGGAGGGCGCAATGGCAAAAGCGATCAAATATTACATTGTGGCGGCGGACGCGCTGCCGGAGATCTTCGTCAAAGTGGCGGAGGCCAAGCGGATGATGCAAACCGGCGAGGCGGACACCGTGGGGGCCGCCACAAAGCTGGCGGGGATCAGCCGCAGCGCCTTCTATAAATACAAAGATTCCGTCCAACCGTTCAACGACATGAAGGCGGAACACATTATCACTTTTTACGCCATGCTCAAAGATATGGCGGGGGTTCTCTCCGGCGTGCTGGCGGTGTTCGCCGCCTCCGGGGCCAATATTCTCACCATCAACCAGAGCATCCCCACCAACGGCTGCGCGGCGGTGACCATCTCCGCCGAGACCAGCCGGATGGAGGCGTCTTTGGAGCAGCTGATGGGGGATGCGGCCGCCCTGGAGGGCGTGCTAAAATTCGAGATTCTGGCGGGGTAGTTTCCTGTTTCAAAAGGGCGGGAACCGGGAGCACGCGGCCTTGCGCGGACCGGCGGTTTGTCTGGCCGGAAGGGCCGGGAAATACGACAAAGAGGTTTGTAGGATGATACAGATTGCGATTTTGGGTCTTGGCACCGTGGGGACGGGCGTTGCCAAGGTGGTGGCGGAAAACGCGCGGCAGATTGAGCGGAAGCTGGGAGAGCCGTTGCAGGTGAAAAGCGTGCTGGTCCGGCATTTCAAGGACGGGCCCTACCGTCAGCTGATGGTTGACGATTTCAAAAAGATCGAGGAGGACGACTCCATACGGGTGGTAGTGGAGACCATCGGCGGCGTGGAGGCGGCCTATGAGTACACGAAACGGGCCCTCTCCGCCGGAAAACACGTGGTCACCGCCAACAAGCAGTTGGTGGCGGAGCGGGGCTGCGAGCTGCTGGCCCTGGCAAAGAGGAAAAACGCCGGCTACCTCTTCGAGGCCAGCGTGGGCGGGGGGATTCCGGTGCTCCACCCACTGACCCAGTGCATGGCGGCCAACCGCATCGACGAGGTCTACGGAATTTTGAATGGAACCACCAATTATATTCTCACCCGGATGGTCCGCACCGGGGCCTTCTTCTCCGACGCCCTCCGGGAGGCCCAGACCAAGGGCTATGCCGAGGCGGACCCCACCGCCGACGTGGAGGGCATCGACGCGGGGCGGAAGATCTGCATTTTGGGGGATCTGGCCTTTGGCAACCAGATAGACCCGGACCAGGTGCCCATGGAGGGCATCAGCAAGCTGAGTCTCCGGGACGTGAAGATCGCCCAGCGGGCGGGTTACCGGATTAAGCTCCTGGGGCGGGCGGTGCGCCTCCCCGGCGGGGGGCGGACGGCCTATGTGGCCCCGCATCTGCTCCCGGAGGACAACCCTATGGCCAATGTGGAGGATGTGTTCAACGCCGTGATGGTTCGGGGCAACGCCACCGGCGAGGTGATGTTCTATGGCCGGGGGGCCGGGGAGCTGCCCACCGCCTCCGCCTGTGTGGCGGACGTGATGGAGTGTCTTCAGCAAAGCCCCCGGCGGGAGGGAATCGGCTGGTCGGCGGACACGGCGGGCTTTGAGGAGCCCTCCGGCCTGAAAACCCGGCACTACTTCCGCATTGAGGGCAGTCTCACCGACGCGGCTCTGGCCTTCGGACAGGTGGAGGTCCTCAGCGAGGACGGGGAGACCGCCTTTTTGACTGAGCCCCTCAGCGGCGCGGAGGCAAAGCGGCAGTCCCGGTCCTTGAACACCCTGGCCTGTATGCGGGTGCTGGACCACTGACCCGCCGCTTCGTCTACCGCATATGATAGAGCGGGGGAGAAGGTCCTCCCCCTCCCAACCTGATTTCAAGCGGAAAAGGAAGAGAGACTCATGAGTTTGATTGTACAGAAATTCGGCGGCAGCTCCGTGCGGGACGCCAAGCGCATCCAAAATGCCGCCCGAATCATCGCGGAGACCTATGTCAAGGGCAGAGACGTGATCGTGGTCCTGTCGGCCCAGGGGGATACCACGGACGATTTGATTGAAAAGGCGAAGGAAATCAACCCCAACGCCTCCAAGCGGGAGCTGGATATGCTCCTTGCTACAGGGGAGCAGATCTCCGTGGCCCTTTGCGCCATGGCGCTGGAGGCCATGGGCCTGCCTTGCGTGTCTTTGACGGCGTGGCAGGTGGGGATTCAGTCCTCCTCCGTCCATGCCGACGCCCGGATTAAGCGGATTGACGCCGAGCGGGTCCGCGCGGAGCTGGATCAGCACCGGATTGTCATAGTCACAGGATTCCAGGGGGTGGACCGCAACGGCGATATTACCACTCTGGGCCGGGGCGGGTCCGATACCAGCGCCGTGGCGCTGGCGGCGGCCTTCCGGGCGGATCTGTGCCAGATTTACACCGATGTGGACGGCGTGTACACCACGGACCCCCGCGTCGTCTCCACGGCCCGGAAGCTGGAGGAGATTACCTATGACGAGATGCTGGAACTGGCCAGCCAGGGGGCCCAGGTGCTGCACAACCGCAGCGTGGAGCTGGCAAAAAAGTTTCGGGTGAATCTGGAAGTGCTCTCCAGCCTGGAGCGCAAACCCGGCACGAAAATCAAGGAGGTTACCAAAGTGGAAAAGACCAACATCGCAGGTGTTGCGAAAGATACCAGCATTGCGCGGGTGGCCCTGGTGGGCCTGCAACATAATCCCGGCGTCGCCTTCCAGGTGTTTGACCTGCTGAGCAAACATAACATCAATGTGGACGTGATCCTCCAATCCATTGGCCGGGAGGACACCAAGGATATCACCTTCACCATTCACCGCAAGGACCAGCAGGAAGTGGAATCCATTCTGAACGCCCACAAAGAGGCCCTGCGGTTCGACCACATTGAAGCGGACGACCAGATTGGAAAAGTCTCCATCGTGGGCGTGGGTCTGATGAGCAACTGCGGCGTGGCCGCCAAAATGTTTGAGGCCCTCTATGAGGCGGGAATCAATATCCAGATGATCAACACCTCTGAAATCCGGGTCTCCGTTCTTCTGGACGAGCAGGATGTGAACCGGGCGGTGCGGGCCATCCACGACAAATTTTTCGACGAGCTCTAAAGAGTGTGGAGAATGGACCGTGGAGAACGGGGCGGAAATAGTTCCCGTTTCGCACCTCCACGTTCCATTCTCCATGTGTAATTTTTGATTGGGGGTTTACTATGAATGCCATCGTCACCGTCCTGGGACAGGACAAAGTGGGGATCATCGCCGCGGTCTGCAACCGTCTGGCAAATTACAACGTCAACATCCTGGACATCTCCCAGACCATCCTCCAGGGGGCTTTCACCATGGTCATGGCGGTGGACGTCAGTAAGTCCACCGCCAGCTTCGGCGAACTGGGGAAGGGCCTTGCGGACCTGGGGGCGGAGATGGGCCTGTCCATCCGCATTCAGCGGGAGGAAATCTTCGACGCCATGCACAGCATTTAAGGAGGGGTCCTCATGCTGAATCAAAAGGAAATTCTCTCCACCATTGAGATGATCGACCAGCAGCACCTGGATATCCGCACCATCACCATGGGGATCTCCCTGCTCTCCTGCTGTGACCCGGACCCCAAGCGGGCCTGTGAGAAGGTGTACGAAAAAATCTGCCGCTGCGCCGAACATCTGGTGAAAACCGGCCAGGACATTGAGGACGAATTCGGCATCCCCATTGTCAACAAGCGCATCTCCGTCACCCCTATGGCCCTGGTGGCCGGGGCCAGCGAGACAGAGGACTACGTGCCCTTCGCCCTGGCTCTGGACCGGGCGGCTCAGAGCTGCGGCGTGAACTTCATCGGCGGCTATTCCGCCCTGGTACAAAAGGGGCTGACGCTGGCCGACCAGCGGCTGATCCGCTCCATTCCCGAGGCCCTGGCCCGTACGGAGCTGGTGTGTTCCTCCGTCAACGTGGGCTCTACCCGGGCGGGAATCAACATGGACGCCGTGGCCCTTATGGGCCGGGTGATTAGAGACACCGCCGCCGCCACGGCGGACCGGGACGGCCTCGGCTGTGCCAAGCTGGTGGTGTTTTGCAACGCCGTGGAGGACAACCCCTTTATGGCCGGGGCCTTCCACGGGCCCGGAGAGGCGGAAAAGGTCATCAATGTAGGGGTCTCCGGCCCCGGCGTGGTTTACCACGCCCTTCAGGCGGTGAAAGGCCAGCCCCTGGACGTGGCGGCGGAGACCATCAAGAAAACCGCCTTCCGGGTGACCCGCATGGGCCAGCTGGTGGCCCAGGAGGCCAGCCGCCGTCTGGGGGTCCCCTTTGGCATTGTGGACTTGAGCTTGGCCCCCACCCCGGCCATCGGGGACAGCGTGGCCCGGATTCTGGAGGAGCTGGGTCTGGAGGTCTGCGGCGCCCACGGCACCACGGCGGCTCTGGCCATGTTGAACGACGCGGTGAAGAAGGGGGGCGTCATGGCCTCCTCCAGCGTGGGGGGCCTCTCCGGGGCCTTTATTCCCGTCAGCGAGGACGAGGGCATGATCGCCGCCGCCCGGTCCGGGACGCTGTGTCTGGACAAGCTGGAGGCCATGACCTGCGTGTGCTCCGTGGGATTGGACATGATCGCCATTCCCGGGGATACCCCGGCGGAGACCATCGCGGCAATCATCGCCGACGAGGCGGCCATTGGAATGGTGAACAACAAAACCACCGCCGTGCGCATCCTTCCCGCTCCGGGAAAGGATGTGGGGGGCACCATTGAGATGGGGGGCCTGCTTGGCAGCGCCCCGGTGATGCCGGTGCACCGGGAGTCCTCCGCCGGGTTGATCAACCGGGGCGGACGAATCCCCGCACCGCTGCACAGCCTGCGGAACTGAGGGGGTTCCCCCTCAGCTCCTTGGCTGTGCGGGTTTTTCAAACCTCTTTGAGGTTTGAAAAACGGTTGATTGAAAACGAGAGAAACCCCTGATGGGTTTCTCTCGTAGCTCTTTTCCTTTCCGATATCTTTCGGTTCCCCGCTGAAAGGGACCGCCCGGAGGGCGGTCCTTTTATTCTTCTTTCAGGCAGCTTTCAATCATGGAAATGACCACGTTGTTGAAGCTGGTTTTATTTTCTCCGGCGATGGCCTCCAGCCGGTCGGCGAGGGAACGTTTCATATATAGGGTTTTATAGATGGACTCCTCCTTAGCAGGCGGTTTCTTTAATTCAAATTTCATCCCCTCACCTCAACCATATTTTACACGGTCCGTCTGTCAAAAGATAACGCAGAAATTTCTGGTATATGTTCTGGTGTATCGCAAGGGAACAGAAAAAGGTACACTGATAGGCAGGAGGTGGGACCATGGAAATCGACCGGGAGACGCTTTTGAAGCTGGCCAGGGAGGATTGCCGCATACGTGCGGACTGGCTGCAAATCTGGACGGCCTTTGCGGAGGAGGCGCTGGAAAAGGAGGAGTTCTGGGAAGTGCTCTACGGGTTTCTCTTCTGGGCGGAAACCGAGTCTCAGCGCCGCCGCGCGTATCTGGCGTCGGTGGCGCCGGAGCTGGCGGAAGAGGAGCCGGAGGCGGAGAGAAAGGGCGCGAGAGTCCTTTGGGAGCTGGAGAAACGGCGGATGGAATTTTACCGGAAAAGAAGGAAAAAACCAGCGCGGGAGCCGTGAGGCCCCGCGCTTTTTCCGGCTCACTTCCCGGCGAACCGCGCCCGATCCCGGTCGATCTGCTTTTGATACCGGTCCTGCTCCGAAAAGACGCAGCCGCAGTATTTCTGCATATAAAATCCCAGTTCCCGGGCCCGCTGGTTCCCGGCCCGGAAGTTCGGGCGAAAGTCCTGGTAGAAAAACGCCACGCCGTATTGCTTTGCGTACCGCTCCGCCGCCTGGACGATGCCCGCGTGATCTTGGTAGGTGCTTGCCAGCAAGGTGGTGGTGAAGGCGGGAAAGCCGTGCTCCGCGGCGTATTTCGCCGTCCCCTCAATCCGGTGCTCGTAGCAGTAGGCACACCGGTGGTCGATGTCCTCCGCCACGTGACGGACGAAGTCCCGAAGGCCATAGTCCTCCCGGACCCGCGTCTCCATGCCGATGGTGGAGGCGTACTCCAAAAGGCAGTCCCGCCGGGCCTGGTATTCCTTCCAGGGGTGGATGTTGGGATTGTACCAGAAGGCCACCGGTTCCACGCCGCCGTCCCGGAGGGGACCGACACAGCTCAGGGAACAGGGGGCGCAACAGCAGTGGAGGAGAACGGTTTTCATGGTCATGCCTCGCTTCCTTGTTGAATAAGATCAGTATAACACGTCTCCTTCAAAGTTACAAGAGCCGTGGGACAGGCCATTTTTAACGGGTTCTTTACAGTTTTTCAAGGGATTGACGATTGCAAAACGAGTCGAAAGCGTGTATGATACCACTGATACGATATCTTATGATTTCTGCTTAAATGGCGATGGGTAATCGTTTGCGCAAAGGAGGGACGTGGCTTGAAGATCGGGCTTGACGTGGGGTCCACCACCATCAAATGCGTGGTGCTGGACGGCGCGGACAACATCGTATACAGCGACTACCGGCGGCATTTCAGCCATATCCTGGAAAAGACCGAGGAGTTGCTCCGCCATGTGGCAAAGCGGTATGTCCCCAACCGCCGGGCGGAGCTGGCCATTTCCGGCTCCGCCGGAATGGGCATGGCGGAGAGCGTGGGCGTGCCCTTTGTGCAGGAGGTGTTCGCCACCCGTGTGGCGGCGGGCCGTCTGGCCCCCGGCGCCGACGTGGTGATAGAGTTGGGGGGTGAGGACGCCAAGATCCTCTTTCTCACCGGAGGCATGGAGGTCCGGATGAACGGCTCTTGCGCCGGGGGCACCGGGGCCTTCATCGACCAGATGGCGACCCTTTTGAAAATGACCGCCGGCGAGATGGACGAAGCCGCACAGAAAGCGGAAAAGACCTATACCATCGCCTCCCGCTGCGGCGTCTTTGCCAAAAGCGACGTCCAGCCCCTGGTCAATCAGGGGGCCAAGGTCCAGGACATTGCCGCCAGCATCTATCAGGCGGTGGTGAATCAGACCGTCGCGGGTCTGGCCCAGGGGCGGCCTATCAAGGGAACCGTCCTCTACCTGGGGGGGCCGCTGACCTTCTCCAAGTGCCTGCGAAAGAGCTTTGACAACACCCTGGGGGTCACCGGGACCTGCCCGGAGAACAGCTTGTTGTTCGTGGCCCTGGGGGCCGCGTTTTACTCTGACCAGAGCGTTGACCTGGAGGATGTGGCGGACCGTCTCCAAAAGCGGGGAGCCTCGGAGACCTACCGGAGCCAGCCGCCCCTGTTTCAAAATCAGGCGGAGTACAAGGCCTTCCGGAAGCGACACGCCCAGGCGAAGGTGGTCCGGGCGCCCTTCGGCCCGGACTATGCAGCTCCGGTCCATATCGGCATCGACTCCGGGTCCACCACCGTGAAGGTGGCGGTCATCGATCAGGAGGCCCGGCTGCTCTTCACCGATTACCGGCCCAACCTGGGCAATCCCGTGCCCCTGATCCGGGGCGTGTTGCAAAGACTCTATGACGAACACCCTGCCCTTCAGGTGGCCTCCGTCACCACCACCGGCTATGGGGAGGAGCTGGCGAAAAACGCCTTCCACGCCGATTACGGCGTGGTGGAGACCGTGGCCCACTTTACCGCCGCGAGACACTTCTTGCCTCATGTGGACTTTATCATCGACATCGGCGGGCAGGACATGAAATGTTTCAAAATTGAAGACGGAGCCATCAGCAACATCTTCTTAAACGAAGCCTGTTCCTCCGGCTGCGGCAGCTTCCTCCAGACCTTCGCCCAGGCGCTGGGCCACGACGTGAAGGACTTCGCGGAGCTGGGCCTCTTCGCGGACCGGCCCGTGGACCTGGGGAGCCGCTGTACGGTCTTTATGAATTCCAGCGTCAAGCAGGCCCAAAAAGACGGGGCCAGCGTGGAAAACATCTCCGCGGGCCTTTCCATCTCCGTAGTGAAAAACGCCATCTACAAGGTCATCCGGGCCTCCAGCCCCGAGGAGCTGGGGCGAAACGTGGTGGTCCAGGGGGGCACCTTCTACAACGAGGCGGTGCTCCGGGCTTTTGAGAAGGAAATGGGGGTGGAGGTCATCCGCCCGGACATCGCAGGGCTTATGGGGGCCTTTGGCGCGGCCCTCTACGGCCGGGGCAAAGCCGCCGCCGGACAGGCCAGCGCGCTTTTGAGCCGGGAGGCTCTGGCGAAGTTCTCTCAGAAGACCCTGACGAAGACCTGTGGCCTTTGCGGAAATAACTGCCAGCTCACAGTAAATACCTTCGCGGGCGGCGAGACCTTCATCAGCGGAAACCGCTGTGACCGCCCCGTCACCGGCAGGGCCGGCGGGGAGGAGCGGAACCTGTACGCTTACAAGCGGAAGCTGCTGCTAGGCTATAAGCCCGTGCCGGGAAAACGGGGAAAGATCGGCATTCCCCTGTGCCTGAATCTGTGGGAGCTGCTGCCGTTTTGGCACACCTTCTTCACGAAACTGGGCTTTGCCGTGTACCACAGCCCCCTCTCCAGCCGGGATTTGTACTTAAAGGGACAGGCGACCATCCCCAGTGACACCGCCTGCTTCCCGGCGAAGCTGGCCCACGGACACATCCAGTTCCTCTCCAAGCTGGGCATGGACGCCATATTCTACCCCTGCATGACCTATAATTTGGACGAGGGCCTGGGGGACAATCATTATAACTGCCCTGTGGTGGCCTATTACCCGGAGGTCATCGCCGGAAACTGCCCGGAGATCAAGGAGACCCTGTTTCTCTACGACTACGTGGGCCTCCACCGGCCCAAGGATTTTACCAGGAAGATTTACGACATCCTCCGGCGGCATTTTCCCGACGTCACCAAAGCCGAGGTCCGGGAGGCCAGCGGCGCGGCCTACGACGAGTACGCCCATCACATGGCCCGGGTCCGCCGGGAGGGGGTCCGGATCATGGAACAGGCCCGGGCCGAGGGGCGGCGAATCATCGTCCTGGCAGGGCGTCCCTACCACGTGGACCCGGAGGTGAATCACGGCATTGACACGTTGATCACCCGGTTTGGCGCGGCGGTGGTGACGGAGGATTCCGTTTCCGGCCTGGTGGATAAATTTCCCACTACGGTGCTGAACCAGTGGACCTACCACTCCCGGCTCTACGCGGCCGCCCGGTATTGTGTGGAGCACCGGGACTGCGATTTGGTGCAGCTGGTCAGCTTTGGCTGCGGTGTGGACGCCATCACCACCGACGAGACCCAGGCCATTTTGCAACAGGGGGGAAAGCTCTACACGGAGCTGAAAATCGACGAGATCACCAACCTGGGCGCGGTGCGCATCCGGTTGAGAAGTCTTTTCGCCGCCCTGGACGAGGTTCCGGTTTCGCAAGAGTAATCCAAAGAGTGTTCATGCGCTCCGTCTTATCCGGAGGGTATCGGAGCGGCGGCAACGCGGTCCGGCCGGTTTCGGGGACGGGCTGCGTTTAAGAGATCATGCGGGAGGTTAGAGCCAATTATGGAGACGTTGAACTATCCCAAATTCACACCGGAGATGAAGAAAACCCACAAAATCCTCATCCCCAACATGGCCCCGGTGCAGTTCCGCATTCTGGCGGCTGTCATGGAGCGGGCGGGCTACACCTGCGAGCTGCTGGAAAACTGCGGAAGCCAGGTCAGCGAGCTGGGGCTCAGGTACGTACATAACGACACCTGCTACCCCGCCCTGCTGGTCATCGGCCAGTTTCTGGACGCCCTGGCCTCCGGGAAGTACGATCTGGACCACACTGCCCTGATCATCACCCAAACCGGCGGGGGCTGCCGGGCCTCCAACTACATCCACCTGCTGAGAAAAGCCCTGGTGAAGGCGGGCTATCCCCAGGTGCCGGTGGTGAGCCTGAACTTCTCCGGCCTGGAGAAGGACTCCGGTTTCCCCATGACGGCGTCTTTCCTGCGCCGTCTGCTGGCGGTCATTTATTACGGAGATCTGCTGGTGGCCCTCCGGGCCCAGACGGAGCCCTACGAGGTCCGGAAAGGAGACGCGGAGCGGTTGCAGGAGAAGTGGCTGGACACCATCTGCGGTTGGATTCACCAGGACAAGGGCTGGACCAACCGGGAGATGAAAGCGGCCATGCCCGTCATCGCCCGGGAGTTTGCCGCCGTCTCGGTCCGCCGGGTTCCCAAGGTGAAGGTGGGCGTAGTCGGCGAGATCTATGTGAAATACTCCCCCCTGGGGAACAACGACCTGGAGCGCTTCCTCCGTTCCCAGGACTGCGAGGTGAATCTGCCAGGGCTGATGGGCTTTGTGCAGTATTGCGCCTACAACCCCTCGGAGACCGCGCGGCTTTACGGCGGGACCTTTCTGGAAAAGCACGTCTCCGACCTTGTGCTCAAGTACATTGAGGGCATGGAGAGCGTGGTGATCAAAGTCTTGCGGGACAACGGCTACCACGCGCCGCTGCCCTTCCGGGAGCTGATCCGCCTCACGGATGGGATCATCAGCACCGGGGATAAAATGGGGGAGGGGTGGCTTCTCACCGCGGAGATGATCGAGCTGGTCCGGGCGGGGTATGAGAACATCGTCTGCGCCCAGCCCTTCGGGTGTCTGCCCAACCACATTTGCGGCAAGGGCATGATCAACAAAATCCGGGAGCTGTACCCACAGGCCAACATTACCCCCATTGACTACGACCCCAGCGCCACCCGGGTAAACCAGGAAAACCGCATCAAGCTGATGCTGGCGGTGGCCCGGGAACGTCTGGCGGAGCGGGGCCCGGAGGCCGAGGAAGCGCCCCGCCGGACCGCTGCGGAGCGTCCCGTTCCGGAGCGGCTGGGAAGACGGGCCAAGGCCGTGGTGTGATGCCCCCGGCGTGAAAGCGGAAAAGGGCGGAGGCAAATGGTCTCCGCCTGAACGTTCCAAGAGGCAAAAGCCCCCCCGGCCCGGCCGGGGGGTAAAAAATAGCTTGTGGCGGGAGGCAAAGCGGCCCCCTGGGAAAGAAGGGCAACCGGCAGACCGTTCGGGGCCCCTGAAGGGGCGGTGTCCGTATTATGTGCGTTCAAGATCTGTTCAAAACCCTCCGGCTAAGCCGGAGGGTTTGATTGAGAGGGACGGTCAGGGCATGGCTTCCAGCACTTCCGGCAGGGCGAGATTCAAGTTGGAAAGGCAGATATGCCCGCCGCCGAAGAGACGGGCCAACTGGGTGCGCTCTCGGATGGACTGTCCGCTGAGATACCAGACGTCGGTTTTCTCCTCCCGAGTCAAATACGCGCAGGCGTAACGGTCGGAGTAGTGATTTCGGACGCCCCGCTCCTGTAAAAGTTTGGTGATTTCTTCCCCGGCGAGGGGGACGTATTTTCGGTCCTCCCACCGGGAGCCGGTGGACGTGAGCAGCAGCGTCAGCTTGTCGGCGTCCACCACGCCCCGGAGGCGGTTCAGGGCGTAGTAGATCTGCTCCAGGGGCTCCAGCGGCGCGACGGTTTGGCCGGAGGACCCGTCGGCCTTCTGGTCAAACCGGAGAACCAGCCGGTTGGCGGTTTCGCCCAGGGCCGCGTAGTCATAGCCGAAGATGGTTCCCTTCCAGGAGGGGGCCTCTACTCCGATGTACAGTGTCCGCTCTCCCAATTTTTCCCGCAAAAGCTGAGCGGCGGCGGTGAGGGTGTCCCGCTGGGAGACGGCGGTGAGGCCGGAGACCTCCAGGAAAAGGCCGTCGTAGTCTCCCTCCTCCACAGCCTGTAGAAGGACCGCCGCCAGCAGCTCGGCCTCGCCCTCCCGCACATGATAGGGCCCTCCGGCAATGTAGAGAAGGGACTTGGCTCCGGCGGCAGAGGCAGCGGAGCGGATCGCCCGGGTTTCCTCTTTGTCCAGGGTGCGGGAGATCTGGGGCTCGCCATTATAGGTCAGCTGGGCCGCCGCGATACCCACGGCTTCATAACCCTTGATTTCCGGCAAGCCTTCCATCCCGGTGACGATGCCGATGCGGCTGGTGGTGGGGTTATGGAGTTTGTCGTAGAGGCGCATCAAGATGGCGGCGGCCTGTTCCCGGGTGACGTGTCCGCCGGGAGAGAAGGCGGTGACGGAGGTTCCGTCCATCAATCCCAGTCCATAGGCCATGATAATATAGCCGTTGTTGGCTTTCACGTCTTGGAAGGGGAGGGACATATCCTGAATCAGTCCGGCGATGCTGCCATAGCCCAGGGCCCGGACCAGCATGGAGGCGGCTTCGCTGCGGGTGATGAGGTCGTCAGGGCGGAAATTGCCGTCCTGGGTGGTGATGGCCCCTTGGTGGTAGGCGGTTTCCACCGCCCCGGCGTACCACTCTTTGTCGGACACGTCTTCGTAGACGGCCCGGGCGGAGGAGGTGGGCTTCCAGCCCAGGGCCCTGCACAGCACCACTACAAACTCGGCCCGGGACATCTCCTTTCCCACGCCGAAGCTGCCGTTGGTCTCGGGGTAGAAGTACCGCAAGGCCACACAGCGGTCAATATCGTCCTTTGCCCAAAAATCCTCCGGCACATCGGAAAGAGCGGCGGCGGGGGCGGTGATCACACCCGCCAGCAGGGCGCACAACAAAAGGCAGGGGATAACCCGTTGCAGTCGTTTCATGTGGTTCAGCTCCTTATGATTGGCGTTGTCCCCCATCTTAGCAGATTTTTCCCCATCCGTCAAACAAAAGCCTGTCGAACAAGCGCCTTGACGCACATTTTATAAGGGAGGCACAGGGGAAGGACACGTGGCCGCCGGGGAGAATTTTGAAAAAAGCCTTGACTTAGAGTCCGCTCCAGATGCTATGCTGAACGGAGAGACGATCTGGACACGGTAAGGAGGCAGAACCATGACGATTCGGGAAGTGAGCGAGCGGTATGATCTTTCCGCCGATACCCTGCGGTATTATGAACGGGTGGGGCTGATCCCGCCGGTGCCCCGGACAGGCGGCGGCGTCCGGGATTATGACACGGCCTCCCTGGCTTGGGTGGAGCTCATCAAGTGTATGCGCGCCGCCGGAGTGGGAATCGAGGCGCTGAGCGAGTATTGCCGCCTGTTCCAGGGCGGGGAGGAGACGCTGGAGGCGCGAAAGGCGCTTTTGGTAGAGCAGCGGCGGCAGCTTCTGGAGCGAATGGAGGATATGCGCAAGTCCCTGGAGCGGCTGGATGAGAAGATTGAAAACTATGAACAGGGTCTTGCCTGCAAAGAACGGCAGTTGCGGAGCTATCAGACGTGAGGGGACGGGCGGTTCCGCCTGCCCCGGGCTGCCGGAAAACAAAAAACCGATTCCACGAAAGGAAAGCGCATTGCGAGAGGAGCCCGGGAGGAGCTCCTCTCGTTTTTGCCACCATCGTCTCAGATTTTCCTTGAAAAAGGCCGGAAATATGGTTATAATGATCCTCGTAAAAGCACAAAACGGAGAGGGAATTCCGGCTGGAGAGGGTGAGGCAATATGTACCGGGTACTATTGGTAGACGATGAAATTCACATCTGCCAACTAATCCGGCATCTGGTGGATTGGGACGCTTTGAGAGCGGAGCTGTGCGGCGTGGCCCATGACGGCGTGGAGGCGTTGGAGCTGGTGGGGAAGCTGCGTCCCCATGTGGTAATTTCCGATATTCGAATGTCCGGTATGGACGGTATCAGCCTGCTGGAGAAGATCCGGCAAAGTGGAATCGAATGCGCCTTCATCCTGGTCAGCGGCTATCGCCAGTTTGATTACGCCCAGAAGGCCATACAGCTGGGAGTCACCGATTATCTGGTGAAGCCCATTAAAAAGCGGGAACTAAACGCCGCCATTGAAAAGGGGATTGCCGGTTTGCGCCTGCAAGGAGACGGGCGGGAGAAGGTCCCGGAACCCGCCGGCGGCTTGGAAGCTCCCTTTCCAAGGGGACTGGCGGAGCTGGCGCGGGCAATTGAGGACCGGGGCGGCGATTTCGGCCAGGCCACGCTGGCCGCCCTTGTGGGCCGGTACGGAGGAGAGCTTCCCGGCTGCGCCTGCCTTATCTACGGCAAGTTTGTCTGCGGAGAGGCCTTCTCCGCCAGGACACAGGAGCTGCTCTATGACCGGGTGCGCTCCGCCGTGGGAAACGGCGGATGGTTTGACGCCGTTTTCTTTGCCCGCTGGGGCGGCGGCTTTTTGCTGGTGGGCTCCTCCCGGGGGCGGTTGCCGGGGGTGTCTTTCCTTCAAGGCAAGCTACAGGCGGTTTTATCCGTGTTTGCCCAGTGGATTGTGATTTTGGGGATGAGCGAACCTCTGGAGGGAGAGCCCTTCCGAAACTGCGCCTGCCGGGCCAGACAGGCGGCGGAGCAGCACTATTTCCATCCGGGAAAGACGGCGTTTACCGCTGTGGAGACGCCGCCGCCCCAGGTCCGGTTTGAAGACGTGGCGGAGGGATGGGCCGCCTTGCCGGACGCCATGCAGGTGCTGGACGAAAAGGGAGTCCGGAAGGTGGTGCAAAGCGGTTTCCGGGCGCTGGAAGGCGCTCCCTTCGAGGAGCTTTTCCGTTACGCGGAGTGGGTGATCAACATGATGAACCAGGCGCTCAGCGCCTTTGCCGCCGCCCAGACGGGACTGGAGGACCTGCAATACCTCCACCGGAATGAGATTTTGGAGCAACTTTACCACTGCCCCTCCCTGGTCTCTCTGACGGCAAAGCTCTGCGCGGCTCTGGAGGAAAAAATTTGCAGCACCCGGGGGCTGATCGAGCAGATGGAAAACAAGCCCGTCCGCATCGTCCGGGAGCTGGTGGCCCAGCGTTACATGGAGCACATCAGCCTGGGGGACGCGGCGGACGCCACGGGACTAAACCCGGTGTACCTCTCCGTTCTTTTTAAAAAGGAGACGGGGATTAACTTCAAGGACTATGTGGTCAACGTCCGCATGGACAAGGCCAAGGGGCTTCTTCGAAGCGGGGAGAGCATCAACCGCGTGGCGGAGCTGGTGGGCTATCAGGACGCCAAATACTTCAGCCGCCTGTTTGCCCGGGTGGTGGGGGTGAATCCCACCCAGTATAAAAAGCTGTACCAGTGAGGAGGACCGGCTATGAAGAGACATCCCGATCCCCGGTTCCGCCTGTTTTGGAAGGCGCTGGCGGGTTTGCTGGCGGGGCTTTTGCTGCTGGCGCCACTTTCCGCCGCGTTGAGGTTCCCACCCTGGGGAACGGCGCTGGCGGCGGCGGGACTGTCGGCGGCCTTCGCCGGGGCGGTTTACCGCTGGGTGCTGGTCCCCTTGGAGAGCAGCCGGAACGAGGAGATGGAGAAGGAGTACGCCGGAGACATCCTCAAAAAGCAGGCGGAGCTGGACGCCCTGCAAAGTCAGATCAACCCCCACTTTCTCTACAACACCCTGGACTCCATCCGGGGACAGGCCCTGGCGGAGGGGGTGGAGGACATTGCCGGCATGACGGAGGCCCTGTCCACCTTCTTCCGCTATTCCATCAGCAACCGCAGCCACGTGGTGACGCTGGAAGAGGAGCTGGAGAATGTCCGGAACTATTTCATGATCCAGCAATTTCGCTTCAACAACCGCTTTCACCTCCAGACCCAGCCCTTTTCCCGGGAGCTTCTGGAGTCCTGCCGCCTGCCGAAGCTGACGCTCCAGCCGATTTTGGAAAACGCCATCCTCCACGGTATGGAGGGAAAGATGGGAGCTGGGACCATTTCCATCCGGGCGGAGGCGGCCAAGAGCCGCACGGTGCTGGTGATCTCCGACGACGGGGCGGGCATGAGCGAGGGAACGCTGCTGCGGCTGCAATCCCGTCTTCGGGGAGAGGAGCCGGTGGAACTCCGCCGGGCCAAGGGCTCGGGGATCGCACTGCCCAACGTGAGCCGCCGGATTAAGCTGCTTTTTGGCGAGGCCTATGGACTCCGGGTGATGAGTACTCTGGGGCTGGGGACGGATGTGGAGATCTCCCTCCCCCCTTGCGCGGAGGCGGCTCATGACGGCTGAGCTTTTGCGGGCGGAGGACCTCCGGCTGGAGCGGGAGGGCGTTGGCCGCCTGGACCACATGGACTTTACGGTTACCGCTGGGGATTCCATCGGCGTTGTGGGCCTTTCCGGCGGCGGGAAGACGGCCCTGGCGGAGGTGCTGTGCGGAGAGCGGGAACCGGACCAGGGAAGGGTCTGGTACGAGGGGAGACCGGCAGGCCGGGAGCTTCTCTCCCGCCTGGGATTTCGAATCAGGGGGGACAGCGCCTTGGTGAGGAACCTGTCCGTGGCGGAGAATCTCCTGATTTTGGGCCGCCCGGTGGGGGAGCGGAGGTTATTTTGCAGGGAGAGGCCTCTGGTTGGCCTGTGCCGGGAGTTTCTCCGGGACTTCGGTCTGGAGGCCTGGACGGACGCGCCACCGGCGGAAATTCCACCGGCGGTTCAGCACCGGCTGTTGCTGGTGTCCGCGCTGATGCGGAAAAAGAGGCTGATCGCACTGGATCACGTGGCGGATGTCTACACGGCTCAGGAGCAGGCGCTGCTGGCGGACTGCATTCAAAGCGTCTGTGAGCGGGGGGCGGCGGCGCTCTATCTCTCCGGCCAGATTGACCGGGTTTTGTGGCGTCTGGACCGGGTCACGGTGGTCCGGGACGGACGCCGGGTGAAGGAGCTTCGCCGGGGCGGCTTTTCCGAGGCGGCCCTGGGGACCTATATATACGGTTACCACTCCAGCCGGCCTCTGGAGAGGGGCGGCGGCGAGGGCGGCCAGGTGGCCTTCACCCTGGACGGCATCCCCATCCGGGCCAACCGGGTGACGCCCATTCTGGACGGCGGCGGTGGAACGGGAGGCTTTGTCCGGCGCCTTCGGACCTTTCCAAAGGCTGCGGTGCTACCGGCCCGGGCCCTGTCGGACCGCTGGATTTCCTCTATGTCGGTGATGGATAATCTGCTGTTGCCGGTCTCCCGGCGTCTGGGAGGGCCCCTGGGCCATGTGGGCGGGTCCATCCGGCGGGTGTTGCGAATGGAGTGTATGGAGCAAACGGGACTCCGGCCCCACCAGATGGAGGAGCCCTTTGCCCGTCTCACCCGCATGGAGCGGTTCCGGCTGCTGCTGTACCGGGAGAGACTGAACGCCCCTGTGCTCTGGGTGCTGGACCACATCACCGCCGGAGCGGACTTTCAGGACCGGGAGGCCATGCGGCGGTTGGCCGGGACCTTGCCCGGGGTAGTCCTCTACATTTCCGGGGACTACGGGGAGCTGGAGGCCTTTGAGACAAGAATCCTCTCCCTGGAGGGGGAACGCCTGAGGGAGGAACGCGCATGACGGGGAAACCATACCGAACGTGGGCGCCGGTGCTGATGCTGGCCGCCCTGTTTGCTGCCGCATATCTGGTGATTCCCGGCTTCCAGCAGCCCAGGATTTACCTGACCATCTTGAAAAACGGAACCTATAACGGCATCTTGGCCCTGGGGCTGTTGCTGGTGCTGATCTGCGGGGACATTGACCTGTCCATTGGGGCGCAGATGTCCTTTTATGGGGTTCTTTGCGCCATCGCCATGAAGCGGGGCGTCCCCATTCCCCTTTCCATATTGCTGACGCTGGCGGTGGCCCTGGGGATCGGCTGCTTTCTGGGGACGGCGGTGGGCCGCTTTCGGGTCAACTCCGTCATCGCCACCATCGCCATGACCATCACCCTGGAGGGGCTCAGCCAAATTGTCACAAAAGGCGTCCCGGTGTATAATCTGCCCGACGCCTTTGTGGAGCAGTCCATGCGCAAGCTCTTTGGACTCTCCCAGCCGACGCTGGTCTGGTTTTTGCTGACGGTTTTGGTGGCCCTGTTTTTGCGCCAGACCTACTGGGGCCGCTTTTTCTACGCCGTGGGCAACAACGCCGCCGCCGCCCAACGGGCCGGTGTGCCCATTGCCAGAACCAAGGCCGTGGCCTTCGCCGGGAGCAGCCTCCTCTGCGCCCTCAGCGGCATCGTCTACATCTCCCATATCGGCCTGGCCCCTTTAAACGCCGGAAGCGGGGCCCACATCTCGGTGCTGACCATTGCCGCCCTGGGGGGAGTCTCCTTTTCCGGCGGGAAGGGGAAGGTGCTGCCTGTTTTTTGTGGCGCGCTGTTTCTCAGCGCTCTGACCTCCATTTTCATCGTTTTGCGGGTGCCGCTCTATTATCAAAACTGCATAAAGGGGTCCATTCTTTTTGTTGCGGCTTTAACAAAAATGCGGAAATATTAAATTTGTCCCCCCTGATATAAAAAACGCCCCATTGCAGAGGGGGCGTTTTTTTTGTAGGCTATTATGAGAATGAAAGGTCCCCATAACTTCCACGCAGGGCGGCGCCGCCCTGTGAGGCCGCTGCCGGCGGCCTCAATGACGAATGCGCAAGGGGAGGAAGGGCTTTCCCAGGCGGCGGTTCCGGGGACCAACATGACAGGAGCGGAACGAGCGGAAGGGTGTGACAGGATGGCGGAATACATATTGGAGATGGAGAACATCTCCAAGAGCTTCCCCGGCGTGAAGGTGCTGGACGGCGTGACCCTTCGGGTGCGCCCCGGCGAGGTTCACGCTTTGATGGGAGAAAACGGCGCGGGCAAGTCCACGCTGATGAAGATTTTAATGGGGATCTACACGGCCGACGGCGGCAGCGTGACCCTGGACGGCACGCCGATGACGGTCCGCAATCCGCAAGAGGCCATGGCCCGGGGCGTGGCTATGATTCACCAGGAGCTAAACCCCATAATGGATATGCAGGTGTTTGAAAACATCTACATCGGCCGGGAGGTGTCCAAATGGGGACTGGTGGACAAACGGGCCATGATCGCCCAGACCCGGGAGCTTTTGAAGGAGCTGGAGATTGACATTTCCGCCACCGCCTATATGCGGGATTTGAGCGTGGCCCAGTGTCAGTTGATTGAGATTGTAAAGGCCATTTCCCTCTCTGCCAAGGTGGTGGTGATGGATGAACCCACATCCGCCATCACGGACCGGGAAGTCGCCACCCTCTTCAAGCAGATTCGCCGTTTGAAGGACCAGGGCGTGGCTATTATCTACATCTCCCACAAGATGGACGAGATCTTTCAGATTTGCGACGCCATCACGGTCCTCCGGGACGGACAGTTCATCGGCACGGATGCCGCCGCCAACCTGGACCGGGAAAAGCTCATCCGCATGATGGTGGGCCGGGACATCCACGATGTCTGCCCCAAGACGGAAGTTCCCATTGGAGACGTAGTCCTGGAGGTCCGGGAGCTCTCCTGTGGCAGCCGGGTGCGAAACGTCAGCTTTACCCTCCGGCGGGGCGAGGTGCTGGGCGTCGCGGGCCTGGTGGGGGCGGGGCGCAGCGAGCTGGTGGAGACCTTGTTCGGCGTCCGCCGCAAGACCGGCGGACAGGTTCTGGTTGGCGGGCAGGCGGTGGAGATCAAGCACCCCCGAGACGCCATTGCGCATAAAATCGCCCTGGTGACGGAGGACCGGAAGCTCACGGGGCTGAACCTGATTGGCAAAGTCTCTGAGAACATCACCCTGGCCCATCTTTCCAGACTCTTTCCCAGCCGCCTGATTGACCGGAAGGTGGAGGCCAAGGTCTCCGGGGAGTACATTGAACAGCTGAAGATCAAAACCCCTTCCGCCGCTCAGACGGTGGGCAACCTCTCCGGAGGGAATCAGCAAAAGGTGGTTTTGGCCAAGTGGCTGCTGACGGAGCCGGACATCATCATTTTGGATGAGCCCACCCGGGGCATCGACGTGGGGGCCAAGCGGGACATCTATTTGCTGATTGGGGAGCTGGTCAAAGCGGGCAAGGCCGTAATCGTCATCTCCTCCGAGATTCCGGAGGTCATGGGGCTGGCGGACCGGATCATCGTCATGGCGGAGGGCCGCCTCACCGGCGAGCTGGAGCGTCCCGCCTTTTCCCAGGAAGCGATCATGACTTACGCCGCGCAGTTTGGAGAGTGAAACGTATGAAGAAGAATTTAAACCGAACCGTCCAATTAAAGGACTTTGGCATTTTAATTGTGTTTGTGGTGCTGGTGATCGCGCTGTCCATCATCTCCGGGGGCACGTTTTCCACCTCCCGCAACTTTATCAACATCTTGAAGCAGACCTCCGTCAACGGCATTTTGGCCATGGGCATGGCCTTTGTCATCATCTCCGACGGGATTGATTTGTCCGTGGGGTCCATTGTGGCCCTGTCCGGCGTGGTCTCCTGTATGTTCGCCCACCCGGCGGCGGAGGGGACCGGAGGCGAGTATCCCTTCCTGGTTCCCATCCTCATGGCCTTGCTGGTGGGGGTGCTGGTGGGCCTTTTCAACGGCTTCCTCATCGCCTATGGGGACATTCCCCCCTTCATCGTCACCCTGGGGTCCATGACCATTGTCAGCGGCTTGGCCCTGATCGTCTCCGGCGGGTCTCCCATCTATGGCGTCACCGGCGCCTACGAGGCCATTGCCTCTGGAAAGACGGGCTTCCTCTCCATTCCCTATTTGGCCATTTACATGGTGCTGGTGGTGGCGGTGTGCGCGTTTGTTCTGAATAAGACGGTCTTTGGCCGCCGGGTGTACGCCATCGGCGGCAACCAGGTGGCGGCCTCCGTGTCCGGTATCAGCGTCCGGCGCATTCGGGTGATCGTCTACACAATCTCCGGCCTCTTGGCGGGGCTTGCGGGGCTGTTGGTGGCCTCCCGGACCATCACCGGGTCCCCCACCGCCGGAAAGAGCTATGAGATGGACGCCATCGCGGCCTGCGTCATTGGCGGCGTGTCCATGTCCGGCGGCTCCGGCAAGTGGTACGGCGTTGTGGTGGGGTCTTTGATGCTGTCGGTGATCTCCAACGGTCTGGATATCCTCCGGGTCAACTCCAACTACCAACTGATCATCAAGGGAATCATCATCATCCTGGCCGTTCTCATGGATATCAAGGGCAAGGCGAAGAACCACTGAGCCGCCCTTTGGTATAAAACACCAATTTTCAGGAGGAAATGAAAAGATGAAAAAACTCTTCGCAGTGCTCCTGGCCGCCATGCTGGTTTTGTCCCTGGCGGCCTGCGGTGGCAAAGACAGCGCTCCCGCGGACAACAGCGGAACCAGCGCCCCGGCGGACCAGAGCGGCGCGCCGGCGGAGGACGCGCCGGCGGAAGGCGGCTCCTACAAGATCGCCCTGTGCATGAGCCATCAGACCAACGCCTTTACCATCGCCGTGGGCAAGGGCGCCCAGGAAAAGGCCGCCGAGCTGGGTGTGACCCTGGACATCTTTGACGGCAAACAGGACCAGGCCACGCAGACCAGCCAGATTGAACAGTGCATCAGCTCCGGCTATGACGGCATCCTGGTGGAGCCCGTGTCTGTGGACGGCATTGTCCCCGCCGTGAAGGCGGCCAACGAGGCCGGTGTGCCCGTCATCACCGTGGTGCAGACCATGTCCGGCCAGGAAGAACACGCCAAAGCCTATCGCGGCGGAAACGACACCAACGCCGGTGAGCTCCAGATGCAGTCCGTGGTGGACCTTCTGGGTGGCAAGGGCAACATCGCCGTGCTGTACGGCCCCATGGGCTCCGACGGCCAGCTGGCCCGGAAAGGCGGCTATGACAAGGTGCTGGAGAACTATCCCGATGTGAAGGTGGAGTTTGCCGAGACCGCCAACTGGGTCACGGAAGAGGCCCTGTCCCTGGTGGAGAACTGGCTGTCCACCGGCACGGAGATCAACGCCATTGTGGCCCAAAACGACGGCATGGCCATGGGCGCGCTGAAAGCCGTGGAAGACGCGGGGCTCCAGGACAAGATTATCGTGGTGGGTGTGGACGCCGTGGACGACGCCCTCCAGGCCATCGCCGACGGGCGGCTCACCGGCACCATCTCCCAGGATGCTCCCGGTCAGGGCGGTCTGGGTGTGCAGGCCATGGTGGATTTCCTGAACGGTCAGGAGATTGAGCCGGTTGTGTATACCGAGTGCATCTGGATTACGAAGGACAACGTCAGCTCCTACATGGGCTGAGGGGTATAGAGAAGAACAAGACCGCAAGAGGCGGACGGCTTTGCCGTCCGCCTCTTTTTACCTGCCCACGCCGGGATTCCCCGCCGTTTATCCCAACCAGCCGAAAAGGCCCTTGGGTGTATCTTCGCCCTCCAGCAGGATACCGGCAGCTTCCAGCATCTGGGCCGCGTCGGCGCGGGTCACCGCCTGCTCCATGGACTGGCTGCCAAAACTCCCGGCGGAAAGAACGTTGACCGCCTCCATGTTTCCAACCGCCTGGGATGCCCAGGAGGGCGCCGCTCCCCGGTCCGCGTACCACACGTCCAAGTCCACATCCCCCAGGTCCAGCACCCGGTCCAAAATGGTGGCCGCCTCGTTAAAGGTGACGGTTTCTTCTCCCCGGAAAGCCACGCCCTCGGCAGTGGCGCTACCCCGGATCACGCCGTCCGCCGCTCCGGCGGCGGCGTAGGCCTTGGCCCAGGTGGGAATGCTGGCGTCGTCGCTAAAACCCGTCATGGTGACCCGGGTCACCTCCCGGCCCGCCATCTCCAGGGCCATGGCGAGAAATTCACTGCGGCTCACCGGCTGGTCCGGCTGGAAGTAATAGAGGTCTCCGATCTTCCCGCCGGTGAAAATGCCCTTCTCCGCCAGGGCCTGGGCGGCTCTGGCGGCGGAGCGGCCCTCCATATCGGCGTAGGTGACGCCGGAGCGTGTTTTGTCAATGGTCACGCTGACTTTGGCCGGAGCCGAGACGTGCCCCTGGCTGTCGGTGGCGGTGTAGGTGAAGCGGTCAGAGCCGGTGATTCCTTCGTCCGGCGTGTAGGTGAAGTTGTTGCCCTCTACAACGACGGAGCCCTTTCGGGGTTCGTCCACTAAGGAGAAGGTCATCTCGTCCCCCTCCGGGTCCGAGGCCAGAAATTGGCCCTGGCCAGGGATGTCCCGGTAGGTGCGGATCTCCAGGTCCCAGACCTGGGGCGCGCCCTCGGGGGGCGTCTCCTCGGCCTTTTTGCCAAACAGCGCCGAGGCGCTGCCGGTCAGCAGCACCGCCGTCAGTGCCAGCAGGGCGGCGGCTCTTGTCAGATGGTGTTTCATAGGAAATCATCCTCCTGTATGAATTGGTACAGGAGTAGTGTTTTCCCATTCCTTGAAATTATGCGAAAAAACGCCGCTCCGGAAAACCGGGGCGGCGCTGAGAGTCCGGGGCGTGCTTTTGGTCACCGGAGGGGCGACCGCGCCACCCGGCGCATCTCCGGGGAGCGCTTTTTGATGCCGGATACCACCCCCATGGCCATGTACAGCGTGACGACGGAGGACCCGCCGTAGCTGAAAAAGGGCAACGTGATGCCGATGGTGGGCATGACGAAAAGGCACATACCGATGTTGATGACGGTTTGGAAAATCAAAATGGAAGCCATGCCCACACAGACGTAACGGAAAAACGGCGTCTGGGCTTTTCGGGCCACCAGCAGGATGCGGAGAATGATGGCCAGCAGGAACAGCATGATGGCGAGGCAGCCGAAAAATCCCAGTTCCTCCCCCGTCGCGGAGAAAATCAGGTCTGTCTGCCTTGCCGGAAGAGACCAGCTGCTGCCGCTTTGGGTCTGGTTGCCGTTCAGATAACCCTGGCCCCAGAGCCCGCCGGAGCCGATGGCCAGCAGACTCCGGGTCTGCTGCCAGCCCACCCCTTGGGGCTCAAAGCTATGGTCGAAAAGAACGATGAAACGGTTTAGCATATACTTCATGTTCTCCGGCACCAGGTCCAGCAGCAACACGGCGGCAACAATGCCCCCGGCTCCGGCGAACAGCAACAGAAACCACCGCAGGGCAAAACCCGCCACAAAGGCCATACAAAGGAAGATGAACACAAAGACCAGTCCGTTTCCCATATCGTGGGAGACGAGGAAATACAGCCCGCAGAGCCCAAAGGTGTGGGCGGCCACAAAGAGGGCGGAACGAAAGGATTTCAGATCCTCCTTCTCCTCCCAAAGCCACTCGATCTGCTTGGCCAGCAGCAGAACGAAGGTGATCTTCACCACCTCGGCAGGGCCGATCTGAAAGGGAATGCCGGGAAATTTAAGCCAGGCCCGGTTGCCGGTATTGCCCGCAACGCCAAAGGGGGTGCGCAGCAAAAGGATAAAACCGGCGTTAAAGGCCAACAGCCATTTCCATTTTCGGGTGATGGACTCCAAATCCAACATGGAGAAGAAAATGTACACAAAGACCCCCAGGATCAGGGCCGTGCACTGAATGATCATTCGCCGGAGCCCCGTGTCGGGGTCCATGTACCGGGTGGCGCTGAATACCAGCGCGATACCGTACAGCGTCGCGGCGCTGCAAAGAGCCAGCAGCACCAGGTCGGCCTGCTGGATAAAGTCGATGAGAGTGGCTTTCAGTCGGTTCAGCATGATACGCTCCTTGGGATATGGGCTTATATAAAAACAAATTATTCTACCATAAATTGAGGGGTCTGTAAACGACGGAACATTTCTTTTTACACTTTATTCAATTTGTGTTCCGGACGCCGTTCCACCGTCTGGGGTCCCGACGCTTCGAAGGCGTGGCATTTCCCTCCCGCGCTTGAAATGCTCTTGGAGGAAATTTTCGTCTCATTTGTGGCATTGAGCTTCTTATGTCTATCTGTATCTGGGGGCTCTTTGCCTTTTTGCACAATTTTTTTGCCGTGTGAAGGGGGAAAATGCGGGGAAAATTGGGCTACTGTTACGAAAAGCAGAAATTGTTAAAAAAGCGTTGACTTTATACTTACTATATAGTTTACAGTAAATTTATGATGGTTCAAGGAAAATCACATGATTGGGAATGGAGGTATTGCAGTATGAGCCAAAGCGTTTTGATTCGAAATGCTCGGGCGATTGTCACCTGTGATCAGGAGGACCGCGTGTATTACGACGCGGACCTTTTGATCCAAGGGCCGAAGATCGTCAAAATTGGCCGGGATTTGAAGGACCAGGCGGACCAGGTGGTGGACGCCCATGACAAATTTGTCTACCCGGGTCTTGTCAACACCCACCACCACTTCTTTCAGACCTTCGTGCGGAACCTGCGCACCATTGACTACCCCAACATGACGGTGCCGGAGTGGCTGGACAAAATCTACCGCATTTTTCAGGTGATCGACGGCGACGTCATCTTCTACTCCTCTCTGACGGCTATGGCGGATCTTCTCAAGCACGGCTGTACCTGTGCCTTTGACCACCAGTATTGCTTTACCAAGGCCACCGGCACGACGCCTGTGGACCGGCAGATGGAGGCGGCGAAGCTCCTGGGCATTCGTTACCACGCGGGCCGCGGCGTCAACACCCTTCCCCGGGAAAAGGGCAGCACCATGCCGGAAAATATGCTGGAAACCACGGACGGTTTTTTGCGGGACTGTGAGCGGATTATCCGGCTCTATCATGACCCCGCGCCCTACTCCATGTCCCGGATCGTAATGGCGCCCTGCCAGCCGATGAACTGCTATAAGGAGACCTTTGTGGAGACGGTGGACTTTGCCCGGAAGCACGGCGTGCGGATGCACACGCATTTGGGCGAGGGAGAAAACGCCACCATGGTGGAGCGTTGGGGCAAGCGGACGCTGGACTGGTGCGGCGAGATCGGTTTCATTGGCCCGGACGTGTGGCTTGCCCATGCCTGGGAATTGACGCCGGAGGAGTACCGGACGCTGGGAAAAACCGGCACCGGCATCTCGCACTGCCCCACCCCGGCGATTCTGGGCGGGTTCCCCATCCTCCCCATGAGGCAGCTTCAAGAAGATGGCGTCTGTGTCAGCCTGGGCTGCGACGGCTCCGCCACCAACGACGGCTCCAGCCTTCTGGACGCTATGCGGACCGCCTGGATGATGCAGGCTTGGTTTTCCAAGGAGCGGGGAGGGTGCATTTCCCCCTATGATATGCTGAAAATTGCCACGGTCAACGGCGCGAAGACGCTGGGCCGGGAGGACCTGGGCTCTTTGGAGCCGGAGAAGGGCGCGGACCTTTTCATGGTGGACACGGGAGTTTTGGAGCTTGCCGGTACACTCCACGACCCCCGGAACCTTCTGGCCCGGGCGGCTGTGACCGGGCCGGTGGCGCTGACCATGGTGAACGGAAAGGTCGTTTTCAAAGACGGCGTTTTAACCGGCGTGGATGAGCGGGCCCTGGCGGAAGAGGGAGAAGCCGTCTGCACGCGGGTGCTGCGAGAGCCCTGCGAGGCCTTCCACGGACTGGATTGAACATACAAGCAGACACCCGACACATATAAGGAGGATGATTATGAAAAAGTATCTTGCTTGGTTCCTGGCGCTGGTGACGGCGCTGTCCCTGGCCGCCTGCGGCGGTAACTCCGGCGGTGGCAGCTCCGGTGGCGGCCAGTCCTCCGGCGGCGGGGAAAAGGGCCTTCAAGTGGCGTTGTGCCTCTCCGGCGCGGCCAACGACCAGGGCTGGAACCAGACCGCCTACGAGGGCACGGTGAAAGCCTGCGAGAAATACGGTTGCACCCTGGCCTATTCCGAGAACCTGGGAACTGCCGATATCGCCGCGGCGTTTGCCGACTACGCGGCCTCCGGCTATGATGTGATCATTGGCCACGGTTTTGAGTTTGGCGACCCGGCCCTGGAGGTGGCGGCCACCTATCCGGATGTGAAGTTCATCTGCACCGAGGCTGACGCCTCGGCGGACAATGTGGCCTCCTTTGTGATGGCCTGCGAACAGACCGCCTATGTGGAGGGGATTATCGCCGCGAATATGTCCAAGTCCGGCAAAATCGGCGGTATTGGCCCCATCCAGGGGGACTCCCTGGTGAAGATCATCAACGGATTTGAGGACGGAGCCCGCTCCGTCAACCCCGATATTGAGGTGCAAACGGCCTGGATCAACTCCTTTACCGACACCCAGCTTGCCCAGGAAGCGGCCTCCGCCATGATTGACAGCGGGGTGGACGTGATCAAACACTGCGCCAACGCCTGCGGAAATGGCGCCATGGGCGCGGCGGTGGAGGCAGGCATCTGGTGCCAGGGCGACTCCTATGACCAGAGCTCTTTGGCGCCGGACAACATCCTGGATTCCGCGCTTTATAACCTGGATGTGGTGTTGGATATCGCGCTGACCTCGGTGGTGGACGGCTCCTTCCGGGGAGAGGTTTACAACCTGGGAATGTCCGACGGGGCCGTGGCCCTGCTTCTCAGCGACAACATCCCCGACGATGTGCGGCAGACCGCCCAGACGGCGATGGACCAGATCGTCTCCGGCGAGTTGCAGGTTGTGCGGGATTATACCGTTAGAAACTGAGTCAGGACCCAGGGAATACCGACCGGACGAGCATCTCGCCGGCCGGTATTCCGGCATCGTGGGGCGGCCGCTGCGCCGGATCGCCCGGATAGGAGGACAGATATGCCCCTGCTTGAGATGAGGAACATCTGCAAAGCCTTTTCCGGCGTCTATGCCAACGAAAACATCAGCCTGTGTGTAAACAAGGGAGAGATCCACGCGCTGCTGGGGGAAAACGGCGCGGGGAAAACCACGCTGGTCAACATTCTCTTTGGCCTCTATACCGCCGACAGCGGCGAGATTTTGTGGAAGGGGAAGCCCGCCGCTTTCCACTCCCCCAAGGAGGCGATTGCCGCCGGAGTGGGCATGGTCCAGCAGCATTTCTCCCTGGTGCGGCGGATGACGGTGCTGGACAATGTGATTTTGAACCTGCGGGACAACCGCTTCTTTCTGGACCGGCGGGCTGCGGAGCAGAAGCTGTCCGCCCTGGCGGAGACCTACGGTTTGACGGTCAATCCCAGGGCCCGCGTCTGTGATTTGTCCGTGGGGGAGCAGCAGCGGGTGGAGATTTTAAAGGCGCTCTACCGGGATGTGGAGCTGTTGATTTTGGACGAGCCCACCGGCGTGCTCACCCCCCAGGAGACGGAGCAGTTTTTCCAGGTGCTGCGCAGCTTGAAACAGGAGGGGTATGGTATCATTATCATCACCCACCGAATGAGCGAGATCATGGCCATCAGCGACCGGGTGACCATTTTGCGGGGCGGGCGCCAGGTGGCGGAGCTGGAGACCGGACAGACGACCCCGGAAGAGCTCTCCCGTCATATGATTGGCCGGGAGCTGCACGCCGCCGCCTCCACACCCCGGCCCGGAGGGGAAGAGGCGGATATGCTGTCCCTGGAGGACATCCGCCTGGACCGCCCCCGCCGGGGGCATCCCCTCCACGGCGTGGATCTCCACATCCGCAAGGGGGAAATTGTCGGCGTGGCCGGTGTGGAGGGCAACGGCCAAAAGGAACTGGCTGAGGTCATCACCGGCATTCAAAAACCCTCCGGAGGCTCTGTGCTGTTGGAGGGGCGGGATGTGACCCGCTCCGGCGTCCGGCGGCGGTATGAGGAGGGGATTGTCTATATCTCCGACGACCGCCATAACGACAGTCTGGTGCTGGGCATGACCATTACGGAAAATCTGGCGCTGCGGGAGTATTTCCGCCCGCCGTACTCCCGGCATATCCTGATGAACCGGGGGGCCATGGAGAAAAGCGCCCGGGAGAAGATGGAGGACTATCAGGTGCGGGCCTCAGGAAGCTCCGGGGCGGCCACGGACGTGAAGCTCCTCTCCGGCGGCAACCAGCAGAAATTGATTGTGGCCCGGGAGCTGGTGGACCACGCCAAGCTCATCGTGGCCAGCCAGCCCACCCGGGGGCTGGACATCGGCGCCACGGAATTTGTCCGGGAGCAGCTTCTATCTCAGCGGAACAAGGGCAAGAGCGTGCTGCTTATCTCGGCGGACCTGGAGGAGATTCTGGCGGTCAGTGACCGGATCGCCGTGCTGTTTGCCGGGCGGATTGTGGGAGTTTTGGACCGGAGTGAGGCCACTGCCCAGCGGATCGGTTTGCTGATGGGCGGTATTGCAGAAGAGGAGGTGCCGTCATGACGTTTGCCAATCGCCGGGGACAGGCCCTGCGGGAAGCGGCGGTGATTTTGCTGTTGACCGTCGCCGTGGGGGCGCTGCTGATTTTGCTTTGCGGGGCCAACCCCCTGACGGCCTTCGGCCTGTTTTTCCAGGGCATCTTTCGCAACGCCTCCAGCTTCGCGGAGATCTTTGTCAAGGGATGCCCCCTGATTTTGACGGGGCTAGGGTGCGCGGTGGCTTTCTGCACGGGCTTTTTCAACATCGGAGCCGAGGGGCAGTTTTACATGGGGGCCATGGCTTCCACCGTGGCGGCGCTGTATCTACCGGCGGCTTTACCGGGAGGAGTGCGAATTTGCCTGTGCCTTGTGGCGGGTTTTCTGGCGGGCGGGCTGTGGGCCCTCATCGCGGCGGTGCTAAAGGCAAAGTGCAACATCTCGGAGATCATCGTAACCATCATGCTGAACTATATCGCCATCAACTTTCTGGGCTATGCGGTCCGCTCCTTCCTGATGGACCCAGAGGGCAACGTGCCCCAGTCGTCAAAGATCGGCGAGGCGATGCAGCTTAAAAGCCTGATTCCCTCCACCCGCTTCCACAGCGGCATTCTCATTGCCGTTTTCTGCGTGCTGGCGGTGTGGTTTTTGATGGAGAAGACGACGGTGGGCTATGAGCTCAAGGCGGTGGGCCTGAATCCCCGAGCCGCAGCGTGCAACGGCGTTTCCGTGATGAAAAACATCATCCTCTCCGCCTTTCTCAGCGGCGGGCTGTCGGCGGTGGCCGGCGGTATCGAGGTGCTGGCCATTCAGAAAAAGCTGCTGGAGGGGATCTCCGCCGACTGCGGCTACACCGCGGTGCTGGTGGCCCTGGTGGCGTTTAACAAGCCCCCGGCGGTGCTGGCCGCTGCGCTTCTTTACGCGGCGGTGCAGGTGGGCGCCGGGTCCATGCAGCGGCAGCTGGGCGTGCCCGCCGCCATTGTCAACATTTTGATCGGCGTAGTAGTGGTGCTGATTCTCGGCAAGGAGCTGTTGCGGTGGAGAAGGCCGGTGGCGAAAACCGGCAGAGGGGAGGGCGCGTAATGCTGGACACGATCTTAACAGTGAGCTTCCTGGCGGCCTTCCTTTCCGCCGCCGTCCGTCTGGCGGTGCCGCTGATCTACGCGGGCCTTGGCGAGATTATCGCGGAGAAATCCGGCGTTTTGAACATCGGTATGGAGGGAGTGATGCTCAGCGGGGCCTTCTTCTCCTTCGCCGGCGCTTGGCTTTCCGGGAGTCTTCTGGTGGGGCTTTTGTGCGGAATGCTGGGAGGGATGGCGGTCAGTATGCTCCACGGGCTGCTCTCCATTCGCCTTGCCAAGGACCAGTCTGTCAGCGGTTTGGCGCTGAATATGCTGATGCTGGGCGTCACCAGTTTCCTCTTCAAGCTTCTCTCCTCCGGGCAGAGCTACCAGCAGATTGAGACCATGTCCACGGTCCCGCTGCCTCTGCTCTCTCAGATTCCGCTGATTGGCGACGCCTTTTTTAACCGGGATCTCTTGACCTATCTTTTGTATATCCTGGTAATCCTCACGTACTTTTTCTACCGCTATACCAATGCCGGACTCTCCCTGGCTGCGGTGGGTGAGCATCCAAGGGCGGCAGAGTCCGCGGGCGTCAACGTCCATCGCTGCCAGTGGATCTCCATGGCGGTCAACGGTCTTCTGGGTGGCGTTGGCGGCGCGTACCTGGTGCTGGTGCAGTTGGGTGTGTTTACGGAGAACATGATTTCCGGACGGGGGTACATCGCGCTGGCCACGGTTATACTGGGGCGCTATACGCCCTTTGGGATGTTTGGAGCGGCGCTGCTCTTTGGAACGGCCAACGCTTTGCAAATCCGGCTCCAGACCATCGGCGTCTCCGTCTCTCCGTTTCTTCTGGCCATGTTACCCTATCTGATCACGCTTTTGGCCATGCTGGGCACTGTGGGCAAGGACAACCGGCCGGAGTCCCTGAGCAAGGCGTATATCAAGGGCTCCCGGTAAAAAAGACCCCTCTTTGAAAGAGGAAGAACCTGTGTTCCCCGGCGCTGTAAGAGGAAAAAGCAACCCCCGGCCTAGCCGGGGGTAAAAAATAGCTTATGGCGGGAAGTAAAGTGGAAAAACTCCCCATTCAGGGAAGGGCCGATGGATGCCTGCCCTTAAGCCCTCTCCCGGGCGGCGGCGATGGCCTCGTCCTCCAGGCTGTGGGTCCGCAAGTAGTTCAACCAGATTTTGCACCCGGCGGGGTTGAGGTGGATGCCGTCGAAATTCAGCTCCTTTGGCAAAAGGCCGTCTTCCCCGGCGAGACCGGCGGCCACATCCAGAAAATAGCAGGCTTTTTCCTCCGCCAGGGTCCGGATGACCTGGTTGTATTCCGCTATACGCTGATTGTTGACATAGGTCTTTTTGGCCTCCTGTTTGGCGCTGACAGGGGGAATGGACTGGAGGACGATCTTGGCCTCCGGGTGGTCCTCCCGGACCCGGTCAATGAGCTTGGCGTACTGGTCATGGAAGGTCTTGGTTTTGGTCCAACCCAATTCGTTGATGCCCAGCATGATGTAAATCTTGTCACAGTCCTGGGCCGCCACCGCGTCCAACAGGGGGACTTTTTCGCCGCTTTCGGTCTGGAAATTCTCCTTGGAGAACACGGACTCCACCGTGGCTCCCACGGCGGTGAAAAAGTGCCCGGTTTTCAGGCCGCTGTAAAGGAAGAGCCCCTCCGTCCGGGAGTCCCCCAGGAAGACGGCGCCGTCGAAATATGTATCTTCCACTGCCTCCGTCTCCGGTACCGGGCAGGGAGGAAACGCCGCCTCAGCGGCGGCCTCCGGCGGGGCCTTGGCCCTGGTTCCCGTCTCTGTTCCGATTTTCCTGGCGGCGGGAACCGCCTTGTATGTGACCGGCTCCGCCGCTTCCGCCAGCGGAGAGCTCACCGCCATGCCGCCGGAGGCGCCGGTGGTCAACAGCAGCGCCGCTGCCGCCAGGGCCGCCACAACGCCGGGCCGGCGTCTCCGGACGCTCTCCCGTTTTCCCTTCATAGCCTGATCCCTTCCTCATCTACCGTCCTCCCGCCCCTGGGCGGGAAATCCTCTCTACTTTATTATACGCGAAAAGCCCCGAAAAAAGTCGAAACAATTTGTTAAAATTTTAGGGGCCGTTTGTCTCCGCCCTTTCCGGCGTATCCAGTCTATGCGGCCGCCTTGGCCGTGATGCCCGCCTCAGTCCCGGAGGCTTTCCGGGTATTCTCCTCTCTCGTGGAGCTGTTTCAGGGCCTGGGCCACGGCCTGCCGGTCCTGGCGGTAGGTCATGCCGAACCACTGCCCGGAGGAGGGGAGGACAAAGACCTTCAGCCCCCCCTCCCGGATCTGCCGGTCCACCATCTCCGGCAGCAGCCGCTCGGCCCGGGCGTCGTCCCCAGCGGAGCGGAGGAAATTCTGGAAATCCTGCCGGAGGAGGGGGAAAATGGAGGGCGCAAAGCCCCAGAAATTCATGGACACCACCGCGTCGGGGTCCAGGGGCCGGTCCGCGCCCAAATCCCGCAAGGTCCCATCCGGATAGAGTTGGATGTTTCGGGTTTCCTGAACGCTGTCCAGGAAGCCCTCCCGCCGGATGCAGATTCCCCGGGTGACCGTGCCGTGCAGGCTGGCGGTGTTTTTCAGAAGATAGCCCACCATGGCCGCGTGGCCCTCCTTCGGGAGGCGGCGAAGGGTTTGAGCCATGGTTTGGTAGGCGTCCAAGCCGTAAAAATCGTCGGCGTTGATGACGCAGCAGGGCTCGCGAACCACGTCCGCGGCGCAGAGCAGGGCGTGGACCGTGCCAAAAGGCCGGGTACGTCCCTCCGGAATGGGGTAAAAATCCGGGATGGAGGAGAAGTCCTGGAAGACATATTCCACCTCCACGGGACTGCCGTCCAAAGCGGTCCGGCGGGTGAGATAACCGCAAAGACGCTCCATCATCTCCCGCATCTCCGGCTTGATGATGAAGACGATCTTGCCAAAGCCCGCCCGGAGGGCGTCGTGGATGGAGTACTCCATCAAGATTTCCCCGTGGGGGCCCAACCCGTCCACTTGTTTATTTCCGCCGTAGCGGGACCCCAGGCCCGCCGCCATGATGACCAGAGAGAGTTTCATGCCATGATCTCCTGTCTTTTTTCCGGACGGGTTCGCCCGGGATTGTCCTTGACCTCTATGTTACCCCGCTTCCGGCATTTTTGCAAGGGTCCTTTCCACTTTTTGCGCAGCGAAAACGCCGGGCCTCCGCCGTCCAGGTCCAGAGCTCCCGGTCAAAGTCCGCCGGGTCCTCCGGCAGAATCAGGTGGTTGGTAAACCGGCCCGGATAGGCCTCCACCGCCAGAAGGAGGGACTCCGCCTCCAGAGGCCGGGGGAGGAAGAGGGACAGCAGCGCCCCCGGAGTAGCCCTGCCCTTGACGCGCGTTTCCGGCGCGGTGAGGGCGCAGTAGGGCCGGGGGTCCCGGAGGCCCACCTGGGACTTTTGGGTGACGATTTCCGTGTCCGGCCAGCGCTCCAGTGCCCCCGCCAAAAAGGCCCGGACCGAGGGAAGAGCCGCCGGTTTCCTGGCGAAAAACGCCTCCGCCAGACGCAGCGCCTCCAGGTCCATCACTCCACCGCCTTTCGCTCCAGGCTGTGCAACCCCGCCCCAATGGCCGTGGCGTAAGTGGCCCGCTCCGGAATGATATAGCGGATGCCATAGAGCTGCTGGAAGTTTTCAAAGTTGGATTTGGCCTGGGAGAGAGTGGTGACGGAGCCGGTGAGAACCACCGTGTCGGCCCCGCAGCACCGGCAGGCCAGCACCGTCATGGTGCCGATGGCCTGAAGCACCAGATTTACCGCCCCGGCGGCCAGGTCGGCGGGGGTGGCGTCCTCGGAGAGGTTTCCGAAATTGGCGGCGGTGAGGGTGGGGTCCAGAGTGGCGGCGGGGTCCGGCGTGATATCCTGTATGGTCAGGTCCACCTTTCCCAAATCTCCCCGCTCCGCCAGTTTTTGAATTTGCCGGAAGCGTTCCATGTCCACCAGTTTCCGGCAAAGGCCCCCCAGGGTGCCGCCGCCGATGCCGCTGCCGCAAAGGTGCCGGACTCCCTTGCCCCGGTCTGCCCAGAGGAAGGCGGTGCCGGTGCCCAGGGTGGCGACCACCGCCCTGGGCTGGCCGGACATGGCCAGAGCCCCCGTGCCGCTGGCGGTGAACTCGTCCACAAAGCAAGTGGGCAAACCGTAGATATCTCCCTCCACATAGGAAGAACCCACGCCGGTGAGGACCACCCGGCCAACGTCTGCCAGAGTCAGGTGGTTCTTGGTCAAATAGCTGCCAAAGGCCCCATAGAGGCTGGTGATGGGGTCCTCCGCCTGGACCCGGAGGGTGGAGAGCAGGTCTCCCGCCTGGTTCAGACCCACGATTTTCGTGGTGGTGCCGCCGATGTCAATGCCGAGGATGGTTTTCATGGCGTGTCCTCCTGTGCCGCCCGCCCCAAAACCGGCGGGCGTTCTTTCCCTGTCATTATGGGCCATGGGGCGAAAAATGTCAACCGAACAAAAGAAAAATCCCCTGCCGGGGGAAACCGGAGGGGACGGAAAATTATTCGCCTGTTATATAAATTTTGCTTGACTTTTTGTGCGTACGGTATTATGATTATAGTGCGTACAACAAGGGGGTGAATTTGTGACGCAACTTCGGGGAAGGCCGCCCAGCGACAACCCCAAGAGCGACCGGCTCTTTATCCGCGTGACACCCCAGGAAAAAGAGGAGATTTACGACTTTGCAAGAAGCTCCGGGTATTCGCTTTTGGACCTTATCAAGAGGGGAATCGAGGCGGTCAAAACGGAACAGGACAACGCATAAAAAGAAACAGCCCGCCACCAAATACCACAAGCGCGAGCTGTTTCCCCAATACCCCCAAAGGCAGGAGGTAAATTTATTATGCCACAGCCTCCGGGGGAAATCAAGGAGATTTTTATGGATCAGAAACTTTTAATGGAGATGAACGACCTTCAAACGGAGCTGGACACCAAGATTGGCCTGATTGCCGTCATCGCCGACGGATTGAGCGCCTTTTCCAGGGACTGCTGTCTGTCCGGCGAGGACGGGCGGAGGTATATCGACGCCCTCTACACCGCCTTTGACGTGCTGTCCGGCGTAAATGGAAAACTCCGAAAACAGCTGGACTGCGCCGGGGAACGCATGGTATAAACCGGCCCGCTTTGGGAATCTTCCCGCCCTTCCAGGGCCCCTGTTCGCTCCAGGTGGACAGGGGCTTTATCGATTTTGGGCAGATTGTGTTAATTGACCGGCGATTTCTTATGATATTTATGTATTGCTTTCCATAAAATCAACGATTATAATAGTAAGGCATTTAGGCAAACGTTTGCCAAGCGGACGGCGGAGACCCGCCGCCCAGCGAACGCAAAAAATAACGGAGGAATGAAAATGAGCAAAAAATACTGCTACCTGTTCACCGAAGGCAACGCCAATATGCGGGAGCTGCTGGGCGGCAAAGGTGCGAACCTGGCCGAGATGACCAACATTGGCCTGCCCGTCCCCCAGGGATTCACCATCACCACCGAGGCCTGCACCCAGTACTATGAGGACGGCCAGAAAATCAACGACTCCATTATGGCCGAAATCATGGAGTATATTACCAAAATGGAAGAGATCACCGGCAAGAAGTTCGGCGACCTGGAAAACCCCCTGCTGGTCTCCGTCCGCTCCGGCGCCCGGGCCTCCATGCCCGGTATGATGGACACCATTTTGAACCTGGGCCTCAACGAGGACGTGGTTCAGGTGCTGATCCGCAAGTCCGGCAACCCCCGCTGGGCCTGGGACTGCTATCGCCGCTTTATCCAGATGTACTCCGACGTGGTCATGGAAGTGGGCAAGAAATACTTCGAGCAGCTCATTGACGAAATGAAGGAGAAAAAGGGCGTCACCCAGGACGTGGACCTGACCGCAGAGGACCTCCAGGAACTGGCGGGCCAGTTCAAGGCCGAGTATAAGGCCAAGCTGGGCGTGGACTTCCCCTCCGATCCCAAGGAGCAGCTGATGGGCGCCATCAAAGCTGTGTTCCGCTCCTGGGACAACCCTCGTGCAAACGTTTACCGCCGGGATAACGACATCCCCTACTCCTGGGGTACCGCCGTCAACGTCCAGTCCATGGCTTTTGGCAACATGGGAGACGACTGCGGCACCGGCGTTGCCTTCACCCGGAACCCCGCCACCGGCGAGAAAAAGCTCTTCGGTGAGTTTTTGACCAACGCCCAGGGCGAGGACGTGGTGGCCGGCGTGCGGACCCCCATGCCCATCAGCCAGATGGCGGAGAAGTTCCCCGAGGCCTTTAGCCAGTTCGAGAACGTCTGCAAGATTCTGGAGGACCACTACCGGGATATGCAGGACATGGAGTTCACCGTGGAGGCCGGGAAGCTGTATATGCTCCAGACCCGCAACGGCAAGCGCACCCCCGCCGCCGCATTGAAAATCGCCTGTGACCTGGTGGACGAGGGCATGATCGACGAAAAGAAAGCCGTGGCCATGATTGAGCCCCGGTCCCTGGATACGCTGCTGCATCCCCAGTTCGACGGGGAGGCTCTGAAGGCCGCCCCCGTGGTGGGCCACGCTCTGGGCGCCTCTCCGGGAGCCGCCAGCGGCAAGATCGTCTTCACCGCCGAAGAGGCCAAGGAGTGGGCTCAGCGGGGCGAGAAGGTGGTTCTGGTCCGCCTGGAGACCTCTCCCGAGGATATCGAGGGCATGAAGGCCGCCCAGGGCATCCTGACCGTTCGGGGCGGCATGACCTCTCACGCCGCCGTGGTGGCCCGGGGCATGGGCAAGTGCTGCGTCTCCGGCTGCGGCGAGATCAAAATGGATGAGGAAAACAAGAAATTCGAACTGGCGGGCAAGACCTACCAGGAGGGCGACTGGCTGAGCCTGGACGGCTCCACCGGCAAGATTTACGACGGGGCCATTCCCACGGTGGACGCGGTCATCGGCGGAGAGTTTGGCCGGGTTATGGGCTGGGCGGACAAGTACCGCCGCCTCCAGGTCCGCACCAACGCCGACACCCCCCACGACGCCGCTCAGGCCCGGAAGTTTGGCGCCCAGGGCATTGGCCTTTGCCGCACGGAACATATGTTCTTCAACGAGGACCGCATCCCCGCCATCCGGGAGATGATCTGCTCCGACACTCTGGAACAGCGGGAGAAAGCCCTGGCCCGTCTGGAGCCCATGCAGCAAAGCGACTTCGAGGGCATCTACGAGGCCATGGAGGGTTGCCCCGTCACCATCCGCTTCCTGGACCCCCCTCTGCACGAGTTCGTTCCCACGGAAGAGGCCGACATTGCCAAGCTGGCGCAAGACATGGGCAAGACCGTGGAGGATATCAAAAATATCATCGCCGGTCTCCACGAGTTTAACCCCATGATGGGCCACCGCGGCTGCCGTCTGGCGGTTACCTATCCGGAAATTGCCGCGATGCAGACCCGGGCCGTCATCAAGGCCGCCCTCAAGGTTCAGGCCGCCCATCCCGACTGGACCATGGTTCCCGAGATCATGATTCCCCTGGTGGGCGAGGTCAAGGAGCTGAAATATGTCAAGAGCGTGGTGGTGGAAACCGCTGACGCCCTGATCAAAGAGGCCGGGTCCGACATGAAGTACCTGGTGGGCACCATGATTGAAATTCCCCGTGCGGCCATCACCGCCGACGAGATTGCCAAGGAAGCCGATTTCTTCTCCTTCGGCACCAACGATTTGACCCAGATGACCTTTGGCTTCAGCCGGGACGACGCCGGGAAGTTCCTGGACGCCTACTACGACCGGAAGATCTACGAGAACGACCCGTTTGCCAAGCTGGACCAGACCGGCGTGGGCCGTCTGGTAGAGATGGCGGCGAAGATGGGCCGGGGCGCGAATCCCAATTTGCACCTGGGCATCTGCGGCGAGCACGGCGGCGATCCCTCCAGCGTGGAGTTCTGCCACCGCACCGGACTGGACTATGTGTCCTGCTCTCCCTTCCGGGTGCCCATCGCCCGGCTGGCGGCGGCCCAGGCGGCGATCAAAGCGGACTGAGGTAAGCACCTGCTTTTGTCGTAGGGCATTGTGATTTATCCTGTAAAGGGCACTAAACATCAGCCTACGCCATAGAAAAAAGTGACCTGCCATCCTTTGGATGGGGGTCACTTTTTTGTCCTTTGGACTATCCTTTCCCTGCCTAACACAAGGATTTT